>NZ_VJZE01000419.1 GCF_009377205.1 Streptomyces phyllanthi
TCGTTCCCCTGCCGACCCTGCCGCCCCTGCCCGGAGGCCCGTCCGTCACTGGTCAGATCGTGGGGGAGAATCCGGACATACGGGCGGCCGGTGAGCGCCACAACGTGCCGACGGTCCCGGCGGCGCGCGGGCCCTCGGCCGGCGGGCGCATGGTCCTACAGGCTCCCGATCTGCACACGCACGTCGATCCGGAAGACCTCCATCCCCCGGACGGCGACATCGCACGCTCCGGCCCCCGCCCCGTCCGGACCGGAAGGACGGCGGCCCCAGCACGCAGGAGAAGCCGCTCTGTTCGCGCATCACCCCTGCGGTGGTCTCGCCGCAGCGCATCCGGCCCGGGATGGGGATCTCCTCCGACGACTGCCGACCGCACGTCAGCCAGAACCCGACGTTGACCGGGACGGTAGCGGTTGGACCGCGAGACGCCGGAGCGGAAGCGGTGGCTCAGACGGACCCGGTGCGGAAGCGGCGGCTCAGACGGACCCGGTGCGGAAGCGGTGGCTCGGACGGACGGTGTCCGTGGCTCATACCGGCGAATAGTTGGCGTGTTCGCCTCCGTTGAAGCCGCTGCCCGGGATGACAGCATCCGAAGGCGGCTGCGGACCTCCCGCAGCCGCCTTCGAGGAGGAGTCGCAACGGATGAAGGCAAACAGAAGGAGCGGAATACGCCTGACGGCAGGCACTGCGGCAGCTGCCGTCACCATCGCGCTGGCCGCCGGGGCGATGACCGGCACGGCGTTCGCCCAGGAGACCGGTGCGCACGGCACGTACGGCACGGCCGCCGCGTACGCCCCGGCCGGTGCGCTGGAGGAGCCCACCCCCGAGGAACAGGAGCGCCTGAGAGAGGTGGCGGCGTCCATCTGGACGCCCGAACTCGCCGCGGGATGGAATATGAACAGCGAGGTCGAGACCGTACTGTCGCAGGCGACGGGCGCGATCCTGCGCTGCTCGGAGGCCTACGCCCTGGTGCCCCGCCCACCGGCCTTCTTCCCCGGCCCGAGCTATCTGCGCCAGTACTGGAAGCAGGTCCGCGACTACTTCCTCGCGGTGAAGGACAACCGGACGTACCGCGCTTGCGTGGTCACCGCCGCCGCGAACTACCGCTCGGCGATCGAAATGGCTTCGTTGGGGATCTGAGAAGGCGGTTCGAGCGATGCGGGTCACGACTCTGCGAACGGAAGACTCGTCAAAGCGGCCGCACGACGACAAGGGCGGTCGCGATAATGGCGCGCGTCCTTGCCGGCGAACTCGCCCCCACTTGAGAAGGAACAGCCATGAAGATCGGTTTCGCGCTCCCGCAGTTCCACAAGCAGGCCTTAGACATCGCCCGGACCGCCGAGTTCGCACGGAAGGTAGAGAACGCGGGGGCCGCCAGTCTGTGGGTCGGTGACCGCAACCTCGCCGCCGTCAACCCGAAGATCGGTTATGGCGGGCAAGGCAACACCATCCCGGCCGAACTGAACCCGGCCGCCGATCCCTTCGTGCTCCTGAGCATCGCCGCAAGTGCCACCGAGCGCGTGCTCCTCGGAACCCACGTGCTCATCGCCCCCCTGTATCCGCCAGTGCAGCTGGCCAGGTCGCTGACCAGCATCGACCTGATAAGCAGTGGTCGCCTGCTGCCCGGGTTCGGCATCGGCTGGTCGCCCGAGGAGTACGAGGCTGCGGGCCAGGACTTCACCCGCCGCGGAGCCAGGATGAACGAACTGCTCGACGCTCTGGAAGCCATCTGGACCACTGACCCGGCCGCATACCAGGGTGAGTCGATCTCGGTTCCTTTGCACCACTCTCCGCTCAAGCCGGCACGGCGCCCACGACCGCCGTTCTACCTGGGGGCACTGTCGGAGCGGGCGCTGCGGCGGGTCGCCGAACGCGGGGACGGCTGGCTGCCGCTGTGCGTGGTGCCGAGTTACCTGGACATCGACGGTCTGGTGGCCCAGCGGGCGGTCATCGACCGGCTGGCCCGAGAGGCCGGCCGGGATCCGTCCGCGATCGACACGGTCCTGCGGGTCAACATCGACCCGGACACCCCCTCACAGCAGGTCGCGGATGCTCTCAAGGCGGTCCATGAGCGCACCGGGATCGATCACTTCATGATCGACTCCATGTACGCCATCCACAGCGTCGACGGAGCCATCGCCTTCGCCGCCGAGTTGATCGAACTGGCAGGGAAGGGCTGACCGCCGTTCCGACCGGGGCGAGGGCGTCCCGCCGACCCGTGTGCTCAGCCATTCGCGCACCGCTTGGCGCCAGGAACACGGGTCGCCACAGCCGGGCCGTGTTCTCGGCCAAGTGGCACCGTTCTGTATCGGCGCCGTGATCGGTGGTGGCGCCAACGCCGCCCTCGCCACGTCCGCGGCTTGGCGGTAGTTCTGCTGCCAGTAGGCGATCAGGGACTGGATGGACCGGACCCACGCCCGCAGGCCGTTGTCACCGGCCGCTTCGGCACACGTCCAGGCCGTACGGGAGTGCGTGGCGGCGGCCGTGCACTGGCCGAGGTCGAGGGCGACGTGCGTCGCCAGACCGCACAGGCGGCCGGCTGCCAGATACAGGTGAGAGGTCTCGTACGGGCGTTGCCGCCCGCGCAGCAGCTCGAACACGGCTCGCCGGAGCACGCTGATGTCCTGGAAGACTTCCGGCACCGGTTTGCTCACGTAGTCCTTGGCCAGACGGACGATGTCAGCGTCGAGCTGCTCCAACAGGACGCCGTCGGCGTTGGAGGCGCTGGCGAGGTGCAGGGAGAGCTGAGCGGCGTCGAAGAGGCGCAGCTCGCTCGTGGCCAGCTGCCGCGCGTCTCCCTCACCCTCGCCGAGGAACTGAAGGAGGTTGCCCCAGTACAGCCAGGCCTGCCAGCGACGCTGGTGGGCTTTCGGGTCCTTGGTGACGGCGTCACGGCTGTCGTCCAGGACGGCGAGCGCGGTCCAGGCCACGTCGACATGGCCAGGGGTCATGTAGACCGCGAGGACCAGCGCGCAGCCGCTCGCGTCGGCCACGCGCACCACCCGGAGAGGCCCCTGGCCGACCGTGGTCGCCGCGTCCTCACCCAGCAGGTGACCGTTGATCACGGCAGCGGCGTCCTGAACCGGCACCGCCGTCCGCACTGCCTCCGGCAGGGCGATCAAGCCGGACAGCGCGGCCTGGGTGCGCAGCCGCCAGCGTCGCGGGTCGGGGGCGGCGAGGAACTTCAGCAGCGTGACGACCGGGTTCTGCCAGATGGTGTCGCGCAGTTCGCGGGGATCTCCGCCGTACTGTCGGGTCTGCCCCAGCTGCGGCTACGTCCGCACGCACCGGGCCGAGGACGACACCGCCGCAGTCTCTTACATGGCGTGCAGGAGGAGGCGCCTCCCGCACCAGCACGCGCACCGCACCGGTTGCCCAGGCGGTTGTGCCGGCGCCGGTTCCCAAGGCCAGGAAGCCGCTGGTGCCGGCGGGGCAGGAGACGCTGTTCTGACGGAGTCAGAGATCGGGACGGATCTTGCTGCCGATGTGGGCGAGCCGGATGGCTCGTTCCTCCGGCACCAGGCGGAAGTAGACGCGGCCCATGCCCGGTGTGAAGCGGGCGTGCATCTCGAAGAGGCGTCTCTCGTCGTCGAAGTCGACGAACCGGCAGACCTCCCGGCGGGTCTGGCTCTCGGGCGTGACCTTGGACTGCCATTCCGGTTCGGGCCTCGCCGTCGGTTCCCAGAGGGCCACCGCGGCATCCAGTTGCTCCAGGCGGCGCCGTACGGGCACGACCCAGCGCGGGTCCAGGTCGCTCAAGTGAGCTTCGGTGCGGGACAGGAACTGGAGGTGCGGGTACAGGTCGGCCTTGCGTTCCCAGATCTGACGGCCCGTGGCGGCTCTGGCCAGGCTCGATTCGCGGATCCAGGCGAGATGTTCGTCGACGTGTGGAGGGGCGGAGATGTGCCGGACGTCGACCGTCTCGTGCTCGAACTCCATTGATTCGTCGGCGAGTTCGACGAGTTCTGTGCGTTCGAGAGTGACGGCTGGCCTCTGCCACTCGGGCGCCACTGGGAGGCTGACCGCGATGCCGTCCATGAAGTGCGCGGCGCCCAGGCCCAGGACCTCTTCCCCCTTGTAGTGGTATTCGAGGTGGCCGTCGGCATCCGGCGTCGGAAAGACACTGCGGACGGGGGACCTGCTCCGCAGAGCCAGGAGACGCTGCCAGCGGGCGTGGTTCTTCGGACTGCTGCCGATCCATTTTCCAATCGGGTAACCCTCGGCGATCTCCAGAGACTTGAGTTCGACTTCGCTGACTAACGAGGTATCAGCCGTGTCCTCCTTGGCGGCCGCGCGCACGGCGTCGACGAAGTCGGCCATGGCCCGCTCGGCGCGGGCCGGGTCGCAGGCGGTTTTCCAGGACCTCTCGTTCAGGAACAGCAGTGGCACTTCTCCCCCTTGGTGACCGTTGACCCTCGTCAGTCCAGCAGCTTGTCGAGCGAGTTCTCCCACTCGTCGAAGAACCCTTCGGGCCACTGGGCGAGCATGCCGTCCTTGTCGACCCGGGGGCTGATGACTTCGGCACCCGAGCCGTTGCCGCGGAAGAAGTGGATGACGGCGTCGTCCGCCGCCAAGGCCCCCTGCTTCACGGCGATCCGGACGCCGTTGAGGACGTGGTCGCTGTGGGTCTCGACAACCATCTGCGCTCCCGTGGCGGCAGCTGCGGAGATCAGGGCCGCCATCCTGCTCTGACCCTTGGGGTGCAGATGGGCTTCTGGGTTCTCCAGCAGGATCAGGCTCTCGGGGGTCGCGGTGAGGCAGGCGACCACGATCGGCAGGGCGTAGGTGAGTCCGAAGCCGACGTTGGTGGGGCGGCGACGGCGGGTGGCGTTGATACCGGCGGTGCCGCCGAAGCCGTAGGAGAGACGGACGGAGTCGGTGCCCTCGATGGCGGTGGCCTGGAGATTGACGCCGGGGCAGAGTTCCTGCATCCAGGCGACGGTCTGGTCGAGGAGCTGGGGAGACGTGGCGTCGGGGTGACGGAGCGGGCCGTCGGGGACCTCCTGCTCGGAGTTGTGGCGGAGGTAGTTGACGGTGTGTTCGCCTCGTACGCCGAGGAATCCGCGGTCGATGGCGATCTGACGGGAGCGGGGGTAGGTGACGGCGGGGGTGATGCGATCTGCGTGCAGGTATTGGAAAGGCAGGTCGAGCCACCGTGGGAACCCGGGGAAGTAGACCTCCATGACATCCTCGTCGGGCTGCTGGAGATCGTAGCGGGCAATGTAGTGATGGGGCTCGTCCACCTCGACCACGAAACCCACCGCAGGAGCGTCAGTCGCGAGCAATTCATCCACGGGGCCGAAGTCGTCATGCAACACGTCGCGCGCTGTGCCCATTTCGACCAGCTCACCATTCAGCAACAGACTCCCTTCCCCGTGGACCATCGGTCGATCAGGCCCGAACGACTGCCTCAACAGGGCAAGGGCCTGCAACACGCTGCTCTTTCCGGAAGAGTTCAGGCCGGTGAGCAGCGTCAGCGCCCCCAGCGAGAGTTCAAGGCGGCGGAACGCCTTGAAGTTGACCAGGGTAAGTCGGGTGATCACTGTCAGCTGTCTCCGGAGTAGGAGAGGAGATCTTCGAAGAGCTCCTGCACGGCGTCGAACCGCTTGCGTACCTTCTTGGGGTCACCGGTGGCCACGGAGATCGACCGTTCGAACTCGGCGTCGTCCATCAGGGCGGCGAAGGCGTCCAGAACATCCAGCTCCCTCAATCTGATGTGCTGAGCCGGGTCGAGCGCGGCCAAGTTCACCGCGACGGTCTCGAACAGGGCTTTGTTGATGGGGGATTTGCGCTGCTGGCCCGAGCGGTATTTGCGGAAGGCGTGGGCACCGAAGATCCTCTGCGCCGCGATCACGGCGCTGAAGAACTCCTGCCGCAGGCGCTGCTCGTCGAGCGGCTCGAACCGATTGATGCGGTGCATGGCCTCGGCGAGGAACGAGTCGAAGTCGCCCGTGCGGTAGCTGTCCGGCGAGGTCAGCCGGAAGGCCAGGAAACGAAGGACCATCTCGCGGTCGGCCATCCGGTCCCCGACCACGCTGTTGCCGGTGGCCTCGCGGAACTCCTCGGACTCGGCGAGTTCGGCCAGGAGGGTCCTGGACCGGCCGGGAATCAGCGCGTGCCGGATCTCCTGCCGGGTGAGGGGCTCGCCGCCCGTGTTGATACGGGCGAAGACGTTGAACATGACCGGCTCGGGGGTGCCGCGCCGGATGACGTGGACGACCACCTCCGTCTCGCGCAGCCGGATCTGAAGCTTGCCGGAGAGGTCGTTGAAACCCGCCCCGGCGAAGTTGCGAAGGTATTCCAGCCCCTTCAGTTTCAGCGGCGGAGCGTTGACCGTACTGGCATCGAGGAAGCGCGCGATCGACGTCAGCCGCTGGATGCCGTCCACGATGGCCCAGCTGCCGTCCTTCTGCTCGGCCGCGTAAAAGGAAGGGATGGGGATCCGCAGGAGCAGCGACTCGATGAGGCGGCTCTGCTTCTCGTCCGTCCAGATGCCGGCCCGGCGCTGGAAGTCCGGGGCCAGGTCGATCATCTCGTTGCGGAGCCGGGAGAGCAGCAGGTCGACGGTGGTCGTGCGGGTCTCGATGTCGATGTGTTCGGGGTCGAAGGGCGAGGTGATCGGGTCGACGCCCTCGTCGGTGTCCTCCCGTTCGACATCGGTGGGCTGGCCGTCGGAGGTGGTCTCTAGAGCGAAGAGTTCATCCGAAGGAGTAAAGCCGTCTTCCCCCACGGCCTCCTGGTACCGCTCGAACACTGACCGCCGGTCCCGTGTGCGCCCCTGGCTGCTGTCCTCCAGCGCGGCCATGTCTTCTCGTCGCCCTCGTCCTCGTGTCATGCCGGGTCACCCTGTCCGTACCGGTCTATGAGCCTACCCGCCGTGATCCCGCGGTGACGGATGAGTGGCTGGCGCAGTGGGGACAGGAGCCGGTGGGGGCGGCCGTCGGGGCACTCGACTCGTCGTCCGGCGTCTCCGGTCCCCTGTCGCCGGTGGGCGCGCCGCCGACGAGAAGCTCCTTCGCCCGGTGCAGAGCCTCTCGCAGCGGCGGGCAGATGAGGGCGACGGTCGCCAGCCCCGCGGCCGCCAGCAGATCCGAGGCGGCTCCCCCGCCGGGGAGGAGGACGGCTCCGGCGAGGAGGCCCACGGCCACCGCCAGCCTCCCCGCCCCCGCGAGCAGGCGGCTCCTGAGCGGCTCGGCCGGCACGTCCGCCGCGTCCGGTTCCGGCGTGTCCGGGAGGAGCACGGCGTCGACGACCACGAGGCTGTCGCGCTGTGCGCGCGGACGACAGCTGTGGCGCAGGACGCCGGCGACGAGCCGGGAGAGGTCGCGCACGGCTGCCTCACGGTCGGCTCCCTCGCCGAGGAGGTAGCGCTGGTCGGCGTCGGCGAGTGCCGCAATCAGTCGTTCGGTGTCCTCCCGCACCCGTGCGCGGGTGGCGGGCGGCATCGTGCGGGTCCCGTGCCGGGCCTGCGTGCGCAGGGCGTTGCCAAGGCGTCGGAACAGCTTGCCGTGGACGTCGAGCGCCGAGTCCTGCGGCCGGCGGCCGGACGGGATGAGCAGCATGTCCAGGAAGCGGATCGCCTTGACCGTGACGACCCCGGACGGGTCGGACACCGCGGTGGCCCGCTCGTCGGCGGCCATGAGCGCAAGGGAGACGGCACCGAAGCCGGCGATGGCGGCGAACATCCAGAGAGGCGTGGTCGTGGTCCGGGCGAGCGAGGTCGTCCACCAGAAGGGGAGGGCGACGGCCAGGAGAGGCACCGCCTGGAGCAGCACCGAGACGAACCGACCGGCGACGACACGGTGCCACCGGTCGACGAGTTCGTCCTTGTCCGGCCCGCCCTCCGCCGGTACACCCCTCCGCTCCAGCTCCGCGAGCAGCGCCTCGACGCGCCGCACGCAGTCACCCCGTCCGATGCGCCGTGCGCCGGGTATCCGGTAGATCCCACCGCTCAGCACGCGAGAGCGGCTCTGCCAGAGCACGGCGATCCACACGGCCTCGAAGAAGGTCCACCAGCCCCAGAAGAACACTAAGTTCCCGAATTCCGTCCGCGTCATGACGAACAGAGTCGCAGACACCACTGACAGTCACTTCAGGGCGACTTCGCACCAGACGGTCTTGGTGTACGGGTCGCCGCCGGTCGTTCCCCAGTGGGTGGAGAGGGCTTCGACGAGGAGGAAGCCTCGCCCGGGGTCCAGGTC
>NZ_VJZE01000041.1 GCF_009377205.1 Streptomyces phyllanthi
CCCCCGCCCCGAGTTCTCGCAGCAGGACCAGGAACACCCGGGCTGGACCGGTCCCATGGACCCGCCGCCCGACCACGGTGAGGACTCCTACGAGGGCCGTGGGCTCCTCCAGGACCGCAAGGCCCTGGTGACGGGCGGCGACTCGGGAATCGGCCGTGCGGTGTGCCTCGCCTACGCGCGCGAAGGGGCCGACGTCATCTTCACCCACCTCCCGGAGGAGGACCGCGAGGCGGCCACGACGACACGGCTTGTCGAGGACGCTGGGCGCAAGGCCGTCGCCGTCCCCTGTGACATCCGGGAGGAGGAGCAGTGCCGTCGCCTGGTGGAGCGTGCGGTCGCCGAGTTCGGGCGGATCGACATCCTGGTGAACAACGCGGCCTACCAGATGTCGCAGCCGGAGGGGATCGGGGCGATCTCGACCGAGCAGTTCGACAGGGTCGTGCGGACCAACCTGTACGGCATGTTCTGGCTGTGCAAGATGGCTCTGCCGCACATTCCCGCGGGCGGGTCCATCATCAACTCCACGTCCGTGCAGGCGTACAAGCCCAGCCCGCATCTGCTCGACTACGCGACGACCAAGGGCGCGATCGTGACCTTCACGCAGGGGCTCGCGCAGATGGTGGCCGGTGACGGTGTCCGCGTCAACGCCGTTGCCCCCGGCCCGGTGTGGACCCCGCTGATCCCGGCGACGATGCCCGACACCCGGGAGTTCGGCAAGCAGGCACCGCTCGGCCGGCCCGCACAACCCGCCGAGATGGCACCCGCGTACGTGTTCCTGGCCTCGCCGCAAGCGAGTTACGTCACCGCGGAGGTCATGAACGCCACCGGTGGCACACCGCTGCCCTGACCCGGAACCCCGCGCTTCGGCGCGAGGCCCGACTACGCACCGTGACTCTCCAGCGCGCGGCGTGTCGCAGCGCGGCTTACGTTGGGCGGGCAGGCGTCCACACCCCAAGGAGGAGCCATGGCCGGTAAAGCCGGTAAGGGCGGCGCTGACAAGATGAAGGGCAAGGCCAAGGAGATGGTCGGCAAGGTCACGGGCGACCGCGAGACGCAGGTCGAGGGTGAGATCGACCAGGCGCGCGGCGAGGCCAAGAAGACCCGGGCCAAGGCCCGCGAACGCGGCCAGGAGGCCGAGCGCACCACCAGGCGCGACCGCTCCTGAGTCCTGCGCGCCGAGGGGGCTCCCGTTCTCCGGGAGCCCCCTCGGCACGTCCGCACCCGGACCGTCGGACAGGACGGGCGAACGTGTTCCCGGTGGTCACAGGGGTACTCGGGCGCCCGCACGGCTTCCGGCGTGCGACGTGTCCCGCAACATGTCCGGAAAGGAGCCGCGCATGGCTGTCGCGCCCCGCCCGGGAACCGGGGACACCCTCGGCCCGGCCCACGGAATGTCCCACGCCGTCGGTGGTCCGGGGCCGATTCTCGGCGTCCGCAGCTTCGCGCGGGTCTCCGGCCGCGAGACGGACCGGTGGCTCCGGCAGCCGATCCGGTGTACGCGGCTGCCGACCGGCCGTATCCGCCTGAACTGCCTTCGCGACGCGGCCACGGAGGCGGCCCGGATCCGTGCCGGACTGCGCACCGACCCCGTAGGAGCCCCGCGATGAACCACCGACCGCGCGAAGGAGACCCGCGATGAACCACCGACCGCGCTCCGGCACCACGACTCACCCGGAAAGAGAGACGACTCACCGCGAACGGGACACGGGCAACCACCGCCCGGGCCTGCTCGGGATCTACCTCAACGACCATCTGGCCGGATCCACCGCGGGCGTCGAACGCGCCCGCTACCTGACGCGCGCGTCCCGCGGTACGGCGATCGCCTCGGCCATGGGGCAGATCGCCACCGAGATCGCGCAGGACCGCGACATGTTGCTGGAGCTGATGAGGAGACTGGACGTGCCGGCCCGCCAGTACAAGATCCTGGCGGGCTGGGCGGTCGAGAAGGCGGGCCGGCTGAAGGCGAACGGCAGGATCGTGCGGCGCTCTCCGCTCAGCACGCTGATCGAGCTGGAGGTGCTGCGGGTGGGAGTGCAGGGCAAGGTCGCCGTGTGGCAGACGCTGCGGCGGCTGTCCGAGAGCGAGGACCGGCTCGACCCGGGGCTGATCGACGACCTCCTCGACCGCGCCCACCGGCAGCTCCGGACCCTGGAGGAGCTCCATCTGCGGCAGGTCACGGAGACCTTCCGGACACCCGGCCGATCGAGAACGGGAGCACGAGGATGAGTGACCCCGGCCGAGGCCGCGAGCAGGGTCGGCACCACCACGACCGGCCTTGGCGCGGTACCGATCGACCGGACGCCGCCTGTGAGGAGCGACACGATGAGCACCCCCGACGCGCTGCCCGTCCTCCGCTCCCTCGGAGAACTGGCCGCCCTGGTGGAGCGCACCCCTCACCTGTATGTGCGCTGGTCACACGGCCCCGAGGCCGACCAGGGCGCTGCCGAGAGCAGGGACGCGCTCACGGGCGTCCGTATGCCGGGCCTGTCCGCCAACCCCCTCGACGTCGAACCCTGGTGGGAGGACCGTCCCGTGGAGCTGTGGGTGGCCCGCCGGCTGTACGACTACTCCCACCTGCCACGGGAGAAGGGACCCGGAGTACGCCCCTGGGTCCTCCGGGGCCGGGTCAGGGGGCGGGGCCCCGACAACGAGCCACTGGTCCACGAAGTGGAACCCGTCGGCTGGATCGAGGACGGGGTCATCAAGGAGGCCGAGACCGCGGTCGCCGACCAGGAGGGGCAGTGGGGGACCATGCGGCGCGACGACCGGTGAGGCACAAGGGGTTTCTGTGAGGCTCGTCGTCGGGGCCGTGCAAGCGGAACTCTGTGGCTAGACTCGCGCCCCATGCGTGAAACGTGCTCCAACGGGCAGCCGGAGAACAACTTCTTCCGCCCGTCGCGTCCCGGCGCGTACGACCGGAGAAGAGACACCCTGCCCCGTACGGCTGCCGCTGCCGGGCGCGTGCCCGGTACGCGCGTACGCCCCAACCCCACCGCGGCGCACCCCCGTTCCGGTCGGCACCGCACCTCGGCCGAAAGGGGGGACGGCATCCCGTGAAGGGCCGCCACAAACAGTCCCGTGATCCCCGGGGGCACTGGCTCTTACTGATCCTGGTCCTCCCCGCCATGTTCGCGGTCCTGCTCTTCGAGGGCTGGACCAACCACGAGGTGGACGCCGCCAAGACGCGGTCACCCTGCACCTCGCCCGCACCGGACACCGTCGCCCGAGGCGGTCCCGTCGTGGGGATCAACGGCAACGGCATCCAGACCGGCTCGATGCCCGCCCGCACCGTCGCCCTCACCTTCGACGGCGGTCCCGATCCGGTGTGGACCCCCCGCCTGCTCGACCTGCTGCGGCGCAACAACGCACGGGCGACCTTCTTCCTCATGGGCTCCAAGGCGGCCCGTTACCCGGAGCTCGTGCGGCGGATCCGTGCCGAGGGCCATGAGATCGGCTCCAACACCTACACGGGCGCCGTCCTGGGTGAGACCTCACCCAGCCGCTTCGCGGCGGAACTCGACCTGACCCAGACCGCGTTGGCGGGCACCGCGGGCGTGAACCCCACCCTGCTGCGGATGCCGCGCATCACCACGCCGGACACACTGTGCGGCCGTGAGTGGCGGGCGGCACGGGAGGCCACCTCCCGCGGCTATGTGCTGGTCACCGCCGACAGGTCGTCCCGCAAGCCGGCCCAGGGCATGATCCGTCAGTTCAGCCAGACGTCGATCGCCTACCAGCAGGCGAGGAGCCTCCTCGCCGACCCGGACGTCGACCGCTTCACCACCGTGTCGGCCGGGCTGCGGCTGGTCCCGTACTCGCCCGTGTCCGCGGCCGAGCGATGGCAGGGCACCGCCCTGGTCTGGGCCACCGAGCTGGGGCGCGCCTTCGTGAGCGCCATGACGTGGACCCTCGCGATCGCGGGCGGCCTCGGGCTGTTGCGCCTGGTGCTGCTCGGCCTGTTCGCCCGGGCCCACGTCCGCCGGCTCGAGAGCTCCCGTCCCGGCGCGCCCTGGCTGCGGGAGGTCACCGAACCGGTGACGGTGCTCGTGCCGGCGTACAACGAGGAGGCAGGTATCGAGTCCACCCTGCTCTCCCTGCTGGCCTCCACCCACGAGCAGTTGCAGATCATCGTGATCGACGACGGTTCGACGGACGGCACCGCGGATCTCGCCGAGGCGATCGGGGATCCGCGCGTGGAGGTGGTCCGCAAGGTCAACGAGGGCAAGGCGGCGGCCCTCAACACCGGGCTGGCACACGCGCGGTACGACATCGTCGTCATGGTCGACGCCGACACCGTCTTCGAACCGGACGCCGTCCGCCGGCTCATCCAGCCGCTGGCGCACCCGGCCGTGGGCGCCGTCAGCGGCAACGCCAAGGTCGGCAACCGGCGCGGCCTGCTGGCCAAGTGGCAGCACCTGGAGTACGTCTTCGGCTTCAACCTCGACCGCCGGATGTTCGAGGTCCTGGAGTGCATGACCACGGTCCCCGGCGCCATCGGCGCCTACCGGCGGGACGCGCTGGTGAGCGTCGGAGGCGTCAGCGAGGACACCCTCGCCGAGGACACCGACCTCACGATGGCCCTGTGGCGGGCGGGCTGGCGGGTGCTCTACGAGGAGTCCGCCATCGCCTGGACCGAAGTGCCCACCTCGCTGGGACAGTTGTGGCGGCAGCGCTACCGCTGGTGCTACGGCACGATCCAGGCCATGTGGAAGCACCGCCGTGCCGTCTGGTCCGGGGGAGTGGCGGGGCGGTTCGGCCGCCGCGGACTCACGTACATCGCGCTCTTCCAGGTCTCCCTTCCGCTGCTCGCACCGGTCATCGACGTGTTCGCCCTGTACGGGGTGCTGTTCCTCGATCCCTGGCTGTCGGCCGGGGTGTGGTTCGCCTTCCTGGGCTCCCAACTCGTCAGTGCCCGGTACGCGTTGAGGCTCGACGGCGAGAGACTGCGGACCCTGTGGTCGATGCCGTTCCAGTTCTTCGTCTACCGGCAGCTGATGTACCTGGTCGTCATCCAGTCCATGGTCGCCCTGCTGCTCGGCAGCCGGCTGAAGTGGCACCGCATCCGGCGTTCCGGGACGGCAGGTGAACAGATCGGAGGCGCGCCGCCGTATAAGAGCCTGCCGACGAGGTGATCCCGATGTGGTGAGGGACTGGACAGGCCGATGAGTGACTGGACCGACCGTCTGGCGGGCGACGGCCCGGGCGAGGGAGTGACACAGCCGGCGCAGGCCGGAGCGGGGCGGGCGGTGGACGGGAACCCGTCCCCGCCCCCGCCGCGCACGGCGCCCCTGCCGGGTATGCCGTCCTCCACCGCCGCAGGCCGTATGGACGTCGTCGCGGGCCGCGTGGACGCCGTGCGCCGAGCCTCCGGGCACCGCAGGAGAGCCGGTGGGTCCGGGGGCCCCGAACGCGGCGGCAGAGCCCCCGGGCGCCGGCCCACCCGGCGCCGCCGGGGCGTGCGGCTGGCGATCCTCACGGTCGCCGCGCTGCTCGTCTCCCCGGTCGGGGCGTACGTGTGGGCCGACACCGAGCTGGACCAGGGGGTCGACCTGGGCACGCTCAGGGACCGTGCGCCGAGCGGCCGGGGGACCAACTACCTGATCGTCGGCTCGGACAGCCGCGAGGGGCTGTCCGAGCAGGCCAGGAAGAACCTGCGCACGGGCTCGACCGAGGGCCGCCGCACCGACTCGATGATCCTGCTGCACACCGGCGCGGGCGGCACCACGATGATGAGCCTGCCGCGTGACTCGTGGGTGACCATCCCGTCCTTCCTGCGCCCCGAGACCGGCAGGCGCTACCCCGACCAGCCGAACAAACTGAACGCCGCGTTCTCGCTGGGCGGTCCCGATCTGCTCGTCAGGACCGTCGAGCGCAACACCGGACTGCACATCGACCACTACACCGAGATCGGTCTGGCCGGCTTCGTCGACATCGTCGACGCGGTCGGCGGCGTGGACATGTGTCTGGACCGGGCCATCAAGGACAAGAACTCGGGCGCGAACCTGCAGAAGGGCTGCCAGACCCTCAACGGCGCCCAGGCGCTGGCGTTCGTACGGCAGCGCAAGCAGGAGGCCGAGGGCGACCTCGGCCGCACCCGGAACCAGCAGAAGTTCCTCGCCGCTCTCGCCAGGAAGACCGCCACCCCGGGCACGCTCCTCGACCCGAGCAAGGTCTTCCCGACAGTCGGCGCGGGCCTCGACACGCTCATCGTGGACAAGGACACGGGCCTACAGGAGCTCACGTCGCTGTTCCAGGCGATGCGCAAGGTCACGGGCGGCAGCGGACGCCAGGTCAACGTGCCCGTCTCCGATCCCGCCTTCGCCACGTCCAAGGGCGTGGCCGTGAAGTGGGACATGCGCAGGGCACGGCAGCTGTTCGCGCAGCTGAGGGAGGACCGGCCGGTCTCGGCCCGATGACCGGCCGGTCCAGCGGGGCACGGCACGCTCAGCGCAGCGGATGCAAGGGGCCGAGCTCGGCGGCGGAGCGGCCGGTGACGATCGACTCGGCGAGCAGTCTGCCGCTCAGGGGGCCCAGGGCGATGCCCCACATGCCGTGGCCGCCGCAGACATGGACGCGGGGCGAGCGGGTCGGGCCGACCAGGGGCAGACCGTCGGCGGTGCACGGGCGCGGCCCCACCCAGACGTCCTCGCGGCGGCCGAAGTCGGCACCGGGGAGCAGGGAACGGGCCGCGCTGACGATCGCCCGCACCCGGCGCGGGTCCGCCGGCCGGTCGGGCGCGGTGAACTCCATCATCCCCGCGACCCGTACACGGTCGCCCAGCGGTGTGCAGACCACGCGCTGCGCGGCGAAGTACGTGGGCCGGGTGGGCAGCCCCCCGGGCGGCAGGGTGAAGCTGTAGCCACGGCCGGACTGGACCGGGGTACGCACACCGAAGGGCGCCGCCAGCCGGTTCAGCCAGGCGCCCGCCGCCAGCACGGCCACGTCCGCGCGCAGCTGCGTACCGTCGGCGCAGTGCGCGGCGACCGACGTGCCGAGGTCCCGGATCCGGGTGACGCCCGACCCGGTGACGATCTTGCCGCCCCGGTCGCGGACCGCGCCCGCCAGTGCCGCGACATACGCCCCGGGATCGATGTGCCGCTGTCCGTGCAGCCGTACGGCCGCGTCGACCCGTACCGACAGCGCCGGCTCCTCCCGCCGTGCCGCGGGCCCGTCGAGCAGGTCGTACTCCACGTGCTGGCCCGCCGCGCGCACCGCCTCCAGCTCCGCCACGAACGGCGCGCGGTCCGCCGTGGAGGTGAAGGCGATCAGACACGGTCCGCCCGTACGCGTCGGTTCCGCGACACCGCCCTCGGCGAGTTCGTCGTACGCCGCGAGGGCCTGGCGGTTCAGCGCGGCGAAGGCGCTCATCGCCACCTGCCACCGCCGGGTGGTGCAGTTGCGGCTGAACGACAGCAGGAACCGGGCCAGCCGGACGTCCGCGCGGGGCGGGACGGAGAGCGGTGAGGCGGGGGAGAAGAACGTGCTCAGGCCCAGCTTCAGGGCGCCCGGCTCGGGCAGCGGGACGGTGAGGGACGGGGCCAGCCAGCCCGCGTTGCCCCAGGAGGCGCCCGCCGCGACGCCCCGGCGGTCGACGACGGTGACCTCCACGCCCGCCTCCTGGAGGAACCAGGCGGTCGCCAGCCCGGTCATGCCGGCGCCGACCACGACGGCGCTCCGCGGACTCACGACAGGTTCCCCTCCGGCGACGTACGACCCTCCGGCGACGTACGACCCTCCAGCGACGCCCGACCGCCCAGTGACGCGCGACCGCCCAGTGACGCGCGACCCTCCAGTACGGCGGCCGAGGGCCTGCGCTCACCGAAGCGCGTCGCCTGCTCGAAGGCGTACCCGGCCCGCAGCACGTCCCAGTCCGCCCGGTGCGGACCCACCACCTGAAGGCCGACCGGCAGGCCCTGCGCGGTGAAACCGGCGGGGACGGACAGCGCGGGGCAGCCCGTGACGGAGATCAGATACGCCGAGCGCATCCAGTCCAGATACGTCTCCATCGGCGTGCCGTCCACCGACGCCGGGTAGGGCAGCCGGATGTCGAACGGCGCGACCTGACTGACCGGCAGCAGGAGCAGGTCGTACGTCTCGAAGAACTCCCGGACCCGGTGGAAGAGGGCGGCCTGCTCCAGCTGGGCCAGCCCCAGGTCCGGGCCGCTGAGCCCCCACCCCTGCTCGATGTTCCACACCACGTCGCGGGACATCCGGTGCCGGTGCTCCTCCAGCAGCGGCCCGTAGGCCAGCTCCATCTGCCAGGCCCGCTGGATCAGGAACACGTCGTCGGCGCCCGACAGGTCGGGGCAGGCCTCCTCGACCTCGCAGCCCAGCCCGGCGAACACCTCGACCGCGGGCCGGAGCACGTCCCGTACCTCCGCGTCCACGGGCACGGCCCCGCCGAGATCGGGCGACCAGGCGACCCGCAGACCCCGTACGTCACTCTCCAGTCCGCCCGCGAACGCCGAACCCGGTGTCTCCAGGGCGCGCGGGTCGCGCGGGTCCGGACCGGCCAGCACGGACAGCGCGAGGGCGACGTCCGCCACGGTCCTGGCCATGGGGCCCTTCACCGAGAGCTGACCCCACGGCGCCTTGTCCGGCCACGAGGGGACCCGGCCGGGGGAGGGGCGCAGACCGACCACGTTGTTGAAGGAGGCGGGATTGCGGAGCGAGCCGCCCGTGTCACTGCCGTCGGCGAGGGGCTGCATACCGCAGGCGAGGGCCGCTCCCGCGCCACCGCTGCTGCCGCCGGCGCTGCGCGAGAGGTCGTACGGGTTGCGGGTGGCGCCGAAGACGGGATTCACGGTGTGCGAGCCCATACCGAGTTCGGGGACGTTGGTCTTGCCGATGGTGATGGCTCCGGCGCCGCGCAGGCGCTCGACGACCAGATGGTCCCGGTCGGGGACACGGTCGGCGAAGACCGGTGAACCGTACGTCGTGCGGATGCCGGCCGTGTCGTGGAGGTCCTTGTGCGCGACGGGCAGCCCGTGCAGCGGGCCGGTCTCCGCCCCGGACGCCAGCCGCTCGTCCGCCTCGGCCGCCCGCTCCAGCGCCTGGTCGGCGACGAGACTGACGACGGCGTTCACCTCCGGATTGGCCCGCTCGATCCGTTCCAGGTGCGCGGTGACGACCTCCCGGGCGGACACCTCGCGGCGCCGGATGGCGGCGGCGAGCTCGGTGGCGGTCCAGAAGCACAGGTCCGACCCGTGAGCGGTGGCCCCCTCCGTGCCGGCCCCCTCGGTGCTGGTCCCCCCCGCTGCGGCCTCCTTCGCGGTGGACAGGTCCGTAGTGGTCACGGTGCGGTTCACGCCCCTCCGATCGTTTCCTTGAGCTGTACGACGGCGAGCACTCCGAACAGGACGAAGGAGCCGGACAGCAGCACATTGCCGGTGATCTTGTTGCGGTATACGGGCTCGACGCCCCGCCGGTTGAGCAGCACCAGCAGCGCCCCGGACAGCAGCGGCAGGATCAGCGACCCCACGGCGGCATACGTCAGCACCAGGGGCACCGGCCGCCCCAGGAACGTGACCGCGAGGGCCGCGACCACGCAGTACAGCAGGAAGAGGCGGAAGGGACGGCTGTGCTGCGCCATGTGCGGCTCGGCCTCCGCGTCCGGTACGCCGCGCATCGTCCGCAGCGAGTCGGACAGCAGATAGCACAGCGCGTTGAACCCGCCGACGAGCGCGCTCAGCGTCACCAGGAAGAACGTCCCCAGGAACAGCACGCGGGCCACCGACCCCAGGTCCGCGCCGAGCGGATCGGCGAGCGCGGCCAGCCCCTCGTTGCCGGTGATGGTCCTGCCGGTTCCGAAGAGCAGACCCGCGCCCACCACCGTCGTACAGAGCACGAACAGGAAGGTGACCGCGTAACTCACCGCCGAGTCCGCCCGCATGACGCGCAGCCGGCTCCGGTCCCGCCAGCCCTTCTCCCGCACCCAGTAGCTGTACGAGGCGATACCGGCCGTACCGCCCACGCCGCCGATGAGAGCGAGCACCGTCACCATGTCCCCCTCCGGCAGCCTCGGGCGCAGCGAGGAGAACAGGCCGGTCGGATCGTCGGTGGTGGCCAGCGTGACCACCGCCAGCACGACCATGCCGAGGAACTTGGCGAGCATGAAGACGCTCATCACCCGCTCGAAGAGCGTGTACCGCCCCACGTACACGATCGCCGCGGACACCAGCGCGATCGCCACGGCCGACGGCCTCACCGGCAGCACGGGGAACAGCGTGGACAGCGCCAGCGCCGCCACCGAGCTCAGCGCCGCACCATAGATCAGCCCGATGACGAGGACGAACCCGAAGAACGCCACCGGCAGCCAGCGCCCGACCGACCCGAGGCCGGCGATCACGGTACGGCCGGTCGCCATGTACAGGCGCCCCACGGCCTCGGTGAGCGCGTACTTCACGACGACGCCGATGAGGATCGCCCACAGCAGGGCCATCCCGTACCCGGCGGCACCCGCGAGGGACGTCACCATGTCACCGGCGCCGACGCTCGTGGCCGCCAGGACCAGTCCGGGGCCCAGGACCGCCAGTGGCCCGCGCCGGGCGGTGGGGGCCGGTGCGGTGCCGAGGGGCCGATCCGTCCGTGGCTGTGGGGGACTGCCGGGGGCAGGAGTCGCGGTCACGTCAACCACCTCCGTACATCGGGGAGTCACGGGAGTCATGGGTTCGTGCAGCTTGTACGGTCGGTGCGACTCCCCCTCCGGCAGATTCGGGCACACTGACGGAAGGGAACAAGTTTTCCAGCGCAAGTGACGGAATCAGCCATATGCTGGGTCCGATGGACGCACGGCAGACCGGTTCCGTGGCGGATTCGCTGGACCGACGCATCATCAGCGCGCTGCAGATCGACGGCCGCGCCTCATGGCACCGCATCGCGGCGGCGCTCGGTGAGCCCGAACGCACGGTCGTGCGCCGGGGCTCCCGGCTGCTGGAGTCCGGGCTGGTACGGATCGGGGCCATGGCGGTGCGTGGCCGCGGCACGGTGGTCGGGGTGCGCTGCGCGCCCGGGCAGGCACGGCTGGCCGCGACGGCTCTGGCGCGTCGCCCCGACTGCCTCTGGGCCCACGTGCTGACCGGCACCTTCGACTGCGTCGCGGAACTGCAGTGCCCCCGCGACCACCTCGCCGGCCAGGTGATGGACGAACTCCCCGGCCTTCCGGGCGCGTTGGAGATCCGCACCCTCCCCGTACTGCGCCATGTCCGCACGATCCGCGAGTGGCACGCGGGTCTGCTCACCGGTGCGGAGATCGCCGCGCTGGCCGACGGCGACCCGGCGGCTCCGACCCACGCCACGGGCGATGTGCTGCAGAACTTCGACACGGCCCGCGAACTCCCCCGTCCGGACCGGCTGATGCTTCATGTCCTGGCCGAGGACGGGCGGTGCACCTACGAGGAACTCGCCCGGGTGTCCGGGGTGTCCGAGGCCACGGCACGGAGACGGCTGGGCGCGCTGCGGCGGGAGGGAAGGGTGCGCATCCGCGCCGTGATCGAGCCGACGCTGCTCGGACTCCACGTGGAGGCGCTGCTCTGGTTGGGCACCGTCCCCTCCAGGGTTCACGCGGTGACCAAGGCGCTCTCCGAGTCCGCCCACGTCCGTTACGTCAGCTTCGTCACCGGCGAACGCCAGCTCCTGGCCCTGACGGCCTTCCCCGACGAGCCGGCCCTCCACGACTTCGTCACGCTGTCCCCGTGGCTGCAGGACGTGGCGTCCGTGGACGTGTCGATGATCCTCGGCTCACTGAAACGGGGCGGAATGCCGGCGCCGTGGCTGCGCGGCTGAAAGCTCCGTGGTCCACGCGTCAGACCACGACGACCCGCACCCCCGCCTCCTCGAACGCCCGCACCGTCTCCGCCTCCACCGCCGTATCCGTGACCAGCGTGTCCACCGCCTCGGTGGCGCAGATCCGGGCGAAGGCCCGGCCGCCCAGTTTGCTGGAGTCGGCGGCCACGACGACGCGTTCGGAGCGCTCGCACAGCAGGCGGTTGATCGCGGCCTCGGCCTCGTCGTGTGCCGCCGCGCCGTGTGTGACGTCGAAGGCGACCACCCCGAGCACGGCCACGTCCATGGTGATCTGGCTGAGCACCCCGTCCGCGAGCGGGCCGACGAGCTCGTACGAGGAGGGGCGGGCGACGCCACCCGTCAGCACGATCTTGAACTGGGGCCGCACGGCGAGCTCGCCTGCGATGTTGAGCGCGTTGGTGACGACGGTCAGCGCGGGTGAACCGGAGGTGAGGTCGCCGCGCACGGCCAGGGCGCGCGCGACCTCCGTCGTGGTCGTGCCCCCGGTCAGGCCCACTGCCTCACCCGGGGAGACCAGGCCCGCGACCGCCTTCGCGATGCGCTGCTTCTCGGAGGCGTGGCGGGCGGTCTTGTAGCGCAGCGGCAGCTCGTACGACACACCGTGCACGACCGCCCCGCCCCGGGTGCGCACGAGCATCTGCTGCTCGGCGAGCTGGTCCAGGTCGCGGCGGATCGTCGCGGCCGACACCGACAGCTCGGCCGCCGCCTGCTCGACCTCCAGCCGCCCTCGCTCGACGAGCAGTTCCAGCAGTGCCTTCCAGCGGGCGTCACGCGACATCCGCACCACCCCTTCGTCCGTCGATCTTCCGGCGAACTCTAGCGCAGCAAGAGGCCACTCAATGCTTGATACTGCTTGGAATAGAGCTATATCTTGCAGGAACAAGCATGCGTGCGACATCCGCAGAAGGGGCCGCCATGACCCATGTCGAGGACGAGCTGACCAGCCAGCCCGAGTGCTGGGCCCGTGCCGCCTCGGAGGCGGCGGGACACGGCGGGGTGCTGCCGCCGCCCGGCGAGCGCGTCGCGATCGTGGGGTGCGGAACCTCGTACTTCATGGGGCAGTCCGTCGCGGTCCTGCGCGAGCGGGCCGGACACGGCGAGACGGACGCCTTCGCCGCCTCCGAGTTCCCGGACGGCCGCCCGTACGACCGGGTCGTCGCCCTCACCCGCTCCGGCACCACCACCGAGGTACTCGACCTCCTCGGCCGACTGCGTGGCCGTACCCGCACGGTCGCGATCACCGCGGACCCGGACACCCCCGTGGCGGCGGCCGCCGACGACCTCGTCGTACTGGACTTCGCCGACGAACGGTCCGTCGTCCAGACCCGTTTCGCGACCACGGCCCTCACCCTGCTGCGCGCCCACCTCGGGCTGCACACCGACGCGGTGGTCACCGACGCGCGCTCCGCTCTGGACACCCCGCTGCCCGAAGGCCTCGTCGACCGCACGCAGTTCACCTTCCTGGGCCGCGGCTGGACCGTCGGGCTCGCGAACGAGGCCGCGCTCAAGATGCGCGAGGCCTCGCTGGCGTGGGCCGAGGCGTACCCGGCGATGGAGTACCGGCACGGACCCATCAGCATCACTACCCACGGAACCGCCACCTGGATGCTCGGTGAGGCCCCCGAAGGACTGGCCCGACAGGTGGGCGACACAGGCGGGTTGTGGGTGTCCGAGGGGCTCGATCCACTCGCCGGACTCGTTCGCGCCCAGCGGCTCGCGGTGGCCGTGGCGGCCGCCCGCGGACTCGACCCGGACCGGCCGCGCCACCTCACCCGCTCGGTGATCCTCGGCCCGGCCACCCACTGACCAGGAGGAGCCGTGCCCCTCACCACCACCGGTGAACTGATCAGCCGCGCCGCCGCGGCCCGCTCCGCGGTCCCCGCGTTCAACATCATCACCCTGGAACATGTCGAGGCCGTCGTCGCGGGCGCGGAAGCGGCGGGGGCGCCCGTCGTCCTCCAGGTCAGCGAGAACGCGGTCAGGTTCCGCCACGGCCGGCTGCTCCCGCTGGCACGCGCCGCGACCGCCGCCGCCGAACGGGCGCGGGTCCCCGTCGCGCTCCACCTCGACCACGTCCGGAGCGACGACCTGCTGCGCCAGGCGGCCGACGCCGGGTTCAGCTCCGTGATGTACGACGCGTCACACCTGCCGTACGACCGGAACCTCGCCGCCACCCGTGCCGCCGTCGGCCTGGTCCACGCCCAAGGGCTCTGGATCGAGGCCGAGTTGGGAGAGGTGGGCGGCAAGGACGGGGCACCGCCCCTCGACGCGCACGCACCCGGCGCCCGTACCGACCCCGACGAGGCGCGGGCCTTCGTCAACGACTCCGGCGTGGACGCGCTGGCCGTGGCGATCGGCAGCGCGCACGCGATGACCACGCGCACCGCGGTCCTCGACCACACCCTCCTCGCACGCCTGGGCGCCGCCCTGGGCGTCCCCCTCGTCCTCCACGGCTCCTCCGGCGTGCCCGACGACGAACTGCGGGCGGCCGTCGCGGGCGGTGTCGCCAAGGTGAACATCGGCACCGCGCTCAACATCGCCATGACGGGAGCCGTACGGGACTTTCTCACCACCCACCCCGAGGTCGTGGACCCGCGGAAATATCTGAGCACGGCACGGGACGCCATGGTGGAGACGGTGACCCGGCTCATCCGAGCCCTGTGCGCGCGACCGGCCCCCTGACGGACCCCGCTGGTAATTTCCCACCATGCGGAAGACGGAGATCCACCTCGGCGAGCCGCCCGTCGTCGCGGCCGTCGGCGTGGGCGTGCACGGCGTCGCGAGCCGCACGGACGTGTTCCGGCTGCCCGAGCTGTGGCAACTGCACCTCTACCAGTACGACGCCGAACTGACCGTCGACGGTACGGCACACGCCGTACGCCCAGGCCGGGTGAGCCTCGTCCCGCCCGGCACCACGGTCCGCTACCGTTACCAGGGCCGCTCGGAGCACCTCTACGCGCATCTGCGCATCGCCCCGGCCGGCCCCTCCCGCACGGTGCCCCTCATGCAGGACACAGGACCCGAGCTGCCCTTCCTCACCCGTCTGCTGCTCCAGGCCGTGACCTCGGCCGCCCAGACCCCCGAACGCACCCGGTCCGAGATCTGGACGGCCTTGTGGCGCGTCGCCCACCTGAGTCCGGCTGCGGCACACTCCGGTCCCGGCGCCCACGCCCACCCTGCCGTCACGACCGCGATCGCCCATATCGAGGCCCATCTGGCCACCCCGCTCACCGTGCCGGGCGTCGCCCGCCTGGCCGGGGTCTCCCACAACCACCTCACCCGGCTGTTCCGCACCGAGACGGGCACCACGGTGGTCGGTTACATCCGCCGCCGCAGGCTCGACCGAGCCCACCACCTCCTGCGTGCCACGACCCTCTCGATCCCCGCCGTGGCCGCCTCCGTCGGCATCCCCGACCTGCAGGCCTTCAACAAGGCGTGCCGCCGCGAACTGGGCGCCTCACCGCGCGCGCTGCGGGGGACTACCGTCTGACGCCCTGCGAGGACCTACCGCCCGACGCTTTGCGGGATCCACCGCCCGACGCCTGCCTGACCGCCTTCAGGACCACGAACTTGGCGTCACTGGCCACGAGTTCACTGTTCCCGAAGAGCCGACGCAGCTTCACGTGGTAGCCGAGATGCCGGTTGCCGATCACCCACAGCTCACCCCCGGGCCGCAGCGCACGGCGCGCACCCTGGAACATCCGCCAGGCCGTGGCGTCCGTCGTCGCCTGGTGGGAGTGGAACGGCGGATTGTTCAGCACGAGATCGACACTGCCGGGCGGGAAGCCCTCCATCCCGTCGCCGACGAGGAACTCCGCCTTCCCCGCGGCGTTCGCCGTGTACGTCGCCTCCGCCGAGGCCACCGCCTGGTACGACTCGTCGACGAACACCACCTCGGCCTCCGGATCGCCCAGCGCCACCGCCGTACCGACCACTCCGTTGCCGCACCCCAGATCGACGACGCGCCCGCCGCCGCGGCCCCGCGGCAGATGCTGGAGGAAGAAGCGGGTGCCGATGTCGAGCCGGTCGGCGCAGAAGACACCGGCGTGGTTGGTGACGGTACGGCCGGACAACAGGCCGATACCGCCGGGCAGTTGGTAGGAGTACGGCCACGGACCGGCGCCCTTTGCCCGCGCGAGCGCCGGGTCCGGGGTGCAGAACACCAGCCGGGCCTTCTGCCGGGCGAGGGAGGTGTGCGTCGGGCCGAGGATCCGCTCGAACAGCTTCAGCGTGGAGGTGTGGATCTCCTTGACCATGCCGGCACCGACGACGACCGTCCCCTCGTGCACCGCGGGCGCGAGCCGGTGCAACTGGTCCTCGAGGAGGGCGAGGCTCTTCGGCACCCTGACGAGCAGCAAGTCGACGCGGTCCGGAGGGGTGTCCCGCGTGCTCAGGAGCCGTACGGCGGCCTCCTCGACCTCGTTGCGCGCCAGGTTGGCGCGGGTGGCCCGCTGAGCCAGGTACGAGTCGGTGATCTGCGCCGGCCCGTGTGCCGCGAGCGCCGTGGTCAGGGCGCCCCACCGGTCACCGACGACCACGACCGACCCCGTCAGCGGGGTCCCGCTCTCCGCGAGGTGACGCAGCAGATACGTGTCGGCCGCGTCCCAGGCACGCAGCCGGTCACGGGGGTCCTCGGGGAAGCGGGCCAGCTCGTACTCGGCCCAGGGCGCGGTCATACGGTCGTTCATCGTGAGCCCAGGCTAACCGAGCCGCAGCCGCCGTCCTCCCCGGGCCGCGGCGCACGCGCCGCCCCCCGATCCTGTCGGTGACGTGCGTGATGATGGGCCCATGGACGCCGAGCTGTTCCCCCGGAGCCCTACGGAGATCGCGCCCGGCGCGGTGCACCTGCCGGACTGGCTCGACGCGGAGCACCAGCGACGGCTCCTGGATGCCTGCCGCGAGTGGGCCCGGCCACCCGCCGGCCTCCGTACCGTACGCACGCCCGGCGGCGGCACGATGACCGCCCAGCAGGTCTGCCTCGGCTGGCACTGGTATCCGTACACGTACGCCCGCACGGTCGTCGACGGCGACGGCGCACCCGTGAAACCGTTCCCGCACTGGCTCGACGAGCTGGGCCGCCGCGCGGTGACGGACACCCTCGGCGCCGGCGCGGCCACGGACCCGTACGACATCGCCCTGATCAACTTCTACGACGGCGACGCCCGCATGGGCATGCACCGCGACAGCGACGAGAAGTCGGACGCGCCGGTGGTGTCGCTGAGCCTCGGTGACACCTGTGTCTTCCGCTTCGGCAACACCGGGTCGCGGTCCCGTCCGTACACGGACGTGGAGCTGCGCAGCGGCGACCTCTTCGTCTTCGGCGGCCCGTCCCGCCTCGCGTACCACGGGGTCCCGAAGGTGCGCCCGGACACGGCACCGCCCGAGCTGGGCCTGAAAGGACGTCTGAACGTCACGCTGAGGGTGAGCGGCTTCGAAGCGGGAAAATCCAGCCCTTCCGGCGTTTGAGGAGCGGGTGCCCGAGGGCTGGGGGTCAGGGGCGGCGGGGGCGAAAACCCGGCCCTCGCCCCACGCCCGACACTCCGGGCGCCCCGGGCGTGCGGATCATGGGAGACTCGCCCTCATGGACGGCAAGGCGGCCCCCAGGGCGACGGGCGAAGGGACCACACGAACGAGGCTGGACCGGGGGCGCGGCGCGCTCGGCCCGGCACTGGAACTCGTCCACACGGGACGCGCGCCGACACGCGCCGTACTGACCGCCGAGCTGGGCGTCACCCGCGCCACCGCGGGCGCCGTGGCCGCCGAACTGGAGGCCCTGGGGCTGATCCGGGTCGACGCGCACCCGGGCGCCGCCGCCGGCTCCCAGGGCCGCCCCTCCCACCGGCTGGACGTCGCCGAGGGCGGCCCCGTCGCGCTCGCCGCACAGGTCCACGCCGACGGCTGGCGGGCCGCCCTCGTCGGGCTCGGCGGCCGGATCGTCGCCACCGCGCCCGGCTGCGAGACCGTCGACGCCGACCCGGCGAAGGTGCTCGGCTCGGTCGTCGACGCGGGCGCCGAACTGCTGCACGAGACCGGCCGGCAGTGCGTGGGCGCCGGGCTGGCCGTGCCCTCCGCGGTCGCCGAGCCGGAGGGGCTGGCCCTCAACCCCCTGCACCTCGCCTGGCCCGCGGGTGCGCCCGTCCGGGAGATCTTCGCCGAGCGGGTGCGCGCGGCCGGTATCGAGGGGCCCGCGTTCGCGGGCAACGACGTCAACCTCGCCGCGCTCGCCGAGCACCGCCACGGCGCGGGGCGCGGCGCCCGCGACCTGCTGTGCGTGGCCACCGGGCACCGCGGCGTCGGCGGCGCGCTCGTGCTCGACGGCCGCCTGCACACGGGGAGTTCGGGCCTCGCCCTGGAGGTCGGCCACCTCACGGTCAACCCCGAGGGTGGCCGCCCCTGTCACTGCGGCAGCCGTGGCTGCCTCGACGTCGAGGCCGACCCGCTGGCGCTCCTCACCGCCGCGGGCCGCGACCCCGGCCCCGAGGTGTCACTGCTCCAGCAGGCCAACGACCTCATCCGCACCCAGTACACCGACCCGGCGGTCCGTACGGCCACCGAGGCGCTGATCGACCGGCTGGGCCTCGGGCTCGCGGGCCTCGTCAACATCCTCAACCCGGACCGCATCATCCTCGGCGGTCTGCACCGCACGCTGCTCGACACCGACCCCGAGCGGCTGCGCGCGGTCGTCGCCGACCGCAGCCTGTGGGGGCAGAGCGGAGGCGTGCCGATCCTGGCCTGCACGCTGGACCACAACAGCCTCGTGGGAGCCGCCGAACTGGCCTGGCAGCCGGTCCTCGACGACCCCCTGGCCGCGCTGGCCTGACGGCTCGGAGGCCCAGCCCGACCACTGGACGGGTCGTGGCAGGCGCGGGCACAGCCGAAGGCCGGGCGACACGGCGCCCCCTCATCGAGGTCCCGAGTCCTGTGCCGTGAGGCTCCACAGCGCCGCCACCTGCGGCCGCCGCAGATCGGCCCGCCGTACGCACAGCCCGATCGGGAACGGCTCCGGCGCACTGTCGACGGGGATCACCGTCAGCCGGTCGCGCACGGCGCTGTGGTCGAGTACCAGCCGGGGCACCACACCCGTGCCGCAGCCCAGCGCCACCAGGGTCAACAGCCCCTCGTGACCGTCGGGTTCGGCCGCCAGGTCGGGGATCGCGCCATGGGTACGGAACCAGCGGTCGGCGGCGTCGCGGACCAGACCGCGGTGGGGGAGGACGAAAGGGCCCCGCAGCTCCGGGTCCGGCCGGTCGCGGGCGGTGACGAGGACCAGCTCCGTGGTCGCGACCGTCCGGCCGACCAACTGCTCCGGCAGCCGGGCCGGGATCCCCGCCACCGCCACGTCCACCTCGCCCTCGTCCAGCCGGGCCAGCGCGGCCGCCGCGTCCCCGGTGCGAACATCGAGCCGTACCTGCGGACGGGCGGCCCGAAAGGGTGCCAGCAGATCCGGGAGCAGCACCTGGCAGGCCGTCACCGTCGCGAACACGACCAGGTGGCCGGTGAGTTCGGCCGGGTCCGGACGCTCCTCGCGGTACGAGCGCCACAACTCCAGCGCCTGCACCGCGTACTCACGGAACCGGTGCCCCTCGACCGTCAGGGACACGCCCCTCGGGCCCCGGTCGAAGAGGCGGTGCCCGAGGTCCGCCTCCAGCCGCTGCACGGTCCGCGTGAGGGTCGCCGGACTGACATGACAGTCGAGGCTGGTCCGCCCGAAGTTCAGCGTCCGCGCCAGATGAAGAAACAGCCGCAGCTCACGAAGATCGTCCCGCACGCACTCCACCCGGTCCTTCAGAGACGCCCCGACGTGCACATTTCACTATCCGAAACACACCGCTGCACAGGTTGCGCTTGCTGCAACACTCGTCGCGAGCCTACAACTCACCCATGACGACCTCGACCTCCACCACGGCCTCCACCTCAGCGACCGCCCCCACTGTCTTCACCCTCGAAACCATGGACGTCCCGGGCGGCACCGAGACCGTCCTGCGCGGCGGACGCCACCTCTTCCCCCTGCTGCCGCGGGCCTTCGCGGGCGTACGCCGTATCGGTGTCATCGGCTGGGGGCCGCAGGGCCGCGCCCAGGCCCGCAATCTGCGCGACTCCCTCGCCGGTACGGACATCACGGTGGCCGTCGGGCTGCGTCCCGGCTCCGCCTCGGCCTCCGACGCCCGCGCGCACGGCTTCACCGAGGAGGACGGCACGCTCGGCGACTGGCTCGACGTCACCGCCGGGAGCGACCTCGTCATCCTGCTGATCGCGGACGCCGCACTCGCCGCCCACCACCAGGAGATCTTCGCCCGCCTCAGGCCCGGCGCCACGATCGGCCTCTCACACGGCTTCCTGCTCGGCCATCTCCGCGAGACCGGGGGCCGGTTCCCGGCCGGGCACGGAGTGATCGCCGTCTGCCCGAAGGGGATGGGCGACTCCGTCCGGCGCCTCTACGAGCAGGGTGCGGAGATCAACGGCGCCGGGATCAACAGCAGTTACGCCGTGCACGCCGACCCCGACGGCCGGGCCGGCTCCCTCGCCCTCGCCTGGTCGGTCGCGCTCGGCTCCCCGTACACCTTCCGTACGACCCTGGAGAGCGAGTACCTCTCCGACATCGTCGGCGAGCGAGCCATCCTGCTCGGTGCCGTCCACGGCATCGTCGAGAGCCTGTACGCCCGCTACCGGCTGGAGGGCGACGACCCGGTCACGGCGTACGAGAGGTCCTGCGAGAACGTCACCGGGCCGATCGCCCGCACGATCTCGCACTCCGGACTGCGCGCCGTGCGCGAGGAGCTGGACCCGGCGGGGCGCGACGTCTTCGACCGCGCGTACGCCGCGACGTACGCCCCCGCGCGCGAAATCATCGCCGAGATCTACGACGAGGTCGCCGACGGCACCGAACTGCGCAGCGTGATCCTCGCCGAACGACGGCTCGGCACCCGGCCCATGAGCCGGATCGGTGCCTCGCCGATGTGGGCGGCGGGAGCCGAGGCGCGTGCCCGGCGAGCGGACCGCACCCTGCCCGTGGACCCGTTCACGGCAGGTGTCTTCACCGGCACCATGACCGCGCAGATCGACGAGTTCGCCGAGCGCGGCCACCCCTGGTCGGAGATCGTCAACGAATCCGTCATCGAGGCGGTCGACTCCCTGCTGCCGTACATGCACGCCCGCGACGTGGCGTACATGGTCGACAACTGCTCCCGTACGGCCCGCCTCGGCGCCCGCCGCTGGGGGCCGCGCTTCCAGGCGGCGTACGAGCAGATCGTGTACCCGGCGGCCGGCGCCCCCGCGGACCCGGCCGTGCTCGACGCCTTCACCACCCACCCGGTCCACGAGGCCCTGGCGGCAGCGGCGAAGCTCCGGCCACCGGTGGACATCTCCGTCGCCCAGCCATGATGAACGCGGCGCCCGCCGATTCACCCGCGGCGGGGTCTGGGGACCAACTCACCGCCACAGTTGGGGCAGACGCTCTCCATGGCCTCGCTGCACGGCACGCAGAAGGTGCACTCGTACGAACAGATGCGAGCCGACGCGTCGAACGGCAGTGCGGCGGTTTCGCAGCGCTCACAGCGGTCACGCATGTCCAGGGCCATCCCTCTCCCTCTCTCTTTTCCAGGGCGATGGCCCTGTGACCTCCCATCCTCCGCGTACGCGGCCTTTCCGAAAGCGCACAGAGGGCCAAGGACCAGGACGATCGGGCCACGCCCACGAGCGACGGGTGAGCCCGTGGCGTGACGGGCTCGCGAAGAACGTCACCCAGGACCACTACGGACGGCACTCACCACTGGCGGCCCCGCGGCAGCCGGGCCCGTTCGGGCGTGTTCATGTACAGCACCTGGAAGACATCACCCTCGGCCTCGGGCGTGTCGTGGTCCCAGAGCGAGAAGTGCACCAGATCCCAGTGGTACGGGTCGACGACCACTGCCGTGCACACCGCCCCGTCGAGCGCGGCCAGCCGCCCGCTCTCCCGCACCGCCTCCTCCGCCGCCTCGGAGAGCCGCACCCCGTCGGGGACGCCCAGCCGCCGGCGCACGGCGACCCTGGCCGTGGCACCGGCGGCGCCCCCCTCCTCGTACGCGAGAGCCGCCCAGTGCCGCACCCGCGGGCGCCCGAAGTCGTCAACCAGTCCCTGGAATCCCGGGCCCCAGAGGAAGGCGTTCATCCCCGCGGGGGCCTGCCAGAGGTAGAACGGCGCGTACTGGTTGACCGGCGACCCGTCGACCCCGTTCTCGCGCAGGAGATACGCCTTCAGCCCGAGACCGGGAAAGTCGTCCAGCAGGGGCCCCTTGCCGGTGGCGCGGGCGCGGATGATGTCCATGTCGTAGTCGGCGGGCAGGGTGACCTCGTACTGCATGGCGTGCATGATGCGCCTCCCGAGGGGCTGTTGAGACACGGCCTGTTGTCACATGACCTGGCGGGACACGGGCTGTCGAGCCGGACGGAGCAGGCTGAGCAGACCTCGGACACCCGTGTCGAAGGCCGCGGGCGATCCCGAGGCGCGGGCCAGGACGTAACCGCCCTGCACGGTCGCGACGATCGTCGCGGCGACCTCCTCCGCGTCCAGTGACGGCGCGAACTGCCCCTGTTCCTGGCCCTCTTCGACGATCCCGGCGAGCCGCTCGCGCAGCCAGTCGAGGGTCTCGTCGACCGGCGTCCGCAGCTCGTCGCTGTCGATCACGTCCGGGTCCATGGTGAGCCGGCCGACGGGGCAGCCGCGCAACACGTCGCGCTCCCGGCGCAGATAGGCCTCGACGCGCTCGCACGGCGTCCCCGCCCCGCCGAGAACGGCCTCGGCGGTGGTCCGCATGTCCTCGGCGGTACGGCGGATCGCGGCCAGCGCCAGATCGGGCTTGCCCCTGAAATGGTGGTACATGCTGCCCTGCCCGGCCCCCGCGTGCTGCTGGATGGCCTTGGGGCTGGTGCCCACGTAACCGCGCTCCCACAGCAGCTCGCGCGTGGACTCGATCAGACGCTCCGGGGTGGTCATGTCGCTCAGTGTACATACTAGTAGGTACAGAAGGTGGGCGTCGCAGGGAGCAGCCTCCGCCACCCCACGTACTCCCCGGGAGGTACCCGTACTGCCGCTGCCCGTACGACGACCCGGACCCCCTCCCGGCGCGAGTCTCGAGACATCACGCACACCCGACCGAGAAGCTCGGCAATCCAGAGGAGATGAGTCCGAGATGCAGACCCTCGCCCACTGGGACGGCGGCCCCGGCCCGTGGATCCTGTTCCTCCCCCTGATCTGGGCGGCCGTCGTCGTCGGCGCGGTGGCCCTCCTCCGTCGCACCGTGTGGCGCGGCCGACGCGGCCCGTGGCACGCGCCGGGCGGCCCCCGCCCCACCGGCGACTCGCCCCTCGACGTCCTCGGCCGCCGCTTCGCCTCCGGCGAGATCGACGAGGACGAGTACTGGCGCCGGCTGTCCGTCCTGGACGAGCAGTTCGGCCGCATCGGCAAGGGATGAGAGAGCGCCTCCCTCGCGCGACAACTCGCCCTGGCCCTGCCCGTCGGCGCCCTCGCGAGGCCGCGACCGGCCCGGCGGGCGGCGCGTCATCACCGCCGAGTGGCGGTCCGAGCGGGCGGCCCGGGTGACCGCCGCCGCGTCGGCCCGCGACGGCGGTCACCCGCTCACCGCCCGGTCAGCCTGCGACGGCGGACCGGGCGGGAGTGTGTTCGGCCCTGCCGCGCCTGCGGGCGGCGGGCCGGTGTCCCGTGTCGAACCACGAGTGCTTCGGTACCGTCACCGGCTCCGCGTGAGCGGGCAGCGTGAACCACACGACCTTGCCCGACTCGCCGTGCGGCCGGGCGCCCCAGCTCTCGCTCACGGCGGCGACCATCGCGAGGCCGCGGCCACAGGTGGCGGAGGGCTCCGCGTCCCGCACCACCGGGAGGCGCGGGTCGTTGTCACGCACCGAGACCGTCAGCCGGTCGAGCAGCAGCTCGATCTCCACGGTGCACATCTTGTCCGGCTCGGCGTGCCGGTGGACGTTGGACAGCAGCTCGGTCACCCCGAGCGCCGCCTGGTCTATCAAGGGGTCGAGATGCCAGTAGCGCAACTGCGCAGATACGATTCTGCGGACCTGGCCGATCCGCGACGGCAGGGCTTGGAGCTCCACCGTGCAGTGCCTTCTTGGCTTGCTGATCACGGCTGCGACTCCCCGAATTGAGGTCCGGAAGAAGACGGAGGACGGATCGGAACCAGCGAGGTGGCTGCGGGACAGACGCCGCCTGCTGCGGGGCGACCGCGCTCGGCGGGCGCCTCTCCTGGCGCGGAGGCTGCGTACGACGGCCGCCCGCGATCGGGACCGGCGGCTGGTTCGCAGCGTTATCGCCGGTAAACCCAGAGTGACGTGAGATCAGCGTGACTCAGGGGCTGCGATCCCGCAACTCGCGGCTCGTCAGGTACCGCGGCCCGCGGCCCTGCGCACCGCTTCGATGAACCGGCGCGCCGAGGGTGGACCCGGCTTCCCCGGAGCGGGGTCGTGCTCACCGAGCGTCAGGGTGTAGCGCGTACCGTTCACATCGGCCAACGCCCGGTCCTCGTGCGAGAACCACGGCCTGGACGCCCGCACCGCCTGCACCGGCGCGCTGTCGATCTCGCTGCCGTAGCTGGTGAGCAACTGCAGCCTGCCGTCGCTGATCCGCACCTGCCCGGCACGCGTCAGTGAGCGCAGCCTCTTCCCGATCCGCACCCCTGTGGCCGTGAACTCCGGCTCTGCCATGCTTCCCCGCCCCCTCGTGCGTGTCGGCCTGTCCTGTCGTGAACCCGCGTGGTTCGTGATCCGGTGTGCGTTCCCCGTTCGAGTGTGCATCCCCCGTCCAGGCCCTGGGCCCATGCGGTGCAGTCTGCACGTCCCCGGCGTCGAGCACCAGTGCGTACGGTATGTCGGGGGCGCGGCCGGGGGAGCACTCGGTGCATGCGCCCCCATGCGCCCGCGCACCCCCTGCCACAGGGGCGCTTTGAGATACTCAAAGGGGCGTTTATGCAGGTGAGAAGCGTGCGGCAGGTGTCTATGATCGGGGCGCCGACCGCGCACCCCGCCGCCGGCGAGACACGGAAGGAACCCTGCCGTGAGCATCCTGCACCCCGCCCGGACCGGCGAGACGCTTGACACCCTCGACGTCGATCACAGCGACGCGAGTTACCGGGCATGGCTCAAAGAAGCCGTCCGCAAGGTCCAGGCCGACGCCCAGCGCTCGGCCGACACCCACCTGCTCTCCTTTCCGCTGCCCGAAAGCTGGGGCATCGACCTGTATCTGAAGGACGAGTCGACCCACCCCACCGGCAGCCTCAAGCACCGCTTGGCTCGCTCCCTCTTCCTCTACGGCCTGTGCAACGGCTGGATCCGGCCGGGCCGCCCCGTGATCGAGGCGTCCAGCGGTTCCACGGCCGTCTCCGAGGCGTACTTCGCCAAGCTGATCGGCGTGCCCTTCGTCGCCGTCATGCCGCGCACGACCAGCGCCGAGAAGTGCCGACTGATCGAGTTCCACGGCGGACGGTGCCACTTCGTGGACGACTCCCGCAAAATGTACGAGGCGTCAGCCGCCCTCGCGGCCGAGACCGGGGGCCACTACATGGACCAGTTCACCTACGCCGAGCGGGCCACGGACTGGCGCGGCAACAACAACATCGCCGAATCCGTCTTCCGCCAGCTGGAGTTGGAGCGCTTCCCCGAGCCCGCGTGGATCGTCGCCACGGCCGGCACCGGCGGCACCTCGGCGACCATCGCGCGGTATGTGCACTACATGCAGTACGACACCCGCGTCTGCGTCGCCGACCCGGAGAACTCCTGTTTCTTCGAGGGCTGGACCACCGCCGATCCGGACATCACCTGCGACCGCGGCTCACGTATTGAGGGCATCGGCCGCCCGCGCATGGAGCCCAGCTTCGTTCCCGGCGCCATCGACCGGATGATGAAGGTCCCGGACGCGGCGAGCGTGGCGGCCGTACGGGCCCTGGAGACGGCCATCGGCCGCAAGGCGGGCGGCTCCACCGGCACCGGCCTGTGGAGCGCTCTCAAGATCGTCGCCGAGATGGTGGCCGAGGGACGCCAGGGCAGCGTGGTGACGCTGCTGTGCGACCCGGGGGACCGGTACCTGGACAAGTACTACTCGGACGCGTGGCTCGAGGAACAAGGGCTGGATGTCAGACCGTACGCGGCGGCGATCGAGTCGCTGTTCCGGACGGGGGTGTGGCGCGCTCCGTGAGAAGCGCGGGGCCGTGACATCACGCGGCTCCGCCGCGCGGGCGGGACCGGCCCACGACTGCCCGCACCACCCGCCCGAACCGCGGCTCACCGAACCGACTGCCGGGCGGAGCCGTCAGGACGACGCCAGCCGCCGGTCCAGCGCGGCCACCGCATCCCGGAACGCACGCCGCAACCCCGGCCGCGCAAGCCTCAAGGCCAACCGGAACGCCGCGGAACCGTCCGTGGCCCACGTCCACCGCACCCGGGTCCCCTCCCCGGCGGGGGTGAGCCGCCACTCCTCCAGCAGCGCTCCGATCCCGGGCGCGTTGGTCTCGTCCACGCGGTAGGCGTACACCGTGGCGGGCTCCGCCGCGACGATCGTCTCCAGGAAGCGGGTCCCGCCCTTGAGCCGCACCTCCCGACGGGAGCCGTCCCCGACCGGACGGGCGTACGTCACGGCCGAGAACCACTCGCTCCAGCCCGGCACGTCCTCGGCCATGGCCCGGAACACCGCCTCCGGAGGCGCGGACATCTCGCGGGTGAACTCCAGCCGTACCGGGGCGCTCTCGACGAAGTCGAGCCCCACCGGACGCAGACGGCGTGCCATGGACGCGACCCCCTCCTCGGACGGCTCCTCCGCGGTCGACGGCCCCGAACGGCACCGGGCGCGTGAACCGCGGGCGCCACCCTAACCGGCGGGCCGTCAGATGTCTGTACCGTCCTCCCCGGCCTCGCCCGCGACCACCAGTCGCCTGAGGTGCTCCGAGATCTCCGCGCGCGCCCCGGCCGGCAGCCCGGCGTCGGTGACCAGCGTGTCGACCTGCTCCAGCGAGGCGAACGAACTCAGGCCCACCGTGCCCCACTTGGTGTGGTCGGCCACCACGACGACACGCCGTGCGGACTGCACGAGCCGCCGGTTCGTCTCCGCCTCCGCGAGGTTCGGCGTGGACAGACCGGCCTCGGCCGATATCCCGTGCACACCCAGGAACAGCACGTCGAAGTGGAGCGCGGCGATCGCTTGGTCCGCCACCGGTCCCACCAGCGAGTCGGACGGCGTCCGCACACCACCGGTCAGCACGACCGTGGCCGCGCCCTGCCGCTGCCCCGAGGTGCGCTGCGCGGTATGGAAGACATCGGCCACCCGCACCGAGTTGGTGACCACGGTCAGGTCCGGCACCTCCAGGAGCCGGTGGGCCAGCGCGTACGTCGTCGTACCGCCGGACAGCGCGATCGCCGTGCCCGGCGCGACCAGCTCGGCCGCGGCCCGCGCGATGTCCTCCTTGGCCGTCAGCTCCAGTCCGGACTTGGCCTCGAAGCCCGGCTCGTGCGTGCTCGCCTCGGCCACCGGGACCGCGCCGCCGTGCACCTTCTCCACCGCGCCCTGGCGGGCGAGCGCGTCGAGGTCGCGGCGGACCGTCATGTCGGACACGCCGAGCCTGCGTGTCAGTTCGTTGACCCGGACCCCGCCGCGCCGTCGCACCTCGTCGAGGATCAGGGCGCGCCGCTGCTCCGCGAGGAGGTTCTGGTTCTCACTCACGCCCGCTCCGGTCTCTTCGCCTCATCACGCCTCCATGCCCCCTCCGACGAGCACTTTCTCCCCGTCCCCGGTCCCGAGGACGTCCCATATTCGCACGGGCCGGTACCAGAGGTGCCACTTCCCGAACAGATACGAACACGCCATAACGGAACATATCGTGCGAGGCCGTCGCACGGATCGGGGAGATTACGTGACCAGGGGTGTGCGCGGAGCCAGGAACGGAGATCATGTGCCTGCGCATCACAACTGCCATAGGCGTATCACGGGGGAAGTGCGGAACAGTGGCGAGTGCGACGGAACAGGCCCCGACAGGGGAGCACGGCGACCCCGGCCGGCCGTCCGGTGCGGGCGAGACGGCTCTGGAGTTACTGGTCCACGGTGTGGGCGGCACCACGCCCGAGGAGATGCTGGACGACCCGCGGACCGTCCGGATCACCGGCGACAAGACCGCCGCCGTCTTCCGGCGCATCGACGACGCCGACGCCGAGGACCGACCCGAGGACCACCGCGGCAAGCCCGTGCCCGAGGCGTACGTCTGGTGCAACCTGACCTCCGGCAACGGCTCCCGCGCCCTGTGGCTGCTGCTCCTGCCGTTCATGGTCGTCAACCTGGCCCACTGGATGCGTCCCACCACCCGGGACCGGCAGCGGACGGTCCGCCTGTACGGCCTGCTCGTCCGGCTCGCCGGGCTGACCCTGACCGTGCTGCTCGTCGCCGCCGCCTGCGAGGTCGCCCTCGACCTCACCGCCTGGCAGTGCGCGGGCACCCCCGTGTGCGCCCGGGACCACACCTGGCTGGGCTTCCTGTCGCCCGAGGTGTCCGGCGACGGCTGGTGGAGCGGCCCCGGCCGCCGTCTCGCCCTGGCCTCCCTGGTGCCCGCCGCGCTCACCGGGCTGCTCTGGTACCTCTCCCACCGCACCTGGAGCGCGTACGAGTCCCAGAAGCCCCTGACCCGCCGGGCCGAGGAGGACGCCGACACCGCGGACACCGTCGAGACCGCTCTCGGCCGACCCGGCTTCTGGTACGGACGCCGTCTCGTCGCCCGGCTGCGCGCCGCGCACACGGCGGCGGGCTTTCTCACGGTCGCGGCGGCCGCCGGCACCTCCGCGGCCCGGTACGACCGCGGGCCCGGCGGCCCGGCCCTGCTGGAGAGCCTGGGCTGGCTGCTGAACGCGCTGCTCGTGCTCGGCGCGGTCGTGGTGGTGTGGGTGGTGTGCCGACGGGGCCGCAGCGAGAACCGTCTGGACAGGGAGCTGGACAGGACCCTGGTGCGGTGGCTGCCCGTGGGGTCGATCGTGCTGCTGGTCCTCGCCCTGCTGTACGCGGGCTGGTCGCGCCCCGGGTGGCGGTCGCAGGGGCGCCTGCCGGGCGACCTGATGTTCGGCGGGATCGCGTACGTACAGGGACTGCTGGTCATCCTGCTCGCCGTGGTGGCCCACGCCATGTACCGCTCCCACCCCGATCCGCGCACCGCGATGCACGGCCTGGCCGGACCCGCCGTCGCCATGCTCGCCTGCGCGCTCGGCGGAGTGATGTCCGGCGGGGTCGCCCAGCGCGTCGCCGACTGGCTGAACGGCACCGACGACTCGTTCCTGGGACCACCCGTTCTGCTGACCTGGCAGGCGTCCGTGATCCCGCCGCTGCTGGTCGTGGTCCTGCTGCTCGTCGGATGGCTGGGCCGCCGTACCTGGGTGCTGCGGCGCGGCGAACTAGGCGCGGTGGAGCACGAGTACGGCGTCAGGGAGAGGGAGACGGAGACGGGGGAGGCCCCCGAGCAGCGGCCCGGGCAGACCGATGACGAGCCGGAGCACAGGGACACGACCCGTACCCGCCGTATCGCCCGCACCCGCGCCATGGCGGCCCTCACCGACCGGGCGCCCCGAGTGATCGGCGTCATCTCGGCCGTCACCCTGCTCCTCGGCATCGGCGCCCTCGTAGGTGCGACGGTGACCGAGAAGGTACCGGGCGACGCCGCGCGCGGCACGCACGCCTTCGTCCAGGGCGCCGCCGACACCGCGCAGGCGCTCGGATCCTGGCTGATCGGCTTCGGCTTCATACTCATCGTCACCTCGGGCCGGCGCGCCTACAAGGACGCCTCCACCCGGCGCACCATCGGCATCCTGTGGGACGTCGGCACCTTCTGGCCGCGCGCCGCCCACCCCTTCGCACCGCCCTGCTACGCCGAGCGCGCCGTGCCCGACCTGACCTGGCGCATGGCGACCTGGACGCGCACCACGGGCGGGCGGCTGGTGATCTCCGGGCACTCCCAGGGCAGCGTCCTCGCGGCGGCCGCCGCCTGGCAGCTGACGCCGTCGGTCCGCAAGCGGGTCGCGCTGCTCACCTACGGCTCACCGCTGGAGCGGCTGTACGGGCGCTGGTTCCCGGCCCACTTCGGCCCGCACGCCCTCAGCTCCCTGCACCGCGAGGTCGACTGCTGGCGCAACCTGTACCGCCTGACGGACCCCATCGGCGGCCCGGTCCGCCTGCCCGGCGACCGGGGCTCCCAGGTCGACGCCGCGCCCTTCAGGGACCCCCTCGCCTACGGCCGCACCCGGCTCCACCCACTGCCCGCCCCGATCCTGGGCCACTCCGACTACCAGGCGGACCCGGCCTTCGCCAAGGAGCGGAAGCGGTTGCTGGACCGGATCGGACCGGAGGTACCGGGCCCGCGCGGCGGCGACTGACGGCGTCGGTCCCGGCTCCGGGGCCCCGCCGCGCCGGTGGCGTCGTCAGGGCAGCTCGGGCAGATCCTCCGAGTAGAGCAGGGTGAGATCGTCGGTGTTCGGCTCGGTGAACTGGGCGACGCGGCCCGCGTGGCGCTCGACCATCGCCTCGAACGTCTGCCGCGCGGTCCGGCCGTTGCCGAACGCCGGCCCCTTCGGGATCGCTGTGAAGTACTTCAGGAGAGCCTCCGTGGTGCCCGGGGCCAGCCGGTACTCGTGCTCCTCGGCCTGCTGCTCCACGATCCGCAGCAACTCCTCGGGACCGTAGTCACCGAACCTGATGGTGCGCGAGAAGCGCGAGGCGACACCGGGGTTGACCGAAAGGAACCGCTCCATCTCCGCCGTGTAGCCCGCGACGATCACCACCACCGCCTCCCGGTGGTCCTCCATCAGCTTCACCAGCGTGTCGATGGCCTCACGGCCGAAGTCACGGCCCGAGTCCTCCGGCGACAGCGCGTACGCCTCGTCGATGAACAGCACCCCGCCGCGCGCCCGGTCGAACGCCTCCTGGGTACGGATCGCCGTGGAGCCGATGTGTTCACCGACCAGGTCGACGCGGGACACCTCGACGAGGTGGCCCTTCTCCAGGACGCCGAGCGAGGCCAGGATCTCGCCGTACAGGCGGGCGACCGTCGTCTTGCCGGTGCCCGGGGAGCCGGTGAAGACCAGATGGCGCCGGACGGAGGCCGCCTTGAGGCCCGCCTGCCGGCGGCGGCGGCCCACCTCGATCATGTCGGTGAGGGCGCGCACCTCGCGTTTGACGCTCTCCAGGCCCACCAGCGCGTCGAGTTCCCCGAGTACGGCCTGCGACGTCCGCGCGGGCTGCTCGGGCTCCGGCGCGGCCGTGACGAACGGCTCCTGCTCGGTGGCGCGCTGGCCAGGGATCGAGCCCAGCAGCCCGGGGGACGACTGGCTCGTGGTCTGCAGGAGCGTCTCACGCGCCGCCGGAGGCCGCACCCCGGCGCTCTCGTCGCTGGTGCAGTCCTCGATCACGGGCCCGCCGCCCGTGTCGCCGGGGCCGCCGTCCGAGAACTCGTAGCCCCCGCGCGCGCAGCGCTCCGTACGGCACTTCCGCAGCGTCGTACGGCAGCCGTCGATCACATGGAAACCGTAGCCGCCGCTGCCCGTCACACGGCAGCCCAGGAAGCTGCCGCGGCCCTCGGCCGAGACATAGAAGCCGGCCTCCGTGGGCGAGGTGACCGTGCAGCGCTCGATGGTGGGGTCGGCGCCCTTGGTGACGATGACGCCCGTCTGCGTGTCCTCCACGGTGCAGCCGGTCAGCGTGCCACCGCTGCCGTGGTCGCGGAACCAGGCGCCCGTCGCGGCGTCCCGGATCCGGCAGTCGTCGAGCTGCGCGGTCGCGCCGTCGCTGACCGACACGGCCGTGTTGCGGACCTGCGAGAGGTCGCTGTCGACGACGTCGGCGCGCGAGCCGCGGTCCAGCACGAACAGCGCGTCCGGCACGTCGTGGACCCTGCACGACTCCAGCACCGCTGTCGCGCCGTCGCTGACCCAGACCGCCGGATAGTCACCGGTGCTGTCGAAGATCTCGCACTGGTTGGCGTCCACGCGCGTGCCCGGGTCCCACACCGACAGACCGTTGCGCCCGAACCGCCGTACCGTCGTGCGGGTCAGCGTGAGCACCGAGCGGGAACGCAGGTCGACCGCGTTCTCCGGGATGTCGTGGATACGGCAGTCCGCGAGTGTCAGCACGGCGTCGGTGTCCATCGTGACCCCGTCCGCGCTCGTACGGTGCACATCGCAGTCGGTGAGGTGGGCCGTGGCCCGTCCGGTGATCTGCACGCCGGAGCCCCGGACCTCGTACACCTCGCAGCCGACCGCCTCCAGCGAGGAGTTCTCACCGGTCGCGGACAGGCCCACCCCGGAGGCGTGGTGCACGCGGCAGCGCTCGAAGCGCGGGTGGGCGCCGCCCCGGACGGCGACGGCGGCCTGCCCGGCCGCGACGACCTCGCACTCCTCGAACACCCCGCTGCCGCCGTCCACCACGGCGATCCCGATCCCGGCCGGGTTGTCGACCGTGCAGCGGCGCACCGTCGGGCGCGCGTCACCGCGCACCTCGATACCGGCCGAGGACCGCGTCACGATCCGCACGTCGAGCAGCTCCGGCACACCCTCCTCGACGAGCAGCGCGGGCGCGGTCGAGTCCTGGCCCTCCACATGCAGGTCCTGCACCACGGCGGAGGCCCGCACGGTCAGCGGCACCCCGTCCACCGGGGCGATGCGCACGGAGCCCGGGGAGCCCTCGGGACCGCGCAGGGTCACCGCCCGCTGCAGGACGAGGTTCTCCCGGTACGTACCGGGAGCGACGGTGAGCACATCGCCCTCGCTCGCGGCCTCCAGGGCCGCGGCGAGCGAAGCGTACTCACCTGTGCGGCGCCGCCACCGCGATGTGCCGGTGTGCGTCACCTGGACCGTGCCCTGTGCCATGGCGCTGCTGTGCCCCCACCTCGTTGAACGCGGGTCGTCCGCCGAACAGTTCGGCCGGTCCACCGTAGCGTGCGCGGAGACGGGCGGTTGACCGGAGCGGCAAGGCCGTCAGCTGCCCGTGCCCGTCCTGCCCCAGTCCGGACCCGCCTTGTCCCATGCCTGGTCCCAACGCGCGTACCTGCGGCGGACCATGCGCCAGACGATCAGCCGCCTGGCGCCCTCGACCGCTCCCACGGCCAGCACGGCCGCGCCGAAACCGGCCAGCACGGCGTGCGTCGACGCGGTGGCGGGGTCCAGCGGGCGGCCCACTATTCGGCCCCGGTCGTCGGTCCACAGCGTGAAGCGTTCCCCGGGGCGCGGGTTCTCGAGGCTCGCTTGCACCGTCCCGTGCCGCGCGGTGCCGTCCGGGGCCGTCCAGTCGGCGACCACGCGGCTGCTCCGGTCCCGGGCGGTGGACGTCTCGGGGTCGGGGTCCAGTGGGGAACCGTCGACCTTCCTGACGACGATGGCCGTCACCTTGTGGCGGGTCTGCTGCTGCTCCCGCACGGACTGCTGCAGGGCGTCCTGTGCGGCGATCCCGACGAGGGCGCCGATCAGCGGCGAGACCACGAGGATCAGGACGAGGGTCGCGAGCGCCAGCCAGGCCTCGACCAGATCCGTCGTACGCCGCAGCGGATTGTGCCGCCAGCGCCAGAGTCCGCCGATTGCTCGCACCGTCCCGCACCCCCTTTCCGCGTCCGTGATAACCCCGAACGGAGCCGTTCACGCGCGGTATCGGCGAAGAGAGAGCGAAATCACCCTGCCCTGCGCCTCACATGAACGTGCCTCTCATGAACTTCTCATACGGACCCAACGAGTGCGGTCGGGGCCCGGGTTCCCCCCCGGCACGGTGATTCGGGTACGGGATTCACCAGCCGGTCCGCTGCTGCGTCGAACCGCTCGGGGAACGGGTCCCGCCGGGCCGCTGCGGCCGCTCACGGACGGGACCGACCGCCCTCGTCCGCCTGTTCGAGGACGCGCACCGGGTCGCCGAGTCGGACCGTACCACCGGATTCCGGCACCAGGTTCTGGCCGAAGACCAGCTTGTCGCCGAAGCGCCGGTGACGGCCGAGGGTGCGCAGCGGCTCCCTGCCCCGCTCCGCGGTTCCCTGGTCGGTGGTGGTCACCACGCAGCGCCCGCACATCCTGGCCACCCTGAACGTGACCTCGCCGATCGCGATGCGCCGCCAGTCGTCCTCCGCCCAGGCCGCGGTGCCCGCCACGACCACGTTGGGCCGGAAACGGTCCATCGGCACCGGGCCTTCGTCGGGGTGGTCACCCCGTGCGATGAGGGAGTTGAGGGCGTCGAGCGAGCCGAGCGTGGTGAGCAGCAGCGGGTACCCGTCGGCGAAGCTGACCGTCTCACCGGGACGCGCGTACTCCGGATCGATGGGGCGCCGCGTCGCGGGGTCGTCGAGGTGCACGAGACGTACGCCGGTGCCCAGGTAGTCGCTGAACCAGGAGTGCGCCGAGGAGTTGGCGAGGACCCCCTCCACCTTGTCCCGCCAGATCTCCACCGGCACCGTGCCGGCTGGTTCGGGCACGGTCACGGCCAGCGGCTCACGCCCGGGCGCGGACAGCACGAGGCCGCCGCCGGGCAGCGGCTCGGCGGCGGCCAGTGCCATGCGCGGATGCGGGCGTTGAGTGATGACCTTGCCCGCCTCGTCGATCAGCACCCAACGCCTGTCTCCCGCCAGCCCCCAGGGCTCCACCACGGCCTCGTCGGGTGTGACACCCCGGGCCGCCTTCAGCGGGTGGACGTGGATCGAGCGCAGCGACGGATTGCCCATGGGGTCATCCTGCCAGCAGGAACGGACGACTCCGGGCGGAGTGCCTCAGTATCCGCGGTACTGCTGACCGTTGTACGGCTCCTGGTAGGGGGCCGCGGCCGGGCGGGGCGCCGCGGGGCGCATCGCCTCGTAGCCCGTGCCGTTCGCCATCGGACGCGGCTGCTGCGGCTGGGCGCCCGGGTAACCGCGCGGACCGGCGGCCTGCTGCGGGATGTACGCGGCCGGGGCCTGCTGCAACGGCGAGGGCTGCTGGGCCTGCGGATAGCCGTAGGCGGGTGCCGACGGGGAGGGGCCGGCCGGCAGCGCGGGGAGTGCCGACGGGAGTGCGGGCAGGTTGCTGCCCGGCGTGTCGTACGCCGCGGGGACCCGGATCGGGGCGATCTGCGGGGTGCCCCGCTCTGCCACGAGGCGGTCGTAGATGGGGGTGTCCGCGAAGGACGAGGCGGAGTAGTAACCGCCGCCATAGGTGGAGCGGGGGGAGGTCATGGCACATAAGTTAAGCCCACGATGTGCTGGTTGGGGAGACCGATAAGAGGGTTGTTTTCCGTGTCGGCCGTGACGCTGGATCCCTAATGTGAGCGAATTCGCCGAAAAGGGGCAGCGGGCTGCGTCCGTATCAGGTAAAGGCCAAGTTCCGGGCGGGTTACCGGTGGGTTCGCCCTTCGGCGTCCTGTACGGCTTCTGGGGGTTGACGACTCTCTGGGAATAGGGTTTGGCGCCAACGGATGGAACCGTCCCGGGCATGGCCCGGCGGTGAGCCGATGACCATGCGATGGGGGCGAACATGTCCATGCCGAAAGGCTCGAATGTCGCGGTACCGACAACCGCTCTGCGTGTCGAACTGGGCTGGCGCTCCGGCCCCGGCGTACCCGACGCGGACGCCTCCGCGCTCCTGCTGGTCTCCGGGAAGGCGCGCTCCGACGCGGACTTCGTCTTCTACAACCAGCCCGCCCACGCCTCCGGCGCGGTCCGGCACGAGGGCAAGCGGACCGTCGGGGGCCAGGTGACCGACACGCTGCTCGTCGACCTCACGCGCGTGGAGCCGGCGATCGAGACCGTCGTGCTCGCCGCCTCCACGGACGGCGGAGCCTTCGGTCAGGTGCCGGGGCTGTACATCCGCGTGGTCCACGACGGCCAGGGGAGCGAGGTCGCGCGCTACGACAGTGCCGACGCGAGTGTGGAGACCGCCTTCGTCCTGGGGGAGTTCTACCGCCGGCAGGGGGCCTGGAAGTTCCGGGCCGTCGGGCAGGGCTACAGCAGCGGGCTCGAAGGACTGGCGACGGACTTCGGCATCACCGTGGACGAACCGCAACACGCGGCCCCACCGGCACCGCTCGCCGCGCCCGCCAC
>NZ_VJZE01000420.1 GCF_009377205.1 Streptomyces phyllanthi
CCTGCACCGTGACAACAAAGACGCATAGCTCGTTCCCCGACGCACGTCTCGTCGCACCCGAACAGGAATGCAGCCAACCCCGAAATCCGTCTCAGCAACCCCGAAAACCGACAGACCCCGACTACACCCCCCTGCTGCGATGAACCGGCTATGAGCCGGGGCCGACTCGGCCCGGAAGCCGGGGCCACTTCAAGCCGGAATCTCCGCCCAGCCGATCTTCGAGTGGAGCCACTTCAAACCGGAAAAATGGGGCCAACTCAAACCGTTAAAGCCAGCCTGCGCCGAAGACGCCCGCAGCGGGGCTCCGCAGGCTCAGCAAATAGCGGACCTGGCACCTGCTGCGCAACTTCGCCACAGCGGTGGAGAAGACGGCCGGCGCCCATCACCCCTGCATCCGCACGGCGTTCACCACGACCCCGGCCGTCACCGAGCCCGCTACCGCATCCACGGGGATGGCGAAGCGGCCCGCGGAGGAGATGCCTGCCGTCCCGCCGGACGGCGCCCAGGACATCGTGGCGACCGTGGAGTTTCGCGCGCTTGTGCAGCGCCGGGCCGACGAGCAGAAGCCGTCGGCGTTACCGCCTGCGGGCCTCTCCTGACGGGTGCTGTTGGAGGCCATCCTGCTGGTGTTGCGGCAAGGCTTGATCGTCAGCCACGCCGTCGTCGAGCTGGGTCTCGTCATGTGGTTGGCAGCGACTGAGACCACCAAGTCCATGGTCAAGCACAGCCGCCCCGGGCCCCTGAACCAGTCGTCCCGCGCGTCGACGACGGCGACCCGCTTGCCGTGTATAACCGACGGTGCGGGCACCCATGGAACCGCCATCACCGCCCGCTGCATGGTGGCGGTGGTCACCTCTGCCCCGACGAATCGCGGACCCTGGAGGAGTGGGAGTAGTACGAAGCCGGCTGGCAACTGGCCTGGCCCACAAACCCCAGGCCGCGAATGTGCGGGCCTGGTCCGGACGTGCTTCGACCCCCTTCACGGCCTGAGTAGGGCGGCCTTTTCGTCACGACGAAACGCTGTCGATGGGGGTGAACGGGAGCGATGGCCTCGTTTACTGTCAGGAATCAACAGTCATGGCCCGAATGCTTTGTTGTCACCCCGCATCCGGGCCATGACGGGAAACTGACAGGCTATGAGCTACGACACCAGCCAGGGAGGGAGGTGACTCCTCTGACAGGCAAAGGATTTTGGCGAACGGTCCAGAAGGCCATCGAGCGGGACAACTGGACCGTTCGCTTCATCGCGATCCTACTCACGATCGGCATGATGATCCTGGTTGCTGCGATGGCATGGCGCGCCTGAGCAGTGGCAAGATCACCCGATGGGTGGGCCGCATCCACGGTCCACCCATCTGCCATTTGTTTAGCCTACACACTGGAAGCTGCTGCGCTTCTGCGGAGACTCCACAGGTTTTCAGGACGTGTCCAGGCGCAGATGCATAAGAGTGAGGGCTGACGGTCGCACCGACAGGTACTGAGAGGTGAGCTGTGTCCAAGGAGTCGGAACCCACTGTGCACGACTCTGCCTACCGCTGCGAGTCCTGTAATGCTCCAATCACGTACTCCGGAAGAGGGCGCCGTCCGCGCTACTGCTCTCAGTCCTGCCGCCAACGTGCCCATGTGATCCGCTCTGGGCGAGCTCAGCTTGACAGTGGCAGCGTGGTGGACTTGACGACCGACCTTCGTCCCATTCTCCGTGAAGTACTGCAGAAGGCACTTCAACGCCACGACCAACGTGCGCACATGGACGGGTCGACGTCGCGAGACTACGAGCAGTTCGAGGAGGCGCTAGAGGCCCTGATCAGACGCGTGATGCTACAGGCGCACACCCGGCAGGAAGGTCTCCAGCGATTGGGGCTAAGCAATCGTTCCTGGAGGACGGCCCTTCAGGATATCGCTCGACAGGTGCAGTCTGGCGAGGTGACGCCTGACGACCACGAAATCCTGGTCGCGGACCTGGAGGCACTGCTTGAAAACGTGAAGAGCCACCAGACCAAGCGGCCACAGTACGGCACTTCCCTCGCCTCCGTCGTCCACCCCCAGTAGGGCTTTGTAAAGCGCCTCCGCGAGGGGGCAGGTCTCCCCGGCCCCGTAGCGGCGGCGCGGTGCACTTCGCGAGCCCGAAGAACGGCTCCAACACGGACGCTCGTCCTACGTTGCTACGGTGCTGCCTATGTCACCAGAGCTGACCGCGCATCAGGTTCTGCGCGCGGTTGCCGCACTGGAAGCGGATGGGCCGATGACAACGACGCACTGGCCGCCCTGGTCCGCAGTGGGCACGGTGAGCAATCGCCGACCGTGCTGATCGCCCAGTACGGCGTCGGCAGCGGCATCAACGACTTTGTCCATGACAAGCCCCTCTCGAATGTTCCTTGACTGCGACCGCCACTCGATAGTTCAGAGAAGAGCAGCAATCCTTCCAGCGGCCCGCCCACCAGTTCGGCGTAGCGCCGTCCCGGCTTCCGGGCCCGGGTGTTCGGGGTCGGCTCCATAGACCCGGCCGCGCAGCAACTGCTCATCGTCGCTGTCCATGCCCTCCAGCCTCGCAGCCGCCACCGACAACGAGGGCTCGCCCAGACGACCCTGGGCAAGCCCTCGCGCTGGCGGAAGGCTTGCCCAGGTCAGCCGCGCCAGCACCCGAGCCAGCCGCCGGCCTTCGAGGCCTGCGCCGCCTCCTCCTGGCGCTCCTGCTCCTGGCGCTCGCGTTCGGCCTGTTCCGCCTGCCGCTCCGCTTCGAGCGCCCTCGACTTGCAGTCGTCACACAGGTGCGGGTGGCTGTCGCAGCGGCCCCGGCCCGCCGACCGCGATGCCGGCCCTCCACCTGTCGTCGGTGAACTTCCGTCCGCAGTCCGCGCACACCGGCCGCTGAGCCTGGCGTTCGGCTGCTTCCTGCCCGAGACGGCGCCGCGCGTCTTCTGCGCGGCGTGCGAGAGCGGCGTCCCGGCAGGGGTTGCCGATCGCGTCCCAGAGGTTCTGGCGGTCCTCACGGCCGAAGCGCCAGAACACGGGCCCGGCGGGCCGTGCCCGCGCAGCAGCTCCAGCGTGGTCGCCACGATCGGCATCTTCCCCTTGTAGAGGTGGAAGCCGTCGGCACCCGGGCCCTGCCAGTGCTCGCGGGTGAGGCCGGCGAACCTCTCCATCTGCTTCAGCACGGGCCGCTTGCCGACCTGGTTGAAGACGAGCAGGGCCAGCGGATGCGACGCGTCACCCCACTCAGGATCGGGCGCCGACCAGCGAGTGCGCCGCATCGGCTTGCCCTGGCCGTCGGTGTCCTTCACCGTGCGGCGGGCCATTGGTGTTTTCGTTCGGGCCGCGCTGCCAGGGACTGGCAGGCTCGCAGACGTAGATCGGGATACCGGTGGCGCGGGCGAAATCCGTCGTGCCGTCCCATCTCGCTGGCTGATCCCAGGTCGACGAACGGGCGAGATCAGCCAGCCGGCCCTCCCCCAGCGCGACGTCCCGTGCGAGAGGCCTTGCCCGTCACCACCGGGGGGAGTAACGGGCAAGGCAAGGCAGCGAACTCCCACTCCTTGCGGCTCCGCTACTCGTCGATCGCCGCCCCGAACCGCGCATTGACCACCGGCGCCCCGAGGCGCACCCCGTCATAGGTCCACGTGCCCCGGGCGACCAGGCCCGACGACGACGGTGGGATGACCCATACGAAGCCGTCGTTGGTGTTCTCGCCCGGTGCCGCCGCAAGCAGGCCGAACAGACCGTCCTTGTTGGCGTCGATCAGCCGTACCTGGCCGCCCCAGCGGTCCAAGGCCTCCGCCCCGCCGGGCATGTCGGGGTGGTTCTGGTCGAAACTACGCGCTCCGGTCGCGGTCAGCCCGCCCCGTGCGCCGCGCAGCGCCCAGACCGCGCCCGCGTCGGAGACGGAGCCGATGTCCTCCCCGGGCGCGCCGATGGCGAGGTCCGGCAAGCCGTCACCATTGGTGTCACCGGAAGACATCTCGGCGCCCCACCGGTCGCCGGCCTCGGCTGCGCCGGGGACGCCCGGAGAGTCCTGCGTCCACGTCTGCGCCGGGGTCGGGTCGAGGCCGGAGAGGTCGCCCTTGCCCAGATAGACGGAGACGGATCCGCCGACCGGTGAGCCGACGCCCGTGTCGCCGATGGCCAGGTCGTCCTGGCCATCCTGGTTGAAGTCGCTGGAGACGACCGCGGGACCGCCGTCGAACGCGCCGCCGTCCCCCAGCGCCTCGACGCCGGGTGCGCCGTGCAGCACCTGGGTGGCGCCGATGCCCGGCTGGTCGCCGGTGGTCACCCCGGAGATCGCCAGGTCCGCCCAGGAGTCCTCGTTGTAGTTGCCGTGGCTGAGACTCCGCAGGGCGAAGCCGGTCTCCAGCGGGGCGGCGTCCAGGGCCTGAACTGCGTTGTCCGCCGGTTTCAACTGCTGGGCCGCCGCACCCGGCGGGGCGGTGAAGAACAGCAGCGTGTCGTTCTCCAGGACGGCAATGCTGTCGCGCGGATGGGCGTCGGGGTTTGACGGGTCCGGCGCGAAGAACCGTGCCGCTTCGATCGCCCGCCCGAAGTTCGCGCCGGCCCGCAGCTGGCCGGGATCCTCCAGCCAGGTGCTGTCGGCCCCGTTCAGCCCGGTCGGCGAGCCCCAGAAGACGATGGCGCCGCCCGCGTTGGACAGCCCGGCCAGGTCCTCTCCGGGGATCCCGACGATCGCGTCGTCGTACCCATCGTTGTCCAGGTCGCCGGAAGCCACAGCCTGCCCGAAACCGTCGCCGACCTCGGCACCGCCCGGGACTCCCGAGGAGTTCTGGTGCAGGACGCTCTTCTTGGTGGTGCTCAGACCGCTTGATGAGCTGTACTGCACGGTAACGTAGCCGGCGCCCGTGGCGCCGCTCACCGTGGCGCCCGGCGCGCCGATCAGCACGTCGTCGAAACCGTTGCCGTCGTAGTCGCAGTTGCGCTGCTGCCAGCCGATGGACGGAAAGGGCGTTGCGGCCTGTACGGCGGAGGCCTCCGACACGGTGCCGCCGCCGAGAGCGAAGATCGCCACGGCCGCAAGGGCCACGCTGGTGAAGTGACGCACAGGAGAACCTCCCTGGTCCCCGAAGTTGCCCACGGCGTGCTCAGCCGCGGCGGACTGTGCGTGGGGGGTTGGTCGGCGGAGGTACGCGGCCGGTTCCCCGGCGAGCCGACGAAGGACTGACCCGTGCGGGTGCCTGAAGCGTCCAGGCTTGCCGCCGACGCGCCCGTAGCAGAACGACGCGGAACCGTGTGCCCCTCCCCCGTTGGCTGATGCGGTCGAGGACAATGCCTCTTTGTTCTCACTTCGAAAACAAACGAAGTTCGTCCAGGGTTGCACGCCCCGCTGAACGCTCGTCCGCTTGCCGCCTTCCTGCCCTCCGGACGCGAGCCATCCCCCATTACCTTCTTCGTGGCCCCGCAAGGGGGTTCCCGGCCGACCGAGCTGTCGGACGGCCCCTGGCGGCGGTGCCGGCCGAGCCGCTGTGAGAACTCGATGCCTTTGCGGGCGACACGAGGGCAGACGCCCTTGCGCAGCCATCGGCGCAGGTGGTCGTCGTCGTCCCAGTCCCCTGGCGCACCACCGTGCCTGCCGGGCCGCCCAGTTCACGGATCCGGAGCTCCTGGCCGTCCCTGATGCCCGCGCGGATGCGGACCTTGCAGGTGTGCTGCTCACGGACAGCCCTGCTATGGCCCGTATGCGGCAGGTCTGCAGCCGGCCTGGCCGTTCAAGTGCCGTTCAGCGCACAACCATCAGCCGTTATTGCGTGTCTCGCAGGTGAATCACATCCGCGCGCACGCGCTTCAATACCGCTCGTGCTCTGAGGAGGAACCGTGGGCATCCGCCGACCCGCCATACCGACCGCCGTAGCCGCCGCCCTGATCGGGTCACTGGGCATGCCGGCCGTCGCGGACACCGCATCCGCCAAGGACGGCGCCACCACCGTGCGCGAGGACTTCGACGGCGACGGCTACCAGGACCTCGCCGTCGCCGCCCCCGGCGCGAAGGTCGGCGGGCATGCCTGGGCCGGCTACATCACGATCAGCTACGGTTCGGCGCACGGCCTCGACCCCGCGCGCACCACGGTCATCACCCAGGACACCCCCGGTGTGCCCGGCGCCTCCGGTGACAACCAGGTCTTCGGCTACGCGATGATCTCCCGCGACCTGGATGGCGACGGCCTGACCGACCTGGCCGTGGTTGCCCGCGATTACCGGCCGGAGAACAACGTCAACGGTTCGGTGACCGTCCTGTGGGGCCGAAAGACCGGCCTCTCCGGCCAGGGCGCCGTCCGCATCGGCGCACCAGCGAACGCCCAGGTCGGCGACGACATCACCGCGGGCGACTTCGACGGAGACGGGCACACGGACCTGTTCATGGGCAACGGAGAGGACTACGACTACCACGACGTGCTCTACGGCCCCCTCGGCCGCGACGGCGTCCCCGCCCGCGAGCAGCAGGTGCAGGTGTACAGCACCGACAACTCCATCAACTCCACCGCCGCGGGCGACTTCAACGGCGACGGCATCGAGGATCTCGCGACCTTCTACGTCTACGAGAACCACGCCGAGGGCGGCAAGCTGTGGCTCGGCACCAAGACCGGCCTGTCCACCGTCCCGCAGCGGCTGACCTCCGCGGCCGGCACCGCCGTCGCCGACTTCGACCGGGACGGCTACGCCGACCTCGCCACCCGGATCTTCCCCAACGGCGACACCGAGGGCACCGAGGAGGACCCGGGCACCGTCAAGATCTACTACGGTTCACCGTCCGGCCCCAGCCAGACCCGTACGCAGACGCTCACGCAGAACACGGCGGGCGTGCCCGGGGTGAACGAGAAGGGCGACCAGTTCGGCGGGCGGCTGCACACGGGCGACGCGAACGGCGACGGATATCCCGACCTGGCCGTCGGCGTCCCAGGCGAGGCGATCGGCTCGAAGGCGAAAGCCGGCGCCGTGGTGCTGCTCAAGGGCAGCAAGGACGGGCTCACCGGCAAGGGCGCGCAGGCATTCCACCAGGACACGACACGAGTGCCGGGTACCGCGGAGTCGGGCGATGTGTTCGGCGGGTCACTGCGACTGCTCGACATGACCGGTGACGGCAAGGCGGACCTGACCGCGGGTGCGCCGGGCGAGAACCTGGGCAGCGTCGTCAACGGAGGCGCGCTATGGCTGCTGCGCGGTGCCACCCCCGGTGTGACGGCCTCGCAGTCGGTCGCACAGAACCCGACAGACATCGGGGCACCCGCGGCAAAGGCACTGTTCGGCCAGAACCTGAGCAGCGACAACGGCCCCGGAGTGGTGATCCCCTAGTAGGACTCCGTCAGGTCTTTCCGTCGGGCCTGTTCGGGAGCATGTTGGTTGTGTGGACGCACATGAAGTGAACCGGGTCCGGGCGACGTTGGCTCAGCCAGCAGGTCGAGTCCCATGTAGCGGCGGGCCTCGGTCCATCCGTCGTTCTGCTCGGCCAGGACGGCGCCGACCGCGCGGATCAGGGCGGTGCGGTCGGGAAGATGCCGCCCTTCTCGTGCAGGCGGGCCTTCCGGCCCGTTGGACGGGGACTGGACCGTCACGGCTTTGACCGGCTGGCACTCGCTGGGCAGATTGCCGGAGGGCCTGGGTGGCCGTAGCTTGACGGCGGTGTTGGGCACGGGCCGCCTCGATCGCTCGAGGTCCTTGACGGATACCCGAACGCTCTCCTCGAGGTCACCATCGCTCGCTGATGCTGAAAGGTATGGCCCGTCACCACGGGGGAAGGTGACGGGCCATACCTCAGTCCACGATGCCACAGCCGGTAGCAACGCGCACCGGCGACTGGCGGATTCCAGGTTCAGTCCGGGCACACGCGGTGTGGTGGCTGGTCCGGGCAGATCTACCGAGCATTCCCGGCAGGCGTCGAAGGCGGTGCTGCGCAGGGAGTGCCGTGAGTGCAGGGCGACCGTCTCGGGCGGGTTGCCGGCGGCCAGGGCCTGCTGGATCCAGCCGCGGCGCATGCTGTGGCCGGTGATGCGGCGGACGGCGGCGCGGGCCGAACGCACGCTCGCGCGCCAGGTCTTGAGGATGGCGTTGGCCTCTTCGGCGGTGGGCGCGGCGTCGGCGGCCGCGAGCGCCTCTTGCTTCGCCCGGGCCGCGGCGGCGCGCTCCGTGGGGGTTGGGGC
>NZ_VJZE01000421.1 GCF_009377205.1 Streptomyces phyllanthi
CCCACACAAACCACACCCCCTCCCACCTCCCGGCAGAGGAGACCCATGCAGGTGAAGGCGCCCGACCGTGCGGCGGCCGAGCACCCGGCCCGGCCGGAGCACCGGGTCCGTCCGCCCCGTACCTCCACGCCCCGGTGGCGGTCGCGCAGGCTGAAGGGGCTCGGCTACGCCGCCCCCACGGCCGTGTTCGTCGCGGTCTTCTTCCTGCTGCCCCTGCTGCTCGTCGGGCAGATGTCGCTCAGCGACTGGCCGCTGCTCGTGGGGGACCGGGGCGTCAACGCCCCCGAGAACTACACGGACATCACCGACGCCCCCCTGTTCTGGCCCGCTGTCCGCTTCACCCTCCTCTACACCGTGATCGTGACCGTCGTCCTGCTCGGCCTCGCGCTTCTCCTCGCCCTGCTGGTGCAGGAGTCCCGCCCGGGGGCCGGCTTCTTCCGTACCGTCTACTTCCTGCCCAGCGCCCTCGGACTGGCCTCCGCCTCCCTGCTCTTCTGGGGCCTGTACAGCCCCACCAGCGGACCGCTGAGCGGCGTACCGGAAAGGCTCGGCCTCGTCGACGAGCCGGTGTCCTTCCTCGGCACGCCGACATCCGCCCTGCTCTCGACGGTGTTCCTCATCGTCTGGAAGTTCGCCGGCTTCTACATGCTGATCCTGCTCGTCGGGCTCCAGCGGATCCCCCACGAGGTGTACGAGGCGGCGCGGATGGACGGCGCGAGCCGCGGCCAGATCTTCCGCTCCATCACGCTGCCCCTGCTGCGTCCGTCCCTCGCCCTGTCCCTGCTGCTCTGTGTGACCGGATCACTGCTCGCCTTCGACCAGTTCTTCATCCTCACCAAGGGCGGACCGGACAACAGCACCGTCACCGTCGTCCAGCTGATCTACCGCGAGGCCTTCCAGCGGCTGAACCTCGGCACCGCGGCGGCCCTCTCGATCATCGTGCTGGCCGCGCTGCTCCTGCTCAACGCCCTCCAGTTCCGCGGCCTGCGCCACGCCGACGAGTCATGACACGACGTCACCCGGACCCACGCGACGAGACCTGATGAGAAGGGACACCACGGTGCTCATGCGCGCCCTCGGCCGGACGCCCCACTACGTCCTCGCCGGAGGACTGGCCGTCATCTTCCTCTTCCCCCTGCTCTGGAACGCCTGGGCGTCGGTCAGCGGACAACCCGGCACCGCACAGGAGTCCGGCTACGGCCTCGGCAACTACAGGACGCTCCTCGAGTACGACGCGGGCCTGTGGCAGTACCTCCTCAACAGCACCGTCGTCTCGGCGCTGACCGTCGCCCTGACCCTCGGTGTGTCGCTGCTGGGCGGCTACGCCTTCGCCCGCTTCGACTTCCCCGGCAAGAACCTGCTGTTCCTGCTGACGCTGGCCATCCTCATGGTCCCGTACGCCACGCTCCTCATCCCGCTCTACGTCCTGCTCGGCAGGCTCCATCTGCAGAACTCGCTGATCGGGCTGAGCCTGGTGCTGACCATGTTCCAGCTGCCGTTCGCCACCTTCATGATGCGGATCTCCTTCGAGTCAGTGCCGCGCGAGCTGGAGGAGTCGGCGCTGGTCGACGGCTGCGGCACGGCGGGCGCGCTGCGCCGCGTCCTCCTCCCGGCGGTGCGGCCGGGCCTGATCACCGTCGGGCTCTTCGCGTTCCTCGCGGCCTGGAACGACTTCATCGCGCCCCTGATCCTCGTCTCGGACAGCGAGAAGGCACCCCTGCCCCTGGCCATCGCGAACCTGCGGCAGCAGAGCATGGGCGCCGTCGACTACGGCGCCACCGAGGCGGGCGTGGTCGTCCTCGCCGTGCCCTGCCTGCTCCTCTTCCTGCTGCTGCAACGGCACTACGTACGGGGCTTCATGTCCGGCGCGCTCAAGGGCTGACCCCCCGTAGGACACCCGTAGGCCCCATACACCCCATACACCCCGTACGCCCTGGAACCGACAACCGGAAGGACCGACCGAAGGCATGAACTGGTGAGGGAGAACACGGCAAGGCCGGCCGTCTTACCCGTGGCGCCGACCCGGAGCCGGCTGCGACCGCTCGGCCTCGACGAGGTCAGGATCACCGGGGGCTTCTGGGCCCGGCGCCGGCGGACCAACGCGACCGTCACACTCGGGCACTGCCGCGACTGGATGGAACGTGCCGGCTGGACGGGCAACTTCCGGGCCGCCGCCGAGGGCCGGATCCACCGGGACCGGCGCGGCCGGGAGTTCGCCGACTCCGAGACGTACAAGCTGCTGGAAGCCATGGCCTGGGCGGCGGCGGGCGGCGGCCCGGACACCTCGCTCGACGCGGACACGGCAGCGCTCACCGAGGTCATCGCGCCCGCCCAGGACCCGGACGGCTATCTGAACACCGCCTTCGGCCGCCCCGGACAGCAGCCCCGCTACAGCGACCTCGAATGGGGCCACGAGCTCTACTGCCACGGGTTCCTCATCCAGGCGGGCGTGGCCCAGGCCAGGGCCCGGGGCGAGGGCGAGCTGACGAAGATCGCCCGGCGGGCCGCCGACCATGTGTGCGCCACCTTCGGCCAGGGCGGTATCGAGAGCGTCTGCGGCCACCCGGAGATCGAGACGGCCCTGGTGGAACTGGCCCGGCTGACGGGGGAGCAGCGCTACCTCCACCAGGCCGCGCTCTTCGTCGAACGCCGCGGACACGGAACGCTCGCCGACATCGAGTTCGGCCGCGCCTACTACCAGGACGACACACCGGTCCGCCAGGCCACGGTGCTGCGCGGACACGCCGTCCGTGCCCTCTACCTCGCGGCCGGCGCCGTCGACGTGGCCGTGGAGACCGGGGACGACGCCCTGCTCGCGGCGGTCGTACGGCAGTGGGAGAACACGGTCGCCCGGCGCACCTATCTGACCGGGGGCATGGGCTCGCACCACCGGGACGAGGCCTTCGGCGACGACTTCGTGCTGCCACCGGACCGCGCCTACGCCGAGACCTGCGCCGGAGTCGCCTCCGTCATGCTCAGCTGGCGGCTGCTCCTCGCCACCGGTGAGCCGCGCTTCGCCGACCTGGCCGAGCGGACCCTCTTCAACGTGGTCGCCGCCTCCCCGTCCGAGGACGGCCGGGCCTTCTTCTACGCCAACACCCTCCACCGGCGCCACCGGGGCACCGTGCCCCCCGCGGACACCCAGAGCCCGCGCGCCGAGTCGGGCCTGCGCGCCCCCTGGTTCGCGGTGTCCTGCTGCCCGACCAACGTGGCGCGGACCCTGGCCCAGCTGCCCGCGTATCTGGCGACGGCGGACGACCACGGCGTCCAGCTGCACCAGTACGCGGACGCGGAGATCGCCACCTCCCTCGCCGGCGGCCACGGCGTCGCGCTGCGGGTGCGTACCGACTACCCCTCCGGCGGGCACGTGGCCGTACGGATCGGCCGGGCACCCGCCCACCCGTGGACCCTGTCACTGCGCGTCCCCGCGTGGACGGCGGGTGCCACCGCGTGGCTGGTCGACCCGGACGGTGTACGGCGTGCCGTCGCCCCGGGCACGGCCGAGGTCACCCGCGTCTTCCGTCCCGGCGACGAAGTACGGCTCGAACTGCCCGTCGCACCCCGCTGGACCCACCCCGATCCTCGCATCGACGCCGTACGCGGCACCGTGGCCGTGGAACGCGGGCCGCTCGTGTACTGCGCCGAGTCCGTGGACCTGCCGGTCGGCCACGAGGCCGACGCGATACGGGTGGACCCGTCCACCGAACCGGAGGACGCACCGGCCGGACCGGACGACGCGAGCGGTACGGGCGGCACCGTCCTCGTGCCCGGCGAACTCGCCGCACCCGGCGACGTACCCGACGACGCATGGCCGTACCGGCCACTCGGCCTCCCGGCCGCCCCTCGGGCCGCCGACCGCGCCGGGATCGCCCTGGTGCCCTACCACACCTGGGCGAACCGGGGGCCCTCGACGATGCGCGTGTGGCTGCCGACGACACAGCCGCCGACAAGGTCCACCGGGAGGTAGTCGTGCACGGACCGCGAAGACGGCACAACCCGAGAACCCTGGCCGGAGCGCTGGCCCTCGGGCTGCTGGCCTCGTTCGCCGCCACCGCTCCGGCCACGGCGGACAACTCGGCCGTCGGCTACCCGAGCTACTCCGGAACCGACGACCCCGTTCCCGCCCTCCCGGCCGGATTCACCACCCGCCGCACGCTGCGAGCCCAGTACGAGGCGGACCGGAAGGCCGGGAACGGCACCGACTTCTGGATGGACCGCATGCTCGCCCGCAAGGGCGCCGACCCGGCCGGACCCTGGCTGTTCACCCGGGGCCGGGCCGTGTTCATGAAGGAGCACAACCCTTCCCGGCTCGGCTTCGGCGGCAAGGTCGCGTACTGGGAGAGCATCGACGACCGGTCCGCCTACACCGTCACCCTGGCCGTGAACGGCGAGAACGTCACCCTGCGGGAGGACACCGGCGCCAGGACGCAGACGCCCAGCCACTGGCGCAGCGAGTTCACCCACGAGGCCACCGGTCTGAAGGTGACCCAGACCAAGTTCATCACCGACGCGAACGTCGCCGTCACGAACCTGGCCCTCACCAACACCGGCTCGGCGAGCTGGGAGATCACCCTGCGCGCCGCGTCCCCGTACACCACGACCCCCGAAGCCCGTGAACTCACCGGAGCGGTGCCCGCCAGGAACAACCTCACCACGGTCTTCCCGCGGCTCAGCGGCGACGGCATGGCCCCCGCACCCGACGGCGACGCCCTCACACGCTCCCTCGCCGTACCCGCGGGCGCCACCGTCACCACCAAGGTCCAACTGGGCTTCGTCACCGAGGAGATCGTCCGCTCCCGCACGGAGTACGACGCCGTGCGCACCGCGACGCCCGCCGCCGCCTTCCGGGACCACGTGCGGACGTACAACCGCTGGTGGGCCGAGAACCTGCCGTACCTCGACGTCCCCGACGACAACATCGAGAAGACGCTCTACTACCGCTGGTGGCTGCTGCGTTACAACTACCTCGACGCGGACATCCCGGGCAACGACTACCAGTTCCCCACCTCCATGGAGGGCGTGCTCGGCTACAACAACGCCATCGCCCTGACCGTCGGCATGTTCGTCGACGACCTCAAGTACCTGCGCGACCCCAGCTACTCGTACGGACCCTGGGTGTCAGCCGGCGAGGTGTCGAAGAACGGCAAGTACACCGACAACCCGGGCGACCCGGAGAACTGGTCCAACAGCTACACCCAGTACATCTCCGAGGCCGCCTGGCGCTCCTACCAGGTGCACGGCGGACCCGACGGCATCGTGCGCAACCTCGCCCGGTACGCGGAGAAGGACGTCCGCGGCCAGCTGGAGAACTACGACGAGGACGGCAACGGACTGATCGAGTACGACTGGGGCGCGATGACCGGCAACGACGCCGACGCGGTGTCCTTCGACTGGAAGCCGGGGAACCTCGACCGCGCCGAATCGGCGTACGTCCACAGCAACGCCACGGCGGCGGCCCGTGCGTACGACCTGCTCGGCGAGAGGGCCAAGGCCGACGAGATGCGCGCCGTCGCACAGCGCGTGAAGGACGCGGTCCTGAAACACCTGTGGGACCCGAAGGACAAGCTGCTCAAGCACCGGCACGTGGCCAGCGACACCCTGGTGCCCTGGAAGGAGATCAACAACTACTACCCGTACAGCGTGGGCCTGATGCCCACGCCGGACGAGGACCCGCAGTACCTCGAAGCCCTGCGCCTGTGGGCGGACGCCGAGCAGTACCCCGTCTTCCCGTTCTTCACCGCCAACCAGGCCGACAAGGCGGAGGCGGCGGAACAGGGGCACCCGGGGAGCAACAACTTCTCCGTCATCAACTCCACCGTCACCTTCCGCTTCCTCTCCTCGGTGCTGCGGAAGTACCCGAACAAGTACATCGACAGCACCTGGTACAAGAAGCTGCTGTCCTGGAACGCCTGGGCCCACTACGTCGACGGTGACAACCGGTGGCCCGACCAGAACGAGTTCTGGGCCGACGGCAGCGCCGACCCGCAGAGGATCGGCTACCGCTCCTGGATCCACCACACCATCCTCGGCACCACCAACTGGACCGTGATCGAGGACGCGATGGGCTTCCGGCCGCGTGACGACCGGAAGATCGAGCTGTGGCCGATCGACGTCGACTGGCCCCACTTCGCCGTCACCGACATCAACTACCGCGGCACCGATGTCGCCGTGCTGTGGGACGAACCGGGCGACGGGAAGCGGCCGTACGGCCGGAAGGTCCCCGAGGGCTACTCCGTCTACCTCGACGGCAGGCTCGCCTTCACCGCCGACCGCCTCACCCACCTTGTCCACGACCCCGCCACCGGCAAGGTGACCTTCCCCGACGGCGGAGGCGCCAAGGCCCGAACCACAGGCCTGCGGACGGCTGTCGCGGAGCCGCAGAACGTCGAGTACCGCCGGAAGGACCGCGTCACCGACCTCTTCGCCAAGGCGGGCCGGGACCTGACAGGCGCGGCGAAGGAGAACCTCGCCGCCGGCGCCACGGCCCGCGCCTCCCACGAGGCCCAGGGACACGCGGTGACGGGAGCAGTCGACGGCTTCACCGTCAACGAGCCCTTCTGGGGCGCCCGCGGCTCGGGCAACGCCGAGGACTGGTACGAGCTCGACTTCGGGCGCCCGCGCGCGGTCGACGACGTCAGGCTGTACTTCTACAGCGACAAACGACCCGGCGGATACACCGAGCCCGCCCTCTACACCGTGCAGTACCAGGACGGCGCCGGGCAGTGGAAGGACGTGGCCCGCCCCGCCAGGTCACCGGCCATTCCGAGGGCCAACCTCAACCAGGTGAGCTTCCGGAAGGTGACCACCGGGAAGCTGCGGGTGCTGCTGCGCCACCGCGACGGCCACACCAGCGGCCTGAAGGAGATCCAGGCGTTCTCCACCGGAGTCCGGGCCCCGGCCGCCCGCAACCGGGCCCCGTACGTCGAGGCGTGGCGCGACACCGCCTACAGCCGCCCGGGCCAGGTCAGGCTCACGGGGATCGTCGAGGACGACGGACTGCCGGAGCGGAAGCTCTCCGCCTCCTGGAAGGCGGCCGACGGACCGGAGGGCGGCACCGTCATCTTCGACGACCCGCGCGCCTCGACGACCGTCGCCCGCTTCACCGAGGCCGGCACCTACACCCTCGAACTCACCGCCACCGACGGCACGCTGGAGTCCTCGAAGAAGGTCGTGGTCAAGGTGGAGGGACTCGCCGACGGGCAGGTCAACGTGGCACCGTCCGCGACACCCACCGCGTCCTACACCTCGGGCTGGGAGTCGGTCGCCGCGATCAACGACGGCCGCGAACCGGTCTCGTCCTCCGACGCCCCGCGCTGGGGCAGCTGGCCCCAGAAGGGCACCCAGTGGGTCCAGTACACCTGGGACGACCCGGTCCGCGTGGACGCCTCCGACATGTACTTCTTCCGCGACGCGCAACCCGGCGCGGGCGACGGCGTCGGAGTCCCGGCGTCCTGGGTCATCGAGTACCGCGACGGCGACACCTGGCGCGAGGTCGACCCGGCCGGCGACTACGGCACCGCGGAGGACACCTACAACAAGACCGCCTTCACCCCCGTGACCACCACCGCCCTGCGCGCCCGGCTGACCGGACACCCCGGCCTCGCCCTGGGCGTGCAGGAGTGGAAGGTGTACGCCGAGACCCCGGAGTCCGTGCGCGACGTCCATGTCCCCACCCTCCGGAGCAGGATCCCCGACCTGCCCCGACAGGTGACCCTGGTGTACGCCGACGGCTCGACGGCGCGCTCGCCCGTGGCCTGGCCTGCCCTCACGGAGGACCAGGTCGCCGAGGGCGGCACCAGCGTACGGATCACCGGGCTCGCCGACCGGACCGCACAGCCCGTCACCGCGACCGTGTGGGTACGCCAGAGCGACGCGGTCGAGATCACCAGCATCGCGGAGGAGCCCGTCACCACCCGGGCCGGCCGGCCACCCACGCTCCCGGAGACCGTCGTCGCCACCTACAACGACGGATCCAAGGACAGCCGGACCGGCGTGACCTGGGACCCGGTGGAACCGGAGAGGTACGCCGAGCCGGGGACCTTCGAGGTGAGGGGAACCGTGGCGGGCACGGCATACCGGGCCACGGCCACGGTCACCGTGACCGCCCCTCCATGACATCGCCC
>NZ_VJZE01000422.1 GCF_009377205.1 Streptomyces phyllanthi
GGCCAGGAGCGGCCACGGGACGAGGGGGACCAGACGGAACGAGGAGCGGCCGTATGAAGATCCTTCTGTGGCACGTGCACGGCTCCTGGACGACGGCGTTCGTGCAGGGCCCGCACACGTACCTCGTTCCCGTCACCCCGGACCGCGACCCGGACGGCCTCGGGCGGGCCCGCACGTTCTCCTGGCCCGCCTCGGTACGGGAGACGCCGCCCGGGGAACTGCGGGACACCCAGGTGGACCTGGTCGTCCTCCAGCGGCCGCACGAACCGGAGCTGGCCGAGCGCTGGCTCGGCGGACGCCGCCCCGGACGCGACGTTCCCGCCGTGTACCTGGAGCACAACGCGCCGGACGGCCGCGTACCGGAGACGCGGCACCCGTTCGCCGACCGGGACGATCTGACGATCGTGCACGTCACCCACTTCAACCGGCTCTTCTGGGACTGCGGCGGCACGCGCACGCGGGTGATCGAGCACGGCGTCGTCGACCCGGGCCACCAGTACACCGGCCGGCTCGCCCGGGCCGCCGTCGTGGTCAACGAACCGGTCCGGCGCCGCCGCCACACCGGTACGGACCTGCTGCCCGCCCTGTCCGAGGCGGTGCCGCTGGACGTCTTCGGCATGCGCACGGAGGGCCTCGCCGGGCACCTCGGCCTGCCGGAGGACCGGTGCCGCACCGCCGACCTGCCCCAGCGCGAGCTGCACGCCGCCATGGCCCAGCGCCGGATGTACGTGCATCCCGTGCGCTGGACCTCCCTCGGCCTGTCCCTGCTGGAGGCGATGCACCTGGGCATGCCCGTCGTGGCGCTCGCCACCACCGGGGCCGTGGAGGCGGTGCCGCCCGGCGCGGGCACGCTGTCCACCCGTCCCGACGTGCTGGCCCGGGCCGCCCGCCGCTACCTGGAGGATCCGGAGACCGCCGCCGAGGACGGAGCGCGGGCCCGCCGGGCGGCCCTCGAACGGTACGGGCTCAAACGCTTCCTGGACGACTGGGAACGCGTGATCACGGAGGTGTGCTCATGACCTCGTCCATCGGCTCCTACCGCACCGCTCCGCTCGACGCCGACCCCCTGGATCCGGGCATCCTGTCGATCGCGCTGGTCTCGGAGCACGCGAGTCCGCTCGCCGCGCTCGGCGGGGTCGACGCCGGCGGACAGAACGTCCATGTGGCCTGCCTCGCGGGCGCGCTCGCCGACCGGGGCCATCGCGTCACCGTCTACACCCGCCGCGACGCGACCGGCCTGCCCGACCGGGTGCCGCTGCGCGAGGGCGTCGAGGTGCACCATGTGCCGGCCGGTCCGCCGGAGCAGCTCCCCAAGGACGAACTGCTGCCTCACATGAGCGAGTTCAGCCGCTATCTGACCCGTATCTGGCGGACGCGGTCGCCCGACGTGGTGCACTCCCACTTCTGGATGTCGGGGCTCGCCTCTCTGCGGGCCGCTCGCGCCCTGGGGCTGCCCCTGCTGCACACGTACCACGCGCTCGGCACGGTGAAGCGACGGCACCAGCAGCTCGCCGACACCAGCCCGCCGCAGCGGATCGCGTACGAGATCGACGTGGGCCTGGGCTGTGACCGGGTCATCGCCACCTGCAGGGACGAGGTCGTCGAACTGGGTCGCATGGGCATTCCCGCAGGCAGGACCAGCATCGTGCCGTGCGGCGTCGACACCGACCGGTTCACCCCGCGAGGCCCGGTCGCGCCCCGGGGGTCACATCCCCACCGGCTGCTCCAGTGCGGCCGGCTGGTCCCGCGCAAGGGCGCGGCGGTCTCCATCGAGGGGCTGACCCTGCTGCCCGGGGCGGAGCTGGTCGTGGTCGGCGGGCCCCCGGCGGACCGGATCGACGAGGACCCGGAAGTACGGCGGCTGCGTGCTCTCGCCCGTGCGGCCGGGGTGGCCGACCGGGTCACCTTCACGGGCGGAGTGCCCAGCGAGGAGGTGCCGCCGTGGCTGCGCTCCGCCGACGTGGTGGTGTGCCCCGCGGACTACGAGCCCTTCGGCATCGTCCCGCTGGAGGCGATGGCCTGCGGCCGGCCGGTCGTCGCCAGCGCCGTCGGCGGACAGCTGGACACCATCGCCGACCCCGGCACCGGGCGGCTGGTCCCACCACGTGACCCCGGGGCGCTGGCCCGAGCCGTCGCCGCCCTCCTCGCCGACCCCGCCGCCCGCGAGGCCTGCGGGACGGCCGGCCGTCGCCGGGTCCTCAGCCGGTACGGCTGGGGCCAGGTCGCGGCGGCCACCGAGGCGGCCTACTGCGCGATCCTCGACGCCGAGTCGGCGGCGACGGGGGCCGGGTGAATCGTTCCCGCCCCCGGCGGAAGAGCCGGGGCCGGCCGTCCCTGCCGACCGACCGTGCGGTACCGATGTCCGAAGGAGGTGTGGGTGCAGCCGCCGTGCTCCGCGAGGCGGTACGCCCGAACAGCATGACCGAACACCCCGCACACCCCGCGCTCGAGGCCGCGCGTCTGCACTGCCGGTCACTGGAGCAGGCGCTCGGCCGGTTCCGCCGTGACGGCCTCGGCCGGATCACGGAATGGGGCGACCGGCTCGCCACCGTCCTCACCGGCGGCGGCCGGCTGCTGGCCGCCGGGAACGGCGGCAGCGCCGCCCAGGCCCAGCACCTCACCGCCGAGCTGGTGGGCCGCTACCGCCTGGAGCGGCGCGCCTTCTCGGCGATCTCCCTGCACGCCGAGACGTCCAGCGTCACCGCCATCGGCAACGACTACGGATTCGACCACGTGTACGCCCGCCAGGTGGCCGCCCACGGCCGCCCCGGGGACGTCCTCCTGCTCCTGTCCACCTCAGGGCGCAGTGCCAACCTGATCGCGGCGGCCGTGACGGGCCGGTCGGCCGGGCTGAGGGTCTGGGCGCTCACCGGACGGGGCCCGAACCCGCTGGCCGAGGCCGCCGACGAGGCACTGTGTGTCGACGCGGGCAGTACGGCGACCGTGCAGGAAGCACACCTCGTCGCCGTCCACCTGCTCTGCGAGTGCTTCGACACGGCCGTCGCGAACCCCGTCGGGCGCCGCGCGGTCGCCGTCCACGGGAGGGCGTCGTGACGGCGCCCGAGCCGGCCACGGGACCGAAGCCGCTCGTGGTCGTCGGGGACGTGCTGCTCGACGAGGACATCGAGGGCGTGGCCGCCCGGCTTGCCCCGGACGCCCCCGCCCCCGTCGTCGACGTCACCGGCGACCGGCGGCATCCCGGAGGAGCGGGACTGGCCGCCGCCCTGGCCGCCCGCGGCGGCCGTCACGTGACCCTGGTGACCGCGCTCGGCGACGACCCGGCCAGCGAGGCCGTACGCCGTGAGCTGCGCGGCAGGGTACGGCTGATCGAGATCCCGCTGAAGGGCACCCTGCCGGTGAAGACCCGCGTGCTGGCGAGCGGCCGTCCCGTCGTACGGATCGACCGGGGAGGCGGCACACCCGGCGAACCCGACGGAGAGGTACGGGACGCGCTGGACAGCGCCCACGCCGTCCTCGTCGCCGACTACGGCGGGCACACCGCCGGCGCCGTACGACGGCACCTGGAGGCCGTCGCCCGGCGCACGCCCCTCGTGTGGGACCCCCACCCCAGGGGCGAGGCACCCGTGCCCGGAGCACGGCTCGTCACCCCGAACGCGGCCGAGGCGCGCGCCCTGTGCCCCGGCGACGGCGAATCACTGCGCGCCTACGCGGAGCGCGGGGTGGAGCTGGCGGAGCGCTGGCGGGCGGCCGGCGTCGCCGTGACGCTCGGCGAACGCGGAGTGCTGCTGGCCAGACCGGGACCCGGTACGCCGATGCTCGTCCCGCCGCCCTACCGGGCCACCGGGGATCCCTGCGGCGCGGGCGACTGCTTCGCCGCCACGACGGCCGCGGCGCTGGCGGACGGGCTGCTCCCCGAGGAGGCGCTCCAGCGGGCCGTCGCCGAGGCCGCCGCGTTCGTCGCGGCGGGCGGCGCGGGAAACCCGGAGCTGTGGCGGGACGGGCCCGCACCCCGCCCGGCGGACGAACCCGGCGCCTGTGGCGCGTACGACCTCGCGGAACGCGTCCGGGCACGCGGTGGCACGGTGGTGGCCACCGGCGGCTGCTTCGACGTGGTCCACGCCGGTCATGTCGGCCTGCTGGAGAGCGCCCGCGGTATCGGTGACTGCCTCATCGTGTGCCTCAACTCCGACGCCTCCGTCGCCCGCCGCAAGGGCCCGGGGCGCCCGCTCAACCCGTTGGCGGACCGCGCCCGCGTCCTCGCCGCCCTCGGGAGCGTCGACGCCGTCCTGGTCTTCGAGGAGGACACCCCGGAGGCGGTACTGGCCCGGCTGCGGCCCGACGTGTGGGTGAAGGGCGGGGACTACTCCGTCCAGGACCTGCCCGAGGCGGAGGTACTGCGCACCTGGGGCGGCCAGGCGGTCGTCCTGCCGTATCTCGACGGCCGCTCAACCACGCTGCTGACCCGCCGCGCCGCGAAGGCCGCCGCCGGGGAGCCGCGGCCGCCCGGGGCCTGAACCGGGACCGTGAGCACCGAGAGGGAGGCACGGGCCGATCCGGGACCGGCCGGAGACCGGCCCCGGACGCTGGTGCTGCGGGCGCTGGGGCTGGGCGACCTGCTGACCGCGGTGCCCGCGCTGCGTGCGCTGCGCGGGCACCTCCCGCACCACGAGATCGTCCTGGCCGCGCCCGAACGCCTCGCCCCGGCCGCCGCCGCGACCGGCCTGGTGGACCGCCTGCTGCCGACCACGGCCCCCGGACGCGAGGTACCCGGCACACTGCCCTGGCTCGGACCCGCCCCGGACATCGCCGTGGACCTGCACGGCAACGGCCCCCCGAGCCACCTGCTGCTCCAGCGGCTGCACCCCCGGCGGCTCTTCGCCTACGCGCACCCGCTCACCCCCGGGATCTCCGGCCCCGTATGGCGGGCCGACGAGCATGAACGGGAGCGCTGGTGCCGGTTGCTCGCCTGGTACGGCATCGAGGCGGACCCCGAAGACCTGCGGATACCGCCGCCCACGACGCCGTCCCCGGCGCCCGGGGCCGTGGTCGTCCACCCCGGCGCCGACGCGGGGGCCCGCCGCTGGCCCGGGGAACGGTTCGCCGCCGTGGCACGCGAGCTGCGCGACCGGGGGTACGAGGTCGTCGTCACCGCGGGCGCGGGCGAGGAGGGCCTGGCGCGGTGGGTGGCGGCGCAGGCGGGGCTGTCGGCGGACGCGGTGCTGGGCGGCGCCGCCGACGTGCCGTTCGACCGGCTGGCCGCGCTCGTCGCGCGGGCCCGCTGCGTGGTGGTCGGCGACACCGGCCTCGCCCACCTCGCCACGGCCCTTCACACCCCCTCGGTCGTCCTGTTCGGCCCGGTGGCCCCACGCCTGTGGGGCCCGCCGGCCGACCCCCGCCACCGCGTGCTGTGGCATCCCGGCGACGACGACTCACCCCGCCCGGGTGACGCCCACGGCCGACGGCCGGACGAACGGCTGCTGCGCATCACGGTGGGGGAGGTGGTCGAGGCGGTACGCGGACTGCCGTGACCGGGCCGGGCCCGGGGCCGCGGCCGTGCGGGGCCGTGCGGGCAGCACCACAGGGAGCGGACCGCCCTGGGCGTGTGCCCGGCGGCTCTCCGGCGCTCGTCGCCGGAGCCGAGCCGTCAGGGCCGGGTGATCAGGCCGCCGTGCCCAGGGCCGCTCGCTCCGGGACGTCGTCACCCTCCGTGCGGAGGACCACGCGCGGCGCGGTCCGGCGGGCGCGCAGGGCGAAGCCCGCGGCGATCGAGCCGGCGATGATCAGGCCGCCGATGACGAGGGCGCCGCGCGCCCCGGCCAGCTCCATGAGGAGGCCGAGCGCCGGCGGGCCGCCGAGGCTCCAGACGGTGCCGATGCTGCCCCAGATACCGAGCACGCGGCCCCGCAGATGGGCGGGCGGGTCGGTCTGGAGGACGGACGTCCCGGCGGTGTCCGAGACGGACTCCACCACGGCCATCGGCAGGACGAGCACCAGCAGCACGGCCAGCGACGGCGACAACCCCGCCACCACCTGCAGGAGCGCACCCGAGGCCGCCAGCACGCCCACGATCCGCACGGAGGGCCGGCGCATCCGGGCGCCGAGGACCGCGCCGAGGATGCCCCCGACGGCGAGGACGGTGGAGACCGTCCCGAACTCCCCGGCGCCACCCGCCAGCGGCCCGGTGACGAGCACGGCCAGCGTCAGCCCGTAGTTGCGTCCGAAGACCGCGCTGACGGCGGTGACACAGGCGAGCGCGAGCAGCCGGGGCCGGCGCGCGAAGAAGGCCAGCCCCTGCCGCACGGTCATGTCCTGGTCCGTACCGCGCACGCTCCTGCCCGCGCCCCGCTGCTTCGGGATCGCGGCCCGCACGCCGGCCGCGGCCTGCGGGACCGCTCCGGGCGCCGGACGGAGGAACGGGATGACCGAGGCCACGAAGAGGAACGACAGCCCGTTGGCGGCGTACGCGGAGGCCGTACCGAGGAAGCCGACCGCCACGCCGGCCAGTGCGGCACCCACGAGACGGCCCGCGTTGTGCACGAGCGAGCCCACCCCGATGGCGGAGGGGACGTCCTCCTTCGGGACGAGGTCGTTGCCCAGCAGGGCGCACGCCGGCCCGTCGACCGTGGCGATGGTGCCGGTCACCGCGGCCAGCACCATCAGGGAGGTCATGTCGAGCCGGCCCAGCGCCACGAGGACGGCCGTCACGAACGCGACCACGCCCAGGAGCGCCTGGCTCACGGCGGCCGTCAGCTTGCGGGGCCAGCGGTCGACGGCCGCGCCGCCCAGCAGGCTCACGAGCAGCGCGGGCGCGGCCTGGACGGACATGGACAGCCCCGTGGCGGCGGCTGACCCGGTGATCTGGAGGACGAGCAGGTTCTGCACCGTGAGCTGCATCCACGTACCGGCGTTCGACACGAAGTTCGCGACGGACCACCAGCGCATGCTGCGGTACCTCAGGGACCGCCACGGCGAGCGTGGCGCGCCCTTGGACGGCGCGGAGTCGGGCAGGGCGGAGGAAGGTGCGGAAGTCACAGAGCGGTACTCGAGACGGATCGGGGACCCGGATGGATCGGGGACCCGGAGGGCGGAACCGGCGGGAGCGAGGAAGACCGGCTGCGCTGCGCGGCCGCTCCACAGAGCCGGTTGTCGGCGCGGACCATCGTGGCAGAAGGGGCCGCCGAGTCCGTGCCCCCACCCTCCGTCGCACCACCTGCCCGGGCACCAAGTCCCACCCGCCGTCCGGCACTTGGTGTCTCGCGTGGGCTTGCTCACAGGCTTCGGCGGCCGGAGCGCCGCGGCCCGCGGGAGTGAGGACGGTCACGGCACCCAGCCCCCGGAACGGCGCGTGAAGGCATGAGAAGGCGTGTGAAGGCGTGAGAAAGGGCCCGTCGCCGTGGCGACGGGCCCGGGCCGGACCGCCGGAGCCGGTGTCAGCCCTGCTTGCCGCGCCCCGACAGCGCGTCGCGCAGCCGGTCGACCAGTCCGGCGCCCGGGGCGAGAAGCTTGTTCGCCGGGGGCTTGTCCGGGGCGGCCGGGTGCGGACGGGTCGGTGCCGTCTTCTTCGCCTGGCGAACCTTGTCACCCAGGGTGTCCAGCGTCTCCGGCGGGCACGCCTCGCGCAGCCTCGGGAAGAGGTTCCCCTCCTCGTCGGCGATGTGCGAGCGGATCTCGCTCATCAGTTCGCCGATGAGCCGGTCGAACTCGGGGTCGGTGGCGTCGAGGCGTTCCAGGTCCTTCATGAGCTGCTCGGCCTTGGCGTGGTCCTCGAGTTCCTTGTCCGCCAGGGCGTCCCCGTTCGCCACGTGCTCGCGCACCGCCGGGTAGAGATACGCCTCCTCGGCCACCGAGTGCCGGACCAGCTCGATCGTGGCCTGGTCGGTGTACACCTTGCGGTCCTTGTCTCCGGACGGCAGCGCCTCGATACGGCCGAAGATCTCCTCGACCTCACGGTGGTCCGTCACCAGCTCCTCGATGACGTTTCCTCCGTGTCCCATGCTCCTCACCTCCAGCCAGGGCGCGGCGGCTCCCGGACGGACCCGCCACGCGTCCCGAGTGCCCCCGCCCCGGACGCGTTAACGCGGCTTCACCCGTATGCCACGCACCCCGTCCCCACACCGGT
>NZ_VJZE01000423.1 GCF_009377205.1 Streptomyces phyllanthi
AAGAGACAGCCCCCGCAGCGGCCTCCGCCCGCGCCGCGAACCGCGCCTTCGCCTCGTCCACCTTCCGCCCGAAGTGCACCGACGCCCACCACAGCGCGGCGAACACCGCGCCCAGGAAGAACATCATCGGAACGACGAAACCGGAGGCGATGAGAGCCACCTGCAGCACCCAGCCCAGCTGCACCCCACCGGGCCGCGTGATCAGACCGCACAACACGAGACACAGGGCCATCGCGACACCGCTGACCGTCCACACCATGCCCATGGACAGCTCCGGGTCCTTCATGGCCACCAGCCCCGCGAACCCGATGACGAAGAACTCACCGATCAGCGTCGAGGAACACAACGTACGCACAGAACTCAGCCCTTCCCCAGCAGCAGCCGGGCCTCGCCGACCGTGATGACGGACCCGGTGACGAGGACACCGCCGCCCGCGAACTCGCCCTCCTCCTCGGCCAGCGTGATCGCCGCCTCCAGGGCGTCGTCGAGTCGCGGCTCGACCTGCACCCGCTCGTCCCCGAACACCTCCACCGCGATCGCGGCAAGCTCGTCCGCGTCCATCGCCCGATGGCTGGAGTTCTGCGTGATGACGACCTCGGCGAAGAGCGGCTCGAAGGTCTCCAGCAGCCCCCGTACGTTCTTGTCGCCGCTCGCGCCCACGACTCCGATCAGCCGGCTGAAGTCGAAGGCCTCGCTCACCGCCTCCGCCGTGGCCCGCGCGCCCGCCGGATTGTGGGCGGCGTCCAGAACCACGGTCGGCGAGCGCCGTACGACCTCCAGGCGGCCCGGAGAGGCCACGGACGCGAACGCCTTGCGGACGGTGTCGATGTCGAGCGGCTCGGGCCGCTGGGAGCCCACCCCGAAGAAGGCCTCCACGGCGGCCAGCGCCACCGCCGCGTTGTGCGCCTGGTAGGCGCCGTGCAGCGGCAGGAACACCTCCTCGTACTCCCCGCCGAGCCCGCGCAGCGTCGCCAGCTGCCCGCCGACGGCGAGCTGCCGCGAGACGACCCCGAACTCCAGGCCCTCCCGCGCCACGGTCGCGTCCACCTCGACGGCCTTCTTCAGCAGCACCTGCGCCGCGTCCACCGGCTGCTGCGCCATGATCACGGTCGCGTCCTGCTTGACGATGCCCGACTTCTCGCCGGCGATCTCACCGGGCGTGGCGCCGAGCCGGTCGGTGTGGTCGAGGTCGATGGGCGTCACCACGGCCACATCGGCGTCGATCACGTTGGTGGCGTCCCAGCTTCCGCCCATGCCCACCTCGACGACGGCCACGTCCACGGGCGCGTCCGCGAAGGCCGCGTACGCCATGCCCGTGAGCACCTCGAAGAAGGAGAGCCGGTACTCCTGCGAGCCGTCGACCATCTCCACGTACGGCTTGATGTCCCGGTACGTCTCGACGAACCGCTCGGCGTCCATCGGGGCGCCGTCCAGGCTGATCCGCTCGGTGATCGACTGGACGTGCGGCGAGGTGTACCGCCCGGTGCGCAGCTCGAAGGCGCCGAGCAGGGCCTCGATCATCCGGGCCGTGGACGTCTTGCCGTTCGTCCCCGTGATGTGGATCGAGGGATATGACCGCTGCGGCTCGCCCAGTACGTCCATCAGCGCGGTGATCCGCGTGACCGACGGCTCCAGCTTGGTCTCGCCCCAGCGCGTGGCCAGCTCCGCCTCGACCTCGCGCAGGGCCTTGTCGGTCTCGGGGTCGGCGGGCCGCGCGGGCACGTCGGCCGACGGCGGCCCGCCCTGCGTGCGCAGGGTGCGGCTGCCGGCCTCGATCACCGCGAGGTCGGGGTCACGGTCGGTCTCGGCCGCGATGATCTCCTCGAAGGAGTCGATCGGGTCGGGCTGCTCGCTGCTGTCGTGCGGGGGGAGCTCACTCACACGGCCAGTCTACGGAGGGGCACCGACAGAGACCGGGGGTGGCTGGCCCCGGAGGCCGAAGGCCCCCGGAACCTCTCGGCTCCGGGGGCCTTCACACCCGTACGGGCAGGGCCGCTCACGCCTGCGGCAGTCGCTCCAGCTGGGCCTGGATCCGCGCGATGTCCTCGTCCGCCTTCGCGAGCCGTGTGCGGATCTTCTCCACGACCTGGTCCGGGGCCTTCGCGAGGAACGCCTCGTTGCCGAGCTTGGCCGTGGCCTGGCCCTTCTCCTTCTCGGCGGCCGCGAGGTCCTTGGCGAGCCGCTTGCGCTCGGCGGCCACGTCGATCACACCGGAGAGGTCCAGCGCGACCTCCGCGCCCGCCACCGGCAGCGTGGCCGTCGCCGAGAAGCTCTCGCCCTCCGGCTGGAGGCGCAGCAACTGGCGGATGGCGGCCTCGTGGGGCGCGAGGGCCGTGCCGTCGAGGCCGAGGCGGGCCGGGACGCGCTGGCCCGGCTGCAGGCCCTGGTCGGCGCGGAACCGGCGGACCTCGGTGACGACCTGCTGGAGCAGCTCGATCTCACGCTCGGCGGCCTCGTCACGGAAGCCTCCGTCCTCGGGCCAGTCGGCGATGACGAGGGACTCGCCGCCGGTGAGCGTGGTCCACAGGGTGTCCGTGACGAACGGGACCACCGGGTGCAGCAGCCGCAGGGTGACGTCCAGGACCTCGCCGAGGACCCGCTTGCTGACCTCGGCCGCCTCGCCGCCCGCCTGGAACGTGGTCTTGGACAGCTCGACGTACCAGTCGAAGACCTCGTCCCACGCGAAGTGGAAGAGGGCGTCCGACAGCTTCGCGAACTGGTAGTCGTCGTAGAAGGCGTCGGCCTCGGCCACGACCGAGTTCAGGCGGGAGAGGATCCAGCGGTCCGTCGAGGACATACGGGACGGGTCCGGGAGGGGGCCGTCCACGGTCGCGCCGTTCATCAGCGCGAACCGCGTCGCGTTCCAGATCTTGTTGGCGAAGTTGCGGGAGGCCTGGACCCAGTCCTCGCCAATCGGGACGTCGATACCGGGGTTGGCGCCACGGGCCAGGGTGAACCGGAGCGCGTCCGAGCCGTACTTGTCCATCCAGTCCAGCGGGTTGACCGCGTTGCCGAAGGACTTCGACATCTTCTTGCCGAACTGGTCGCGGACCATGCCGTGCAGGGCGATGGTGTGGAACGGCGGGGTGCCGTCCATCGCGTACAGGCCGAACATCATCATCCGGGCGACCCAGAAGAAGAGGATGTCGTAGCCGGTGACCAGGACCGAGTTCGGATAGAACTTCGCGAGGCTCTCGGTCTGTTCGGGCCAGCCCAGGGTGGAGAAGGGCCAGAGGCCGGACGAGAACCAGGTGTCCAGGACGTCGGTGTCCTGGTGCCAGCCCTCGCCGCTCGGCGGCTCCTCGTCGGGGCCGACGCAGACGACCTCGCCGTTCGGGCCGTACCAGACGGGGATGCGGTGGCCCCACCACAACTGCCGTGAGATGCACCAGTCGTGGAGGTTGTCGACCCAGTCGAAGTACCGCTTCTCCATCTCCTGAGGGTGGATGGTGACGCGGCCGTCGCGGACCGCGTCACCGGCGGCCTTGGCGAGCGGGCCGACCTTGACCCACCACTGCATGGACAGACGCGGCTCGATGGTCGTCTTGCAGCGCGAGCAGTGGCCGACCGAGTGGACGTACGGCCGCTTCTCCGCGACGATCCGGCCCTCGGCGCGCAGCGCGGCGACGATGGTGGAGCGGGCCTCGAGCCGGTCCAGGCCCTGGAAGGGGCCGTGGGCGGTGATGACGGCGTGCTCGTCCATGACGGTCAGGGACGGCAGGTTGTGGCGCTGGCCGATCTCGAAGTCGTTCGGGTCGTGGGCCGGGGTGACCTTGACGGCGCCCGTGCCGAACTCGGGGTCGACGTGCTCGTCGGCGACGACCGGGATGGAGCGGTCGGTGAGCGGGAGCTTGATGAGCTTGCCGATCAGATGCTTGTAGCGCTCGTCCTCGGGGTGGACGGCGACGGCCGTGTCACCGAGCATCGTCTCGGCGCGGGTCGTGGCGACGACGATGGTGTCGTCCCCGTCGCCGTACTTCATGGAGACGAGCTCGCCGTCGTCGTCCTGGTACTCGACCTCGATGTCCGAGATGGCCGTCAGGCAGCGCGGACACCAGTTGATGATGCGTTCGGCGCGGTAGATCAGCTCGTCTTCGTAGAGCCGCTTGAAGATGGTCTGGACGGCCTGGGACAGGCCCTCGTCCATCGTGAAGCGCTCACGCGACCACGCGACACCGTCACCGAGACGGCGCATCTGGCCGGAGATCTGACCGCCGGACTCCGCCTTCCACTGCCAGACGCGCTCGACGAACGCCTCACGGCCGAGGTCGTGGCGGGACTTGCCCTCCTTCGCCAGCTCACGCTCGACGACGTTCTGCGTGGCGATGCCGGCGTGGTCCATACCGGGCTGCCACAGCGTCTCGTAGCCCTGCATGCGCTTGCGGCGGGTGAGGGCGTCGATGATCGTGTGCTCGAAGGCATGCCCGAGGTGCAGGCTTCCGGTGACGTTCGGCGGCGGGATGACGATGGTGTACGCGGGCTTCTCGCTCTTCGCGTCCGCCTCGAAGTAACCCCGTTCTACCCAGCGCTCGTACAGCTTCCCCTCTACCTCGGCCGGCGCGTACTGGGTCGGCAGTTCGGTGATGGGCGCTGTTGGCTGCTGCTGAGCGTTCTCGGTCACGGGCTCAGTTTAGGGGTGTTACGGGGCGGTCCCGAAACCTGATTCTTTCGTAACGGTGGCCCCCCTGGTGCAGCCCGCTCACCAGGGCTGCGCCAGGATGTCAACACCACATAAGCATCTGGAGGGGAACCCAGAGATGAGCTACAACCAGCCGGGCCCGTACGGCGGGCAGCCCCAGCAGCCTGGACCGTACGGTCAGCCGGGGCCCTACGGCCAGCCGCCGCAGGCCCCCCAGCCCGGCTACGGCTACCCGCAGCAGGCGCCTCCCCCGCAGCCCGGCTACGGGTACCCCCAGCAGCCTCCCCAGGGTGTCCCGCCGCAGCAGCCCCCGTACGGCCAGCAGCCCCCGTACGGCCAGCAGCCTCCGTACGGTCAGCAGCCCTACGGGGTTCCCCAACCGCCGGCTCCCGGTGGGGGCAGGAAGAAGACGGGGATCGTCATCGGCGCGGCGGCCGTCGTGGCCGCGGTCGCCGTGGGCGCGTACTTCGTGATCGGCGCGGGCGGTGGCGCGGACGGCCTGGAGGACGACGGCCCGCACATGCTGACGACGCCCTCGCAACTGCTCACCGAGTACCAGCGGGTCGGCAAGGGTGGCGAGAGCAACGACGCGGACACCGAGAGCTATCTGGAGACCAGCGGCGTCAAGAACGGCAGGGCCGTCGTCGGGCAGTACTCGACGGCCGACTTCGGCGACTACGACCCGCTGAACCCCGACCCGAGCAAACTGCCCGGCCAGGCCGAGCTGCTGACCGCCAAGGGCGTCACGATCCTGGGCGGTTACGGCGAGATCGCGGACCCCGAGGCGTCCCTGGACAAGTTCTTCGTCGCCATCAAGAAGCAGATCGACGACAACAACAAGGCGATCGAGGAGGGCGACAAGGGCTCGGACGGCATCACGTCCGGCAAGACCGAGCTGATCGGCCAACCCGAGGAGGCCGACATCGACGGCGCGGTCATGAAGTGCCAGTCGACCAGGGCCACCAACGCGCTGACCAAGAAGGTGTCGACCGACTGGTTCTGCGTGTGGTCCGACTACAGCACGATCGCCATGGTCTCCCCCGGTGACAACACCCAGGGCATCACCAAGGACGCGGCGATCGACATGACGAAGAAGACGCGCGACGACATCCGCGTCGAGGGCCAGCCCCCCTCCTGAGCCCCACCACGCCTCCGACCACGAAGGGGCCCCGGTCGGTCGACCGGGGCCCCTCCTCGTGCGTGTACGGCGGCTGCGCCGTCTCCGTGCCGTCCCTACGCCGTCTTCTGCTCGCCCGAGCCGCGCCCGCGCGCGTCGCGCGGGATCAGCGTCGGATTGACGTTCGACAGGACGACATCGGCCGTGATGACCACGCGGGCCACGTCCTTGCGGGACGGGACCTCGTACATCACCGCTTGGAGGACCTCCTCCATGATGGCGCGCAGGCCGCGGGCGCCGGTCTGGCGGAGGATGGCCTGGTCGGCGATGGCCTCCAGCGCCTCGCGCTCGAAGTCCAGCTCCACACCATCGAGTTCGAAGAGGCGCTGGTACTGCTTCACCAGCGCGTTGCGCGGCTCCACCAGGATCTGGAGGAGCGCCTTGCGGTCGAGGTTGTGGACCGAGGTGATGACCGGGAGACGGCCGATGAACTCGGGAATCATGCCGAACTTGACCAGGTCCTCGGGCATGACCTCCTCGAACTGGTCCTTGGACTCCAGCTCGCGCTTGGAGCGGATCGTCGCGCCGAAGCCGATGCCCTTGGCGCCGGCCCGGGACTCGATGATCTTCTCCAGGCCCGCGAAGGCACCGCCCACGATGAACAGGACGTTCGTCGTGTCGATCTGGATGAACTCCTGGTGCGGGTGCTTGCGCCCGCCCTGGGGCGGGACGGAGGCCGTCGTGCCCTCCAGGATCTTCAGCAGGGCCTGCTGGACGCCCTCACCGGACACGTCCCGGGTGATCGACGGGTTCTCGCTCTTGCGGGCCACCTTGTCGATCTCGTCGATGTAGATGATCCCGGTCTCGGCCTTCTTGACGTCGTAGTCGGCGGCCTGGATGAGCTTCAGCAGGATGTTCTCGACGTCCTCGCCGACGTATCCGGCCTCCGTGAGCGCCGTCGCGTCCGCGATGGCGAACGGGACGTTGAGCATACGGGCCAGCGTCTGCGCGAGCAGCGTCTTGCCGGAGCCGGTCGGCCCCAGCAGCAGGATGTTGGACTTCGCCAACTCGATGGCGTCGTCGCGGCCTTGGGCCCCGCCGTTCTCACCGGCCTGGACCCGCTTGTAGTGGTTGTACACCGCGACCGAGAGGGCCTTCTTCGCGGCCTCCTGGCCGACGACGTACCCCTCGAGGAACTCGTAGATCTCGCGGGGCTTCGGAAGCTCCTCCCAGCGGACCTCGCTGGTCTCCGCGAGCTCTTCCTCGATGATCTCGTTGCAGAGATCGATGCACTCGTCGCAGATGTACACACCGGGCCCTGCGATGAGCTTCTTGACCTGCTTCTGGCTCTTGCCGCAGAACGAGCACTTGAGCAGATCGCCGCCGTCACCGATGCGTGCCACGGTGTGCTTCCCCTTCGCCTGGGAGACGCCTTGGGTCCAGCGGCTCCTGGTGCTGCCTTATGTCCGACGGTACCTTGCCGGGCCCCCCGTTCGGGCCCCCCTTGGCACGGTTCACTTTGACGTGCACCGTGCCAAACCGTGCCAAGGGGCGCCAGACGATACAGGGTCCGATGACCATACGCGTCAGCGGACGTCGGCGTTGTTCATCTTCCGGGTCGAGATGATCTGGTCGATCAGGCCGTACGACAGCGCGTCCTCGGCCGTGAGGATCTTGTCGCGCTCGATGTCCTCGCGGATCTTCTCGATCGGCGTGGTGGAGTGCTTGGCCAGCATCTCCTCCAGCTGCGAGCGCATCCGGAGGATCTCGTTGGCGGCGATCTCCAGGTCGGAGACCTGGCCGCGGCCGGTCTCGCTGTACGGCTGGTGGATCAGCACGCGGGCGTTCGGCAGCGCCATGCGCTTGCCGGGCGTGCCTGCGGCCAGCAGGATCGCGGCGGCGGACGCCGCCTGGCCCATGCAGACCGTCTGGATGTCCGGCTTCACGAACTGCATCGTGTCGTAGATGGCCGTGAGCGCGGTGAAGGAGCCGCCGGGGCTGTTGATGTAGACGGAGATGTCACGGTCCGGGTCCATCGACTCCAGGCACAGCAGCTGCGCCATGACGTCGTTGGCGGAGGCGTCGTCGATCTGCACGCCGAGGAAGATCACGCGTTCCTCGAAGAGCTTCGCGTACGGGTCGTACTCGCGCACGCCCTGGGAGGTGCGCTCGACGAAGCGCGGGATGACGTAGCGGGACTCGGCCGCGGGGCCGGTGTACTCGGCGCGCACACGGTCGTAGAGGCCGCTGCCGGGGAAGTCGTTCACTGTGGTCTCCTGGGAGCCTGAAAGGGGCTGAGGCGGTCGGCTGGGGGCTCTGGGGC
>NZ_VJZE01000424.1 GCF_009377205.1 Streptomyces phyllanthi
TAAGAGACAGCCCACACCGCGTGCCCGGTCGCGATCTCCACGGTCTGCGGCTCGGGGTCCCTCGGCGGTACGACCAGTTCGCCGCCGAGTCGCAGCAGAGCGGCGCACAACCGGTCCCACCGCGCGGCATAGCCGGGGTCCTTCGCCTCCTGCGCCGCCACACGGTCCGCGTAGACCGACTCCAGCCGCAGCTTCTCCTCGGCTTCCACTTCCACTCCGCTCAGCGCCGGCCGCCACAAGAACCAGCACACAGTACTGGTCCCCGGCGGGAGGCGCCCGTCAGTCGGCCGGAGGCCAGGCGTCGCCCCAGTCGGCGTCGCGGGCGGCCCTGTAGAGGGGCCCATGACGTTTGGTCACCGTGGCCCGGCGCAGGGAGGGGTCGGTCTCGCAGAGGTCGAGGAGCACCTGCCCCTTGCGGATCTGGGGCCTGCGTACGACCCGGGAGGGCGCCGGGGCGGGCGGGAAGCGGGTGGCGGCGACGTAGCTGAACTTCTCGTCCTCGTACGGCAGTGAGCCGCCCTTGACCTGGCGGTGCAGGGAGGAGCGGCTGACCCGGGCGGAGAAGTGGCACCAGTCCTCGCCGGGGACGATCGGGCACGCCGCGCTGTGCGGGCAGGGCGCGGCGACATGGAGACCGGCGCCGATCAGACGGTCACGGGCCTCGATGACACGGGCGTAGCCGTCCGGGGTGCCCGGTTCGACGACCACGACGGCCTGGGCGGCGGCCACGGCCACGTCGAGGACGGCGGCACGGTCGGCGGCGGTGAGCTCACCGAGGACGTAGGAGATGGTGACGAGGTCGGCGCCGTCGACGTCGAGCGCCCTTCCGATCCGGGCGCGTCGCCACTCCGCGGCCTTCAACTCCGGCTGGGCGGCGGCGATCTCCCGGCCGAGCGCGAGCGCCGGTTCGGCCCAGTCCAGTACGGTCACCGGCCGCTCCCCCGCCCAGGTGGCGCTGACGGCCCAGGTCGCCGCCCCGGTGCCGCCGCCGATGTCGAGGTGGCTGCCCGGGGTCCACCCGGGTACGGCGTCCGCGAAGGCCCCGAGTGCCGAGCACACCGCCTCGAAGGTCGCGGGCATCCGGTAGGCGGCGTACGCGACCACGTCCGAACGGTCCCGCAGTACGGGCGCCTCCGTCGGCGTACGCCCCCGGTAGTTCGCGATCAACCGCTCGACCGCCTGCGCGGCCGCCTTCGGGGGCAGCCCGTCAAGCAGCCGGGCCAGGGCGGCCCGTAGGGCGTCAGCGGGGAGGGCAGGGGCGTTCACGCGGCGATTCTACGAGGGCGGCGGCGACCGGGATTCACCCGAAGCCGGCCGGAGGCCGGGTCACGACGGCGGAGGCCCGGCGGCGGCGACCGGAAGCCCGGCGGCGACCGGTGGCCGTTCGGACGCATGTGCTCTCTCCATAGGTCGGACCTGTGGTGGTGGTGCGGTGGGGTGCCGGATCGGCAGGGGCACGATGGTCTCCCTGCCGATCCGGCGTACGGGACCGGAGCCCTGACGGGAGGCCCTCTGAGGCCGTCTCCGCCGGTCCGTGACTGTCCGGAGCTCGGTCCGGTATTTCGTACGAGGTTCGAAGTTTCGGTCGGGGACCGAAAATACGGCCATGCCCGCCCCGCGTCAATACCTCGCCCGGACAGGCCGCCACGTTCCGTCGCGTTACCCAAACGTGATGGCCGGCTTCATGCGAAACCCCTTGACCGGTACGAATTGTGAGCGCTCACAATGACCTCCGCGTTCCCCGTCGGATCCGCCCGCCGGATCCACCGACCGAACGCACCGGATCCACCTGATCCACCGGGCCCAGCCCGTCCCCGTCCTGCCGCCGGACAGTCACCAAGGAGGTGCGGCCATGGCACAACCACCGCTGCGGCCGCCGACCATGGCGGATGTCGCCCAGCTGGCAGGCGTGTCGCACCAGACCGTGTCCCGTGTGCTGGGGGACCACCCCAACGTCCGGAACGAGACCCGTGCCAAGGTGATGCACGCGATCGAGGAACTCGGCTACCGCCGCAACTCCTCGGCGCGGGCCCTCGCCAACGGACGCACCCGCACCCTCGGCGTGGTGGCCTCCGACACCACCCTGTACGGCCCGGCGAGCACCCTGTTCGCGCTGGAGGAGGCGGCCCGGGCCGAGGGCTACCTGGTCTCCACGGTCAGCCTGCGCAGGATGACCCGCGAGAAGCTGGCCGAGGCGCTGGACCATCTCGGCGACGGCGGGGTGGAGGGGGTCGTCGTCATCGCCCCGCACCGTTCGGCGGTGGCCGCGCTGGCCGAGCTCCGGTGCCCCTTCCCGATCGTGACGGTGGGCAGCGGCCGGGTCCCGGAGACTCCCAGCGTCCAGGTCGACCAGCAGCTCGGCGCACGCCTGGCCACCAGGCACCTCCTGGCCGCCGGCCACCGCGACATCTGGCACCTCGGGGGCCCCGAGGACTGGCTGGAGGCCGAGGACCGGGCCATCGCGTGGCGGTCCACCCTCCAGGCGGCGGGGATCGAACCTCCCCCGCTGCTGAACGGTGACTGGAGCCCGTTGTCCGGCTACCGTGCGGGCAGGGAACTGCTCCGCCAGGCGGGCCGCGGACTCAGCGCGGTCTTCGTGGCCAACGACCAGATGGCGCTGGGGCTGTTGCGGGCGCTGCGCGAGGCGGGCGTACGAACTCCCCACGACGTCGCGGTGGTCGGGTTCGACGGCATCCCGGAGTCGGAGTTCTTCGCCCCTCCGCTGACGACGGTCCGCCAGGACTTCGTCACGGTGGGCAAGCGGAGCATCGCCCTCCTCCTGGAACGCATCGAGGAGCGGGCCGAGGGCCGGGACCCGGCCGACATGCCCCCGGTGGTCATCGAGCCCGAGCTCATCGTCCGCAACAGCACCGACGTCAGCGCCACGACCACACCCCCGGTCCCTCCCTGATCCACCCTTCGACCGACCAGCCCCGCTCAGGCACCGCACCAGGCGCGACCGCCAGGCACCACCCCGAGCACCGCTCAAGGCACCACCCCGAGCACCGCTCAAGGCGTCACCCCCCGCATCCCACCGTCCTCTGCAAGGCACCGCCCCCACTTGTTCACGATCTCGAACATTGGCCGGTCCACAGAACGACATCGCTCCACTTCGTTCCCCACGGAACGTACGCAAAGCAACCGAGTCCAGCTCCGGGCCGGCTCTTCAAAGGAGAAGAAACATGCTGAACAGAAGGAACTTCCTCACGGCGGCGGTCGGTGTCGCGGCTGCGGGTGGACTCGCGGCCTGCGCCAAGGAGGACAGCAGCTCGTCCAGCTCCTCCTCCGGCGGTGGCGGCAGCAAGACCATCACCCTCGGCTTCTCCCAGGTCGGCTCGGAGAGCGGCTGGCGCAGCGCCAACACCGACTCGGTGAAGTCGGCCGCCAAGGAGGCGGGCTACAAGCTCCAGTTCTCCGACGCGCAGCAGAAGCAGGAGAACCAGATCTCCGCGATCCGCAGCTACATCCAGCAGAAGGTGGACGTCATCGCCTTCTCGCCGGTGGTCGTCACCGGCTGGGACGCCATCCTCAAGGAGGCCAAGGCCGCGAAGATCCCGGTCGTCCTGACCGACCGCTCCGTCGAGAGCGACGAGTCCCTGTTCGTCACCCTGGTCGGCTCCGACTTCACGGACGAGGGCCGGCGTGCCGCCAAGATCCTGGAGAAGGTCCTGGACAAGGCCGGCCACAAGGGCAAGGTGAAGATCGCCCAGCTGGAGGGCACCACCGGTGCCGCCCCCGCGATCGAGCGCGCCAAGGGCTTCAAGGAGGTCATGGACGCGGAGCACAAGGACGACTGGGAGATCGTCGTCAGCCAGACCGGTGACTTCACCCGCGCCGGCGGCAAGCAGGTCATGGCGGCCTTCCTGCAGTCCAACCCGGACATCAACGTCCTGTACGCCCACAACGACGACATGGGCCTCGGCGCCATCCAGGCCATCGAGGCAGCCGGCAAGAAGCCCGGCAAGGACATCCTGATCGTCACGGTCGACGGCGTGAAGGACGGCTTCATAGCGATGTCCGAAGGCAAGATCAACGCGATCGTCGAGTGCAACCCGCTGCTCGGCCCCCAGCTGATGGAGGTCGTGAAGAAGGTCCACGAGGGCGAGACGGTCGAGCGCTGGATCAAGACCGAGGAGAGCGACTTCATGCAGGACCAGGCCAAGGACGCGCTCCCCACCCGCAAGTACTGACCCACCGCACCCACCTGGCAGGGAGCCTCCGGCCGACCGAGAACCCGTCGGTCCGGGAGGCTCCCTGCGGGCCTGAACGCATTTCAAGAGGAGCGCTGCCATGGCAGAGCCGCAGCCCGTCCTGGAGATGACGGGCATAGTCAAAGAGTTTCCGGGGGTACGGGCTCTGTCGGGCGTCGACTTCCGGCTCTTCCCCGGCGAGATCCACGCCCTGATGGGCGAGAACGGCGCCGGGAAGTCCACCCTCATCAAGGTGCTGACGGGCGTCTACTCCCTGGACGGCGGCACCATCACCCTCGACGGGAAGTCCGTGCGGTTCGGCAGCCCGCTGCAGGCGCAGCACGCCGGCATCAGCACGGTCTACCAGGAGGTCAACCTCTGCCCCAACCTGTCGGTGGCGGAGAACATATTCATCGGACGTGAACCCACGCGCGCGGGCCGCATCCAGTGGAAGCAGATGCGCAAGGAGGCCGCGGAGCTGGTGGACCGGCTCGGTCTCGACATCGACGTGACCGCGCCCCTGTCCTCGTACCCGCTGGCCGTGCAGCAGCTGGTCGCGATCGTACGGTCCGTGGGCACCGGCGACAGCGACGGCGAGGGCTCCGGCACCAAGGTGCTGGTCCTGGACGAGCCCACGTCCAGCCTGGACCGCGACGAGGTCCTCGAGCTGTTCCGCCTGATGCGGCGGCTGAGGGACGAGGGCGTCGCGATCCTCTTCGTGTCGCACTTCCTGGACCAGATCTACGAGATCTGCGACCGGATGACCGTCCTGCGCAACGGCACGCTGGTCGGCGAGCACATGGTCCGCGACCTCGACCAGGTCGGGCTGATCGAGCTGATGATCGGCAAGGCCCTGGACCAGCTGGAGGAGCTCCACGAGCACCAGCTGCGCTCCGACGTCGGGGAGACGCTGGTCAAGGCCGAGGGCCTGGGCCGGACCGGCGGGATCGCCCCCTTCGACCTGGAGATCAACAAGGGCGAGGTCATCGGCCTCGCCGGTCTGCTCGGATCGGGCCGTACGGAACTGGCGCGGCTGCTGTTCGGCGCCGACCAGCCGGACAGCGGCACGGTGACCGTCGGCGGCAAGCAGGTCTCGATGAGCGCCCCGAACGACGCCATCGGCGCCGGGATCGCGTTCTGCTCGGAGAACCGCAAGACCGAGGGCCTGGTCCCCGATCTGACGGTGCGGGAGAACATCATCCTCGCCCTCCAGGCGGCCCGCGGCTGGACCCGGCCCATCCCGGCCTCCCAGCGCGACGAACTCGTCGCCAAGTACATCAAGGCGCTGGACATCCGCCCCGCCAACCCGGAGGCCCGGGTCGGCCAGCTCAGCGGCGGCAACCAGCAGAAGGTGCTCCTCGCCCGCTGGCTGATCACCCAGCCGCAGCTGCTGATCCTGGACGAGCCGACGCGCGGTATCGACATCGGCGCCAAGGCGGAGATCCAGAAACTGGTGGTCTCCCTCTCCGAGGACGGCATGTCCGTGCTGTACATCGCGGCCGAGCTGGAGGAGGTCCTCCGCCTCAGCCACACCATCGGGGTGCTGCGCGACCGCAAGCTGGTGGCACAGCTCACCAACGGGCCGGAGATCACCACCAGCAAGATCCTGGAGACCATCGCGAGCGGAGAACACCAGTGACCACCACCTCCCGCTGGCGAGCACTGACGCACCACCACCTGTTCTGGCCGGTCGCGGTCCTGATCGCCCTGCTGCTCGTCAACGTCCCCTTCACCCCCGACTTCTTCTCGATCCGGATGACGGACGGCCACCTCTACGGCAGCCTCGTCTCGATCGTGCTGTTCGGCTCGCCGCTGATCCTGGTGGCGGTCGGAATGACCCTGGTCATCGCCACCGGGGGCATCGACCTCTCCGTCGGTGCCGTGGTCGCCATCACGGGCGCCCTGACCTGTTCGTACATCAGCGACCAGGCCGACCAGAACGCCCTGTCCGGGGTGTTCCTCGCCCTGGGCATCGGACTGGTGGCCGCGGTGCTCTGCGGCCTGTGGAACGGCTTCCTGGTCGCCCGGATGGGCATCCAGCCCATCATCGCGACCCTCATCATCATGGTCGCGGGCCGCGGTGTCGCCCAGCTGATCACCGACGGCCAGATCATCACGATCAACAGCGAGCCGTACAAGCTGATCGGCGGCGGCTACTGGCTGACGCTGCCCTTCTCGATCTTCGTGGTGGCCGCGGTCGTGGCCGTCACGGTGGCGCTGACCCGCCGTACGGCGCTGGGTCTGCTCGTCGAGTCGGTCGGCGGCAACGCGGAGGCCAGCCGGCTGGTCGGCATCAGGTCCGTGCGCATCAAGATCATGGTGTACATGTTCTGCGCCCTGTGCGCGGGCATCGCGGGTCTGATGATCAGCTCCAACACCTCGGCCGCGGACGGCAACAACGCCGGTCTGTGGATCGAACTGGACGCGATCCTCGCGGTGGTCATCGGCGGTACCTCGCTGCTCGGCGGCCGGTTCTCGATCGGCGGCACGGTGATCGGTGCCCTCGTCATCCAGACCCTGACCACCACGATCTACACCATCGGCGTGCCGACCCAGACCAACCTGGTCTTCAAGGCCGTCGTCGTCATCGTCGTCTGCCTGCTGCAGTCCCCGAAGTTCCGGGCCAAGGTCTTCGGCGCGAAGGGACGCGCAGGGACCTCCGCCCCGGCTCCGGCCGCTCCCGCGGCCGACGCCGCCCCGAAGATGGAGGTGTCGCGATGAGCGCGACCACCAAGACCCGTACGGCGGCGGACAGCCGTACGACGTCCCAGGCCGCGCGCCTGCTCGGCGACCGGCGGCTGCCCGTGCTGGTCACGGCCGCGCTGTTCCTCGCGATGTACATCGCCGGCCTGAGCCGGTACCAGAACTACGGTTTCGGCGAACCGCAGGTCTTCCTGAACCTGTTCATCGACAACGGCTACCTGCTGGTCGCCGCCGTCGGGGCCACCTTCGTCATCATGTCCGGTGGTATCGACCTGTCCGTGGGCTCGCTGATCGGCTTCACCACCATGTTCACGGCGTGGCTGGTGGAACGTCAGGGCCTGCCACTGGTCCTGGTGATCCCCCTCGCCCTCGGGGTGGGCGCGTTCGGCGGCTTCCTGATGGGCTATGTGATCCACAACTTCGAGATCCAGCCGTTCATCGTGACACTCGCCGGGCTCTTCCTCTTCCGGGGACTGTGCCTGGTGATCAGCAAGGAGTCGATCTCCATCGGTGACGCCTCGGTGAGCAGCCTCGCCCAGACGCAGGTGTCGCTGGGGGTGGGGTTCCTGTCGATCGGTGCGATCGTGGCGCTGGTGGTGCTGGGCGTCGCGTTCTACGTGCTGCACTACACGCGGTTCGGGCGGCGGGTGTACGCCATCGGTGGCAACGAGCAGTCGGCGCTGCTGATGGGGTTGCCGCTGGGCGGTACGAAGATCGCCGTGTACACGGTGAGCGGCTTCTGCTCGGCGCTGGCCGGTCTGCTGTTCATGCTGTACATCCAGTCCGGTGACCCGCTGCACGCGGTGGGTATGGAGCTGGACGCGATCGCCGCGGTGGTGATCGGCGGGACGCTGCTGACGGGTGGCTCCGGGTATGTGCTGGGCACGCTGTTCGGTGTGCTGGTCCTCGGGCTGATCAAGAGCATCATCCAGTTCGAGGGGACGCTGAGCTCCTGGTGGACGAAGATCGCGACGGGTGTGCTGTTGTGTGCGTTCATCCTGATCCAGCGCACGATGACGTCCCGTCAGAAGACCTGAGTCCGGGGGCGCGCCCGGGCGTGCCTCGGCTCGCGGGGAGCGTTCTTCGCCCCCGCCGCCCCTACCCATTCCCGTCACCTGGGGGCTGCGCCCCCAGAC
>NZ_VJZE01000425.1 GCF_009377205.1 Streptomyces phyllanthi
GGACCCCGGGCCGCCCCCCGGAGCCTCCGGCGGGGAGGCCCCCGGGCCGCTGGTCGTGGACCGGCGGACGCGGCAGGTGTGGGTGGGGGAGTCGCCCGTGGCGCTCACGCCCAAGGAGTTCGAGCTGCTGGCGCTGCTCACGGAGGATCCGGGCGCGGTGTACTCACGGCAGCAGATCCTCGACCGGGTGTGGGACCCGCACTACGAGGGCCCGACCAAGACGCTGGACGTGCACGTGGCCACGCTGCGGCGGAAGCTCGGGAACTCGGCGTGGATCCAGACGCTGCGCGGCGTGGGGTTCCGGCTGGCGGTGCACTCGCGGCCGCCCACCGCATACCCGGCGTCGGGGCAGCAGGCGGCGTACCGATGACCAGGCGCCTGCTGCTCAGCTATCTCGGCCTCACCTTCCTGGTGCTGCTCTGCCTGGAGATCCCGCTGGGCTTCATGTACTCGCGGGGCGAGCTGGAACGTGTGGTCAACGCGGCGAAGGACGAGGCCGAGTCGGTGTCCGCGTACGCCTCGCTGGCCATCACCGCCGGCAGCGAGGCACAGGACCTGCCCGCCCGGGCGGCCCACTGCGCCGAGCGCATCGGCGGCAAGGTGCTGATCGTGGACCAGTCGGGCGGGCTGCTGGCCGCGTCGCACCAGTTGCCCGCCGCCAAGGCCCGCGACCTGGCCTCCTGGCCCGGTGTCGACGCCGCGCTGAGGGCCGAGTCCAGCTCGATGGTGGATGTGCGTACCTCCACCATCGACGGGGTCAAGTACATCGCGGTCGCGATGCCGGTCACGCACGGCACGGAGCGGCAGGGCGCCGTACGGATCGCGGTGCCGAGCCAGATGGTGGTGGACCGCGTCCACCATGTCTGGCTGCTGCTCGTCCTCGGCGGGCTGGCGGTGCTCGCCGCGGTCGCCGTCGTCGGGTTCGCGATCGCCCGCTGGACCGGGCGGCCCATCCGCGAACTGGAGGTCGCCACCCACGAGTTGGCGGACGGCGGTACGGCGAGGCCCGTGGCGATCACCAAGGGGCCACCGGAGGTACGCAGCCTCGCGGCCACCTTCAACCGCACCGCCGCCCGCCTCGAACACCTCCTCGCCTCCCAGCGCGCCTTCGCCGGCGAGGCCTCCCACCAGCTCAAGACCCCGCTCGCGGCGCTGCGGCTGCGCCTGGAGAACCTGGAGTCCGACATCGCCCTGCACGCCCGGGGCAGCCTCACGGCCGCGATGACCGAGACCGACCGGCTGGCCAGGATGGTCGAGGGGCTGCTCGCGATGGCCCGCCTCGACGAGAGCGCCGCGGAACGCGAGCGGGTGGCCGTGGAGTGGGTGTGCGTGGAACGGCACCGGGCCTGGAACCCCCTGTACGAGCAGCACGGCGTGGGGCTCGCGCTGGCGGGCGACTACACGGGGGAGGTGCTGGCGGTGCCCGGCGCGGTGGAGCAGATCCTGGACAACCTGCTCTCCAACGCGCTGCGCGTGTCGCCGCCGGGGTCCACGGTCTTCATCGAACTGCGCCGTCCGTCACTCCCCGAACGCCGTTTTCCCCACCACTTCCCGCACCACCGGACGTCGGGCCCCGTCCGGGTCGAGCTGCACGTCATGGACGAGGGCCCGGGAATGACGGAGGAGCAGCGCCGCCGCGCCTTCGACCGCTTCTGGCGCGCCCCCGACGCCCCCAAGGGCGGTACGGGTCTGGGGCTCGCCCTGGTCCAGCGCCTCGCCCACGCCAGTGGCGGCGAGGCCGTCCTGCGGCCCGCACCGCTCGGCGGCCTCGACGCGGTGGTCGTCCTTCCGTGCGCCCCGACGGCCAAGGGCGGCGGCGCCGCCGTGGGGGAGCACCGGCCCTCCAGACCGCTGGAGACCACCGGATGAGGACATGAGCCGGCCCGGAACTCCGCGGCTCTGGAGTTCCGGGCCGGCCCCTCACTGTCGGCGTCATGCCCACCGTCAGTCAGTACCTGCGCCGTACCGCGCTCAGTGTGCCCGCACCTCGTACCTGGCCACCCGCACCGCCTCGTCGTCCAGGCACTGACCCGTCTCCAGGTCGAAGCGCTGCTTCAGGAGCGGGGAGGCGACGAACGGACGGCCCTGATGGGTGCCGGTGAGGCCGCGGGAGAGAACCGCGGCGCCGCCGAACGGGTCGCGGTTGTCGATGGCGTACAGCTTGCCCGCGCGGTCCATGAACAGCGCGGCCTGGCGGCCGTCGGGCAGCAGGGCCGCCACACCGCGGCCCGGCAGCAGCGCCTTCAGGTCGCAGACGGTGTACCAGTCCTCGCCGTCCAGCTTCAGCTGGATCTTGAGATCGGTCTTCTCGGGTGCCAGGGTCATCGCTGGGCGCTTCCTTCCAGGACTTCTGCCGTGTTTTCGGTGGGGCGCATGCCGATGGACAGCAGCGGCAGGTCGGGCTTGATCTGGTCGCGCTCGGGGACGAAGCCGACGACCGGGTCGGGGGTGTCCGGAGCGTTCACGAAGGAGACGAACCGGGCCAGCTTCTCGGGGTCGTTGATGGTCGTGGCCCACTCGTCGGCGTAGTTCGCCACGTGGTCCGCCATCAGCGACTCCAGCTCCTCGCAGATGCCGAGGGAGTCCTCCACGACCACGTCCCGGACGTGGTCCAGGCCGCCGGGGATCCGCTCCAGCCACACCGACGTGCGCTCCAGCCGGTCCGCGGTGCGGATGTAGAACATCAGGAACCGGTCGATCAGACGGATCAGCTCGGCGTCCGAGAGGTCCTGGGCCAGCAGGTCCGCGTGGCGCGGGGTGGCGCCGCCGTTGCCGCCGACGTACAGGTTCCAGCCGTTGGCGGTGGCGATGACGCCGAAGTCCTTCGACTGGGCCTCCGCGCACTCGCGCTGGCAGCCGGAGACCGCCGACTTCAGCTTGTGCGGGGACCTCAGGCCCCGGTAGCGCAGCTCCAGGTCGATCGCCATGCGCACCGAGTCCTGGACGCCGTACCGGCACCAGGTCTGGCCCACGCAGGACTTCACCGTGCGCAGCGACTTGCCGTACGCGTGGCCGGACTCGAAGCCCGCGTCCACCAGCCGCGCCCAGATCAGCGGGAGCTGCTCGACGCGTGCGCCGAACATGTCGATCCGCTGACCGCCGGTGATCTTCGTGTAGAGCCCGAAGTCGCGGGCGATCTCGCCGATGACGATCAGGCCCTCCGGGGTGACCTCACCGCCGGGGATACGCGGGACGACCGAGTACGAGCCGTTCTTCTGGAGGTTGGCGAGGAAGTGGTCGTTGCTGTCCTGCAGGGTCGCCTGCTCGCCCTCCAGGACATAGCCGCTCGCGCCGATCGTCGGGGCGAGGGAGGCGATGATCGAGGCGACCGCCGGCTTGCAGATCTCGCAGCCGTCGCCGCCGCGGGCGCCCTCACGGCCGTAGCGGTCCAGGAGCTGCTGGTAGGTGTTGATGCGCAGGGCGAGGACGATCTCGTACAACTCCTCGCGGGTCTGCGAGAAGCAGCCGCAAAGGCCCTTGTCGACCTCGACGCCGCTGGCCTCCAGCTCGGCGTTGACCAGCTGGCCGAGGACCTTGACGCAGGAACCGCAGCCGGTACCGGCCTTGGTGCACTTCTTGACCTCGGGCACGGTGGTGCACTTGTGCTCGGTGACCGCGCCGCGGATGGTGCCCTTGGTGACGTTGTGGCAGGAGCAGATGACCGCCTCGTCCGGCAGCGCGGACGGACCGAGCTGGGCGCCGCCGCCGGAGCCCGCCGGGAGCACCAGCTGCTCGGGGGAGACGGGCGGTACGGAACCGGTGAGGGCGCGCAGGGTGCCGTAGGCCTCCGCGTCGCCGACCAGGATGCCGCCGAGCAGCTCGCCGTCGCGGCCGATGACCAGCTTCTTGTAGACGCCGGAGCGGGAGTCGGCGTACACGACGTCGAGGCAGTCGGCCGTCGCGCCGTGCGCGTCACCGAAGGACGCCACGTCGACACCGAGCAGCTTGAGCTTGGTGGACAGGTCCGCGCCCGTGAACGCGGCCTCGTCGGCCGCGATGGTGGCGGCCGCCGTCTCGGCCTGCTCGTAACCGGGCGCCACCAGGCCGTACACCCGGCCGTCGGCGGCCAGCGCGCACTCGCCGATCGCGAAGACGTGCGGGTCGTTGACCGTACGGCACTGCTCGTCGACCGTGATGCCGCCGCGCTCGCCGACCGTCAGGCCGCAGTCGCGGGCCAGCTGGTCGCGGGGGCGGACACCGGCGGAGAACACCACCATGTCGGTGGCGAGTTCCGAGCCGTCGGACAGCTTCATGCCGGTTACGGCGCCGGACTCGTCGGTGATGATCTCCTGCGTGCCCACGCCGGTGTGGACGGTCAGGCCCATGTCCTCGATGGTGCGCAGCAGGGCCGCGCCACCGCCGTCGTCCACCTGCACCGGCATCAGCCGCGGTGCGAACTCCACGATGTGGCTGGTGAGTCCGAGCCCCTTCAGCGCGCCCGCGGCCTCCAGGCCGAGCAGACCGCCGCCGACCACGGCACCGGTCGTGGCCCTGGTCTTCGCGTACTCCTCGATCGCGAGCAGGTCCTCGATCGTGCGGTAGACGAAACAGCCCTCGGCGTCCTTGTTCGGGACCGGCGGCACGAACGGGTACGAGCCGGTGGCCAGGACGAGGACGTCGTACTCGAAGACCTGGCCGGAGCGCGCGGTGACCTTCCTGGCCTCGCGGTCGACGGTCTCCGCCGGGTCACCGACGAACAGCTCGATCCCGTGCGTCTCGATGAACTCCATGTCGGTCATCGACAGGTCCTCGGGCGTCTTGCCCGAGAAGTACGAGGTGAGCGCCACTCGGTCGTACGCCGGACGTGGCTCCTCGCACAGCACGACCACGCGGTGCGTGGCGGTCAGGCCACGCTCGGCGAGCGCTTCGAGGAAGCGCTGGCCGACCATGCCGTGGCCGACGAGCACGATCGTGGGGGTGGCCCCCAGGGTGGCGGTCATCAGGAGCCTCCATCGTTGGTAAGCAGGTGGAGCAGAGGAGCGCCGTTCTCGGGGAGCGGCTCTGCTCCCTCCCAGGCACGGGCGAGCGCGCCGACGGTGCCGAGCTCGCCGACGAGCACCCCGCCGACCAGGCGGTCGTCGCGGACGACGACCTTGCGGTAGGTGCCCCGGGTGGCGTCGGCGAGCTGGATGACGTCGTCACCGGGGCGGGGGTCGGTCTCGCCGAACGCGGCGAGGTCGAAGAAGTCCTGTCCGGCCAGGGTGAGCCGGGTGAGCGCGCGGGTGCCGGTGTAGCGGGCGGCCGCGTCGCCGCCCGCCCCCGCCTCTTCCGCGAGCAGCTCGGCCAGCACGTCGGCCTGTTCGAGGGCCGGGGTGGCGAGGCCGTAGACCTGGCCGTCGTGCTGCGCGCAGTCGCCGATGGCACGGATGTGCGGGTCGGAGGTGCGCAGCTCGTCGTCGACGATGACGCCCTTGCGCACGGCGAGCCCGGCCTGCTCGGCGAGACCGACGCGCGGGTGGACCCCGCAGGCGAGGACGACGATGTCGGCGTCCAGCGCGTACCCGTCGGCCATCACCACGGACCGTACGATCCCGCCGATGCTGCGCACGCCACGCACACGCGTCTCGGTGTGCACCTCGACGCCGAGGTCCGTCAGATGGCGCCGCACCAGCTTCGAGGCGGACGGGTCGAGCTGCCGCTCCATCAGCCGCTCGGCCTGCTGGGCGAGCACCACCTGGGCGTCGCGCTGGGCGAGCGCGCGGGCGGCGGAGACACCGAGGAGCCCGCCACCGATGACCACGGCCTTCACACCCGGCCGTACGGCCTCCGACAGCCCCAGGCAGTCGTCCATCGTGCGGAACGCGTGGACGCCCTCGGGCAGTTCGCGCCGCTCGGGGTCGAACAGACCGCGCAGAGCGGGGAGGACGGGGTTCGAGCCGGTCGCGAGCACGAGCGTGTCGTATGCGATCGCGGAACCGTCCGCGCAGAGCACCTCGCGGGCCGCGCGGTCGATACCGGTCACCCGGGCGCGCGTGATCTCCCCGGGTGCCGGGAGGGCGATCACGTCGGGCGTGTACCGGCCGGCCAGGACGTCGGCGAGCAGCACGCGGTTGTACGGTGCGTGCGTCTCCTCGCCCACGAGGACGGCGGGCACACCGAGCTCACCGAGCCGCCGGGCGAGTCGTACGCCCGCGAGGCCGGCGCCGATCACCACCACACGCGTATTCGAGGTCATGCCCAGCAGCGTGCGGTGCCGGTGTTACCCGACCGCATCACGTCTGTTTCCCACGGGGAACGCTGCCCTCAGCGCGGGCCCTGGCCGGGTGTGAGGGGTTTCCGGCGGGGCGGAGCGGCCTGTGAGGGCCCACGAACGGACTGGTCAGCGCCTTTGGGCGGGTTTTCGATCTCGTGCCGTCCGGTCCGGCCGCCGCTGGAGGTGTGCGGAGCTCAACAGACGCTCAATTCCATGGACGACACATGTATCCCGTCCATAGGGTCCTGATCATGCCCGAGATATCGCTGACCATGGTCGTCCTGCTGTGCCTCGCCGCCCTCGCGGCCGGATGGATCGACGCGGTGGTCGGCGGCGGCGGGCTCCTGCTCCTCCCGGTCCTGATGCTCGCGCTGCCGAACTCCTCGCTCGCCGGCCCGTACGCGCTCGGCACCAACAAGGCCGTGGCCATCGTCGGTACGACGGGCGCGGCGGTGACGTACGCGCGCAAGGCCCCCGTGGACGTCGGGGTCGCCGTACGGATCGGGCTGGCCGCGCTCGTGGGATCCATGGCCGGGGCGTTCGTGGCCGCCGGGATGAGCACGGACGTGCTGAAGCCCGTGGTGATGGTGGTGCTGCTCGGTGTCGGGGCCTTCGTGATCCTCCGCCCCGCCTTCGGTACGGCGCCGGCCACGGGGCCCGTCCCGGCGCGCCGTGTCCTCGCCGCGATCGGGCTCGCGGGCGTCGGTATCGGCTTCTACGACGGGCTCCTGGGCCCCGGCACGGGCACGTTCCTGGTGCTCGCGCTCACCGCGCTCCTCCACCTCGACCTCGTGACCGCCTCCGCCACCGCCAAGATCGTCAACTGCTGCACCAACGCGGGCGCCCTCGCCATGTTCGCCTGGCAGGGCACGGTGTACTGGCAGCTGGCCGCGCTGATGGCCGTGTTCAACCTGGCCGGGGGGATGGTGGGGGCGCGTACGGCGCTGAAGAAGGGCAGCGGGTTCGTGCGGATCGTGCTGCTGGTGGTGGTGTTCGCGCTGGTGGCGAATCTGGCGTACCAGCAGTGGGTGGCGTGAGCGGGCGCTCACCGTGCGCGGGTGAGACGCCGGTGAGGCGCGTTCGCCGTACGCCGATGAGGCGCGTTCACCGTGCGCCGACGAGGTGCGATCACCGTGCGCCGATGAGGTGCGATCACCGTACGCCGACGAGGTGAGCGAAGACGACGACGTTGGCCTTGTATCCGGTCCGCTTCGAGTAGCCGCCCCCGCAGGTGATCACGCGCAGCTCGGGGCGGTCGGCCGCGCCGTACACCTTCTTGTCGGGGAAGGCGCGGGCGTCGTACACCTCGACGGCGTCGACGGAGAAGACGGCGACGGTCCCGTCCCGGCGGTCGACCTCGATACGCGCGCCTCTGCTGATCGCCCCCAGGCGGTAGAACACGGCCGGGCCGTCGGCGTTGTCGACGTGCCCGGCGACGATCGCGGTGCCCGTCTCACCGGGCGTGGTCCCGGCCTCGTACCAGCCGGCGAGGTTCTTGGCGCCCGCGGGCGGCACGTCGAGGCTGCCCGTGGTGGTGAGCCCGAGGCCCTTGAGGGGCGCGTCGACGCGGATCGAGGGGATGCGGACGCGGTCGGGCGGGGAGGGCGGAAGGGCCGGGACGGCGTGACGGTCCTGTCCGGCCTGCCGGGCTCGGGTGGCGTTCTCGTCACTGGCGGCGGCCTGGGACGCCGACGGCTGCGGTGGGGCGTTGTCCTCGGCGACGTCGCGGAGCAGCCACGCGCCGCAGCAGAGGGCGACGACGCTGACG
>NZ_VJZE01000426.1 GCF_009377205.1 Streptomyces phyllanthi
CGGGTAGGGGCGGCGGGGGCGAGGACTCACCGCCCGCGCACGAGCACCCCTTACGGCAGGCGCACCCTCAGCCGGTAGAACCGCGTGGTCTGCACCGCGTTCTGGTTGTCGTCACTGACCAGCAGGAGGCGCAGACCACCGGGGCCCCGCCCCGTGATCACCATGCCCTCGATGTTGTCCAGCAGGGGATTCGGCTGCGGCTGCTTCGCGACCGCCCCCAGGGACGGGCAGGTCACGAGGTCGGCGAGCAGGGTCTTCCGGATCAGCCGTACGCCGGCCTGCCCCGTGAGGTTCTCGACACCCCCGGTGTCCGTCGCGCGGCGCGCGTCCGCGACGTACAGCCGGACCGTGTTCCCGACCCCGGAGGTGAAGCCGCGCTCCAGGACGAGCAGCCGCCCGTCCGGAGTCGCGGCGGTCTCGACGACCCCCAGCCCGGTGTCGGCACGATAGCCGTACTGCGCGGAGAGCCGGAATTCCCGGCCACCGCTCCGTTCCCACGTCTGGAAGCGGACGATCCCGGCCGTGTCCCCGGAGAGGGCGCCCTCCATCGAGGCGAGGAGGGTACGGCCACCGGGGAAGAGCGTGAGCCCCTCGAAGGTCTGGTTGGTGACCGCCCGCCCCGCCGGGGCGACCCGGAGCGCGTCCGGCACGGGCAGGCTGCCCAGGAGGCGGCCCTTACGGTCGTACCGGCGTACGGACGGCTCGGCCTCGGAGCCGACCAGCCGCGTACCGTCGACGTCGATCACCAGGCCCTCGGAGTCCAGCGCGGCTCCGGAGGCGTCGGCGAGCGGGACGACACCCGTCGGCCGGAGCGTGCGGCGGTCGAGGCCGAACAGGGCCGAGCGGTCGGAGAGCGCGGCGAGCGAACCGTCGCGGTCCACGGCGAGGGCGGAGAAGTTGCCGACGAACGTGCCCTCGTACGTGGTCTTGTCGAGCGCGTCGGAGTAGCCGTCGATGGAGACGGCAGGCGAACAGGCGCTTCCCTGCGACGCGTTGGAGTGGGCCGCGTTGGAGTGGGCCGGACCGGCGGCGGTGAGCGTGGTGGCTGCCGCCGCCAGAGCGGCGGTGACGGTCGCGAGGAGAGTCCTCAGACTTCTCGGGCCACTCAGGCTTCTCGAGCTACTCAAACTTCTCGGGCTTCTCGGTCGCATGCCGTCACCGTACGGCGGACAGGGCGCCGCCGGGATGGACTCCCCGTGAACGTAAGGGAGTTCAGCCGACCGCGCCCGTGAACGTGTCGCTTCCGCCTCACTCGCCCGGCACGGGCACGAACGCCTCCTTCGGCTCGTCCGTCGGGACGTACCGCTGGGCGCTCGCGCTGCTGGTGACCGGCACGAGGTCCTTGTGGATGGCCTTCGCGACGCCCTGGATGGTGGTCACGCCGTAGTTCATGGTGCTGTTGCCGTGCGTGAGGACGGAGATCATGTAGTCGCGTCCGCCGCCCTTGAACGCGCCGATGCTGTGCACCCGCCAGCCGTGCGTGGCGCGGGACAGCCAGCCGTTCTTGACGTGCACGGAGACGGTGGAGGGCGCCCCGGCGGGCGTGCCCCAGCGCTGGGACGAGACGACCTTGCCCAGCAGCTTCAGGATGTAGGCACGGGAGTTGTCGCTCAGCACGGAGTTCTTCGCGGTGACCAGCTTGAGGAGCTTCTGCTCGTCGCGGACGGTGATCTGGGTGAGTCCCCAGTAGCCGTCAGCGCCCGGCTTGGTCTGGGTCATCCCGGCGGCGGCCAGGAACCCCTTGATCTTCGTCATCCCCAACTGCCGCCAGAGCGTGCTGGTGGCGGCGTTGTCGGACTTGGTGATCATGGCCGTCGAGAGGTCGGCCTCGCGCTGGGTGAGATAGCGGTTGTGCTTCTTCGCGTCCCACAGGAGCGTGGCGAGCACGGTCACCTTGACGACGCTGGCCGAGTCGAAGGCCGTGCTGCCGCGCAGAGTGCAGGTGGTGTTGGTGGCCCGGTCGTAGAGCCCGACGGCTATGGTTCCCTTGCGGTTGGCGAGGGCCGCGGTGATGTCCTTCTGCAACTTCACGGCCAGGCCCGCCTGTTCGGACGTGCAGCTGACCTGTGGCGCGGCCGCGGCGGCCGGTGCCGCGGCGGCGACGCACGGTATGAGCAGTCCGGCCCCGAGGGTCCCGGCGAGCACCCGCGCACGCCGGGATGTCAGGTGGGTCATGGAAGCTTTCCCTCCCCGTTGAAGCGACTTGCGCGCGCTTCGCGCTGGAAGCGAGGCGCACGTATGAGGGCGCTTCCGGCGCACTCGCCTCGTTCGACTCGGGCGGGTGGCCGAAAGTTGTACGTACGTTCGCAGACGCTCGCGACGCCGGGATCACCGGCCCCCTCCGGACGTTCGCGGTACCGCATCACCGGCCCCCTCCAGGCGTTCGCGGTACGGCACCACCGGCCCCCTCCAGGCGTTCGCGGTACCGCATCATCGGCCTTCCCGGCGGATGACGATCCCTCAACTCACCGCATACAGCCACAAGTCAGGATCCACTCCGACCTGACCGACTCACCCGATCCCGACACACAACCGACTCACCACGTTCACCTAATTGACTACATGTCCATGTCACCCTCCTGTCCGTTGGTCGCCCATTCAACCCGCGTAGAACGGACGGACCCCCCTATGCCCGCCACGCAGATACGCCGCTGGAGACCCCTCGCCCTCGCGACCTCGGCCGTGCTCGCCGGACTAGTCCTGCCGACGGCCGCCGCCTCCCCCGCGTCGGCGACGACGACCGCGTACGACAGCACGTACTACAAGAACGCGGTCGGCAAGACCGGTACGGCCCTGAAGTCGTCCCTGCACACGATCATCAGCCCCCAGACGAAGCTGTCGTACTCGGCGGTCTGGAACGCCCTGAAGGTCACCGACCAGGACCCGAACAACAGCAGCAACGTGAAGCTGCTCTACTCGGGCATCTCCCGCAGCAAGTCGCTGAACGGCGGCAACACCGGCAACTGGAACCGTGAGCACGTGTGGGCCCAGTCCCACGGCGACTTCGGCACCTCCGCGGGACCCGGCACCGACCTGCACCATCTGCGCCCCGAGGACGTGCAGGTCAACTCCATCCGCGGCAACAAGGACTTCGACAACGGCGGCAGCAGCTTCACCAACAGCGGCGGCAGCCTCACCGACTCCAACTCCTTCGAGCCGCGCGACGCCGTCAAGGGCGACGTGGCCCGCATGATCCTCTACATGGCCGTCCGCTACGAGGGCGACGACGGCTGGCCCAACCTGGAGCCCAACGACGCCGTCACCAACGGCAGCGTCCCGTACCACGGCCGTCTCTCGGTTCTGAAGCAGTGGAACGACGAGGACCCCCCGGACGCCTTCGAAGAGCGCCGCAACGAGATCATCTACAACACGTACCAGGGCAACCGGAACCCGTTCATCGACCACCCGGAGTGGGTGGAGGCGATCTGGTGATCACGGATGCGATGACTCTCGCGGTGCGATGAGTCTCGCGGATGCGATGACTCACACGGTGCGATGACCCTCGTGGTGCGATGACCCGGACTCCCCCTGAACCCCAGGGAGTCCGGGTCCATCCAGCGGAACGGTAATTCGCTCGACGCCAACGCCCCCGCGCAGGCAGGCTCCGACGCACGTCCGGACGGACGGACGGGCGGAGGAGCGGGCAGAGGGGCGGGGCTGATGGGTCTCAGGCTTGACGGGCCGGTACTGGAAGGCGCGCTCGTGCGGCTGGAGCCGCTGGAGCGGCGGCACGCACGGGATCTGGCCGTGGCGGCCGAGGAGGAGCGGAGTTCGTACGGGTACACCTGGGTGCCCGGGAGGGACGAAGTCGAACAGTACGTCGACGCCCAGCTCGCACGGGCCGGGACGGGCAGGGTCGCTCCCTACGCCCAGGTGGCGAAGGCGTCCGGGCAGGCGGTCGGAGCCACGGCCTACTTGGAACCCCGCTGGTGGCCGGACGAGCGCGGCCCGTACGCCGTGGAGGTCGGGTTCACCTGGCTCGCGGCGTCGGCCCAGGGCACCGGGATCAACGCCGAGGCCAAGTACCTGCTGTTCCGGCACGCCTTCGAGGTGTGGAACGTGGAGCGGGTCGACCTGAAGACGGACGCGCGCAACGAACGATCCCGTGCGGCGATCGCGGCGACGGGGGCGCGGTTCGAGGGCGTGCTGCGGAGCTGGTCCGCGTCATGGGCTCCCGGCGAGGAGGGGCGACTGCGGGACTCCGCGATGTTCTCGGTCGTGGCGGGCGAGTGGCCCGAATGCCGCCGGACTCTCGAGGACCGGCTGGCCCGGTACCAGTCGACCCGGTACCAGCCGGCCCGGTAACGGCCGGCCCAGTACCAGCCAGCCCAGTACCAGCCGGCCCGGTAATGGCCGGCCCGGTAATGGCCGGCCCGGTAACGGCTGGCCCGGTAGCGACTGTCCCGCCAACGGCCCAGTACCGGCCGGCCCAGTACCGGCTGTCCCGCCAACGGCCCAGTACCGGCCGGCCCAGTACCGGCTGTCCCGCCACCGGCGGACCGGCCGCCGCGCCCGGCAAGGGACCGGAGGGCAACCGGCGTTGCCCCTTCGGGCAGCATTCGGGACGGTGACCGGGAAATGACATCCAGGCGTACAACCGGTGCCATGCCCTCCGCGTCGGACTGGGTGGACGCGGCACGTGGAGCGTGCCGTTCCCCCACCCAACCGACCCTGAAAGGCAGTTGCATGTCCCGAGCAGGACGCAGGATCCGTACCGCACGGCTGGGCTCGTCCCTGGCGACCGCGGTGCTGCTCGCCGGAGGGCTCAGCGCCTGGGCCCTCACCGGAGCCTCGGCCCACGCCGCCGCCGGCCCGTCGGTGGAGGCCCAGGACGACTTCAACGGCGACGGCTACGCCGACCTCGTCATCGGGGCGCCGAACGCCACGGTGTCCGACCAGGCGAAGGCGGGCTATGCCGCCGTCACCTACGGCTCGGCCGACGGGCTGTCCACCGCCAACAAGAAGATCGTCAGCCGGTCGACCAGCGGGATACCCGGCGCCGCCACCGCCAACCAGCGCTTCGGGTCCACCTTCACCAAGGGCGACCTCGACGGCGACGGCTACGGCGACCTCGTGATCGGGGGCGGCGCGGCGGGCTCCGTCGTGCTCTGGGGCTCCGCCTCCGGGCTCACCGGCGGCACGGCGATCGCCGGGTACGGGGCCGCGCCCCAGGCCGGTGACTTCGACGGGGACGGCAAGACCGACCTGGCGCTGTTCTCCACGCAGAACGTCGGCGGCGACGACCCCGCGGGCGCTCCGGCCACCCTCTGGAAGGGCCCGATCGCACGGACCGGCACCCCCGCCGCCGTACTGAACATCCTCGACAAGTCCGAGTGGTGGGGCTACGGCGAGGACGACGCCTCCTGCGCCACGGGCAGCGGCTGCGAGGAGGACGGCGACTCGATCACCGGGCCCGTCGTCAACGGCCATGTCGGCGACATCAACGGCGACGGCAAGGACGACATCGTCCAGTGGATCTACACCGGCGACGGCACCTGGGGCAACCGGCTGCTGTACGGCGGCACGTCGGGCTTCACCACCGAGCGCGCCCCTGGTGACGCCACGGGTGAGGACGTGGGCACCGGCGTCGGCGACGTGAACGGTGACGGCTTCGACGACGTGGTGGTCGGCGTCGACGGCTGGAGCAACAAGGTCCGTGTCGCCTACGGCTCGGCCTCCGGCCTGTCCGACGCGAACACGAAGTCCTTCGACCAGGACCTGCCCGGCTTCGCGGGCGTGGAGGAGGAGGGCGACGGCCTCGGTACGGCGGTCTCGGTGGACGACGTGAACGGCGACGGCTACGCCGACATCGCGCTCGGCATCCCCGGCGAGGACTTCAGCGACCTCACCGACGCCGGTTCGTTCGCCCTGGTGCCCGGCAGCGCCTCCGGCGTCACCGGTACCGGCACCCAGGTCTTCCACCAGAACACCGCCGGGGTGCCCGGAGCCGCCGAGTCGGGCGACCGGTTCGGCGTCACCACCGCGCTGCTCGACGTCAACGGCGACGGCCACCGTGACATCGCTGTCGCGTCCACCGCCGAGAACAGCACCAACGGCGCGGTCTGGACGCTGCGCGGCACGTCCACCGGTCTGACCACGACGTCCGCCCTCGCCTTCGGCCCCGACGACCTGGGCGCGCCCGCCACGGACGCGTTCTTCGGGTACTCCCTGGGCTGAGCGGGGAAGGCGCAACGGGCCGTACCCCTGACCTCCACTGACCTCCACGCCGGGAGAGAGGGTGTACGGCCCGTTACCCGCCCCTGGGCCGATTCACAGCCGGCTGCCAGTCGCACCACAGTGCGCGCCCATTCCCCCGCAGGATGGTGCGCTGGTGACCTCCGCGACTGATCCACGCCCCCACACGTCCGCGCCGCCCCACACGTCCGCGCCGCCCGGCGCCTCCGCGACCCCGGACGCACCGGTCCCGACACCGGCGCCGCCCGCGCCGCCTCCGGCCACGGCTCCACCGGAGTCCGCGCCCCGCTGGTCGCTCCCCGCCCTGGCCGCGATCATGATCCTCGCGGCGGCGCTGTACACCTGGAACCTCTCCTCCGCCGGCCTCAACAGCTACTACAGCGCCGCCGTGCTGAGCGGTACGCAGAGCTGGAAGGCGTGGTTCTTCGGTTCACTGGACGCGGGCAACTTCCTCACCGTGGACAAGCCGCCCTTCGTCCTGATGGTCATGGGCCTGTCCTGCCGGATCCTCGGCTACGGCACCTGGCAGATGATGGCGCCGCTGATCGCCTCCGCGCTCGCGACGATCTGGATCCTGCACGCGTCGGTGAAGCGGGTGTGGGGCCACGGCGCGGCGGCCGTTGCCGCACTGGTCCTCGCGCTGACCCCGATCACGGTCGCCATCAACCGCGACAACAACCCCGACACGCTGCTCGTCTTCCTGATGGTCGCGGGCGCGGCCCTCGCCCTGCGCGCGACGCGGAACGGCAGGCTGCTGCCGCTGCTCGGCTCGGCGGTCTGCTTCGGGCTCGCGTTCAACACGAAGATGCTCCAGGGTTACATCGCGCTGCCGGCCGTCTTCGCGGTCTACCTGTACGCGGCGAACCTCGGCCTTGTGAAGCGGATGGTGAACCTGCTGCTCGCGGGCGTGGCGCTGGCCGTGTCGAGCTTCTGGTGGGCGGGGGCGGTGTCCCTCGTCCCCGCCTCGGACCGCCCGTACATCGGCGGCTCGACGGACGGCACCGCCTGGGACCTGATCATGGGCTACAACGGCCTCGGCAGGATCCTCGGCAGCGACGGCAGCATGGGCGGTGGCGGTGGCGGAGGCGGAGGCGGAGGCGGAGGCTTCGGCGGCACTTCGGGCATCGGCCGGATGTTCAACGAGGTCCTGGGCGGCCAGATCTCCTGGCTCCTCCCCTTCGCGGGCATCGCGCTGGCCGGCGGCCTGGTCCTGTGCGGCCGCGCCCCGCGTACGGACGTGACACGCGCGGCACTGGTCCTGTGGGGCGGCTGGACGGCCCTGCACTACGTCACGTTCAGCCTCGCCGAGGGCACGATGCACCCGTACTACACGACCGCGCTCGCGCCCGGTATCGCGGCGCTGTGCGGCGGGGGCGGGGCGATGCTGCTGCGCGCGTTCCGTACGGACAAGAGGTGGGTGTGGGTGCTGCCGCTGGCGTTCGCGGTGACGGGGGTGTGGGCGGTGGTCCTCCTCCGCAGGACCTCCGACTGGAACACCTGGCTGTGGCCGACCATCGCGGTGGTGATGGCGCTGGCGATCGCGGGCCTGCTCGCCTTCCGCTCCGGCGGCCGGATACGGCTGCTGGCGGCCTCCGTCGCGGCGGCGGTCCTCGCGTCGGTCGCGGGCCCGGCGGCGTACGCGGCGTCGGTCCCGGCGGGGACGGGCGGCGGCATGAGCGGCACGAACCCGACGGCCGGTCCGTCCACGGGCGGCGGCTTCGGCGGACCGGGTGGCGGTGGCGGCGGCCGTATGGGCGGCGGG
>NZ_VJZE01000427.1 GCF_009377205.1 Streptomyces phyllanthi
GGGAAGGGGATCGAGCCGATAGCCAGGCCGATCGGGGACGGGTCCACCGCGGACACCGGGCGGCAGCCCAACCAGCCGGGCAAGCCGCGGCCGCTGGAGCCGGGTGAGACGCCGCCGCAGTTCGTGGTGTTCTCCTGGGACGGAGCGGGGGACGTCGGCAACGGTCTCTTCCCGCGCTTCCTGAAGACCGCCGAGGACCACGGCGCGCACATGACCTTCTTCCTCTCCGGCATCTATCTGCTGCCCGAGTCCAAGAAGCGCAAGTACCTCCCGCCGAACAACGCGCCCGGCGCCTCCGACATCGGCTACCTCACGGACGAGCACATCAAGTCGACGCTGAAGTACGTCCGCGAGGCCTGGCTCGACGGCCACGAGATGGGCACCCACTTCAACGGCCACTTCTGCGGTGGCTACGGATCGGTCGCCAACTGGACGCCCAAGCAGTGGCGCAGCGAGATCGACCAGGCGAAGTCCTTCGTCAAGGAGTGGCGGACCAACACGGGCTGGACCGATGTCGAACCGCTGCCCTTCGACTACGACAAGGAGCTCGTCGGCGCCCGGACCCCGTGTCTGCTCGGCCAGGACAACCTGCTGCCCACCGCCCGCGAGCTCGGCTGGCGCTACGACTCCTCCTCGTCCGGCGGCCTCCAGGTCTGGCCGCAGAAGAAGCAGGGCATATGGGACCTTCCGCTCCAGCAGATACCGTTCCCCGGGCGCGGTTTCCAGGTCCTCTCGATGGACTACAACATCATGTACAACCAGTCGCAGAACTCCACCAAGGCCCCGCCCGCCAACTACCCGGCCTGGCGCGAGCAGGCCACCGGGGCGTATGTCGCCGGGTTCCAGCGGGCGTACGAGACCAACCGGGCACCCCTCTTCATCGGCAACCACTTCGAGGAGTGGAACGGCGGCATCTACATGGACGCCGTCGAGGAGGCCATCAAGCACATCGCGCGGGAGAAGGAGAAGAAGGGCGCGGACATACGGATCGTCTCCTTCCGGCAGTTCGTGGACTGGCTGGACGTACAGAAGCCGGACGTCCTCGACAAGCTCCGGTCGCTGGGGGTGGGGCAGGAGCCGGCCGGCGGCTGGAAGGAGTTCCTCGCGGACACCGGCAAGCAGCCGGCCGAAGGGTCGGCGGACGGCTCCGGGGACGGCTCCCCGAGCAGCTCTTCGGACGGCGCCCAAAACGGGGGCTGACATGGGGGTTTCCACCCTGGAGGGGGGTGCGGAAGATCCCCGGGACGGGCATGCGAAACTTTTCACATGAGTGCCGCCAGCCGTGTCCGTGCCCCCCAGCGCTCGAACCGCATCAACAAGACCCCCGAGACCCGCCGGCCCCGTACGAGCCGTCACCGCGCAGTCCTGCTCCCCGCCGGAGCCGCCGCGCTCGCGCTCACCCTGTCCGCCTGCGGCGGAGGGACCTCGGGAGGCGGGGGCGGCACCGGCTTCATCACCAGCTCCGACGGTATCGCCACCGTGAAGAAGGGCGAGCGGGCCGACGCCCCCGACCTCTCCGGCAAGACCATCGACGGCGAGCAACTCGACGTGGCCTCCGCCTACAACGGCAAGATCGTCGTCGTCAACGTGTGGGGCTCCTGGTGCTCGCCCTGCCGTGCCGAGGCCTCCAACCTCGTCAAGGTCTCCGAGGACCTCGAAGGCCAGGGCGTGCGGTTCGTCGGCATCAACACCCGTGACACCAGCACCGCACCGGCCCGGGCCTTCGAGGACGAGTACAAGGTCACCTACCCGAGCCTGTACGACCCGACCGGCAAGCTGATGCTCCGCTTCGAGAAGGGAACGCTCAATCCACAGGCGATTCCCTCGACGCTCGTCATCGACCGGGAGGGGAAGGTCGCCGCGCGCTCCCTCCAGGCGCTCAGCGAGTCGAAGCTCCGCAAGATGATCGATCCGATCCTCGCGGAGAAGTGACGTGTCCGAAGCGTCCCTGCTGGCCGCGGTCACGGACACGAACACGACGGTCCTCAACGGGGCGCTGCTGCTCGCCCTGCCGGTCGCCCTGCTCGGCGGCCTCGTCTCCTTCTTCTCCCCGTGTGTGCTGCCGCTGGTACCCGGCTATCTCTCGTACGTCACCGGGGTCACCGGAACCGATCTGGCCGAGGCCCGGCGCGGGCGGATGGTCGTGGGTGCCTCCCTGTTCGTCCTCGGCTTCACCGCCGTGTTCGTCTCCGGCGGCGCGCTGTTCGGCTACTTCGGGGCGACGCTCCAGGAGCACCAGGCCGTCCTGTCCAGGGTGCTGGGCACCTTCATGATCCTCATGGGCGTCTTCTTCATGGGGCTCATGCCGTGGCTCACCCAGCGCGAGTACCGCTTCCACACGCGGCCGGCCGCCGGGCTCGTCGGCGCGCCCCTGCTCGGCGCGCTGTTCGGTATCGGCTGGACGCCCTGCATCGGCCCGACCCTCGCCTCGGTACTGGCGCTCTCCTCCAACGAGGCCAGCGCCGGGCGCGGTGCGCTGCTGACCGTCGCGTACTGTCTGGGGCTGGGTGTGCCCTTCGTCCTCGCCGCGGTCGCCTTCCGTAAGGCGCTCGGTGCCTTCGGCTGGGTCAAGCGGCACTACGTGTGGGTGCTGCGTATCGGCGGCGGCATGATGATCGCGACCGGCCTGCTCCTGCTGACCGGCGCCTGGGACCGCATCGTGCAGGAGATGCAGGTCTGGTCGAACGGCTTCACGGTGGGGATCTGATCCATGAGCAACACAGAGACGGAGACCGGGGCCAGGGCCGAGGTCGAGGCCAAGGCCTCCGCCGCGGAGGACAGCGACCTCGGCGCCGCCGGCTCCCAGCTGTCCACCGCTCCCCGTGAGGACGCCCCCAACCTGCCCTCGCTCGGCGTCATCGGCTGGGCCCGCTGGTTCTGGCGGCAGCTGACCTCCATGCGGGTCGCCCTGCTGCTGCTGTTCATGCTGTCGCTCGCGGCGATCCCGGGCTCGCTGATCCCGCAGTCGAGTCAGGACGAGACCAAGGTCGCCGACTTCCTGAAGGCGCACGAGACCCTGGGGCCCGTCTACGACAGGCTCGGGCTGTTCCACGTGTACAGCTCGGTGTGGTTCTCGGCGATCTACATCCTGCTGTTCGTGTCGCTCATCGGCTGCATCGTGCCCCGCAGCTGGCAGTTCGTGGAGCAGCTCAGGGGCCGCCCGCCGAGGGCGCCGAAGCGGCTCGACCGGCTGCCCGCGTACGCGACCTGGCGCACCGGGGCCGAGCCGGAGCAGGTGCGCGAGGCCGCGCTGAAGGTGCTCAGGCAGCGCCGCTTCCGCTCCCACGTGGCAGGGGACGCGGTCGCCGCCGAGAAGGGCTATCTGCGGGAGGCGGGCAACCTCCTCTTCCACATCGCGCTGATCGTGATGCTGATCGCGTTCGCCTGGGGCCAGCTCCTGAGGTCCGAGGGCACCAAGCTGATCGTCGAGGGCGACGGCTTCGCCAACACCCTCACCCAGTACGACGACTTCAAGTCCGGCAGCCTGTTCACCCCCGACGACCTCAACCCGTTCAGCTTCGACCTGAAGAACTTCAGGGGTACGTACGAGGCGACCGGGCCGAACAAGGGCACTCCGCGCACGTACGAGGCGGCCATCACCTATGCCGTGGGCGCCGACGGCGAGGAGAAGTCGACCACGGTCAAGGTCAACGAGCCGCTGGAGATCGGCGACTCCAAGGTCTATCTCGTGAGTCACGGTTACGCCCCCGTCGTCACCGTCCGGGACGGCTCCGGCAAGGTCGTCTTCAGCGACGCCGTGCCGCTGCTGCCGCTCGACGCGAACGTCACCTCCTCCGGTGTGATCAAGGTCATGGACGGCTACCGCGACGCCAAGGGAAAGCGGGAGCAGCTCGGCTTCCAGGCGTTCTTCCTGCCGTCGTACGGCGGAGAGGGCACCGCCGTGGTCTCGCAGTTCCCGGCGCTGCTGAACCCGGTGCTGAACCTGGAGCCCTACCACGGTGACCTCGGTGTCGACTCGGGTGTGCCGCAGAGTGTGTACCGGCTCGACAAGAGCCATCTGAAGATGTTCGAGGACTCCAAGGGCGCGCAGCTCAGGGAGAACCTCAAGCCCGGCGAGACCATGACGCTGCCGGGCGGCGCCGGAACGGTCAGCTTCGACGGGGTCAAGGAGTGGGCCGGTTTCCAGGTCACCCAGCAGCCCGGCAGCGGCTGGGCCCTCGCCGGAGCCGTCGCCGCCATCGCGGGCCTCGCCGCCTCCCTCTTCATCCAGCGCCGCCGCGTCTGGGTCCGCGCCGTGCGGGGCGCCGACGGCCTCACGGTCGTCGAGATGGCGGGCCTCGGCCGCAGCGAGTCCGCGAAGCTCCCCGAGGAACTGGGCGATCTGGCGGGTCTGGTGCACGACGCGGCACCGGCCGCTCCCGAGCGGAACGCGGACCTGGGGCCGGAGCCGGAGCCGGACCCGGCCAGTGACTCCGACTCCGACGCCCACGTCGCACCCGCAGAAGGGGCTGAGAAGAATTGAAGCCTCCCCCTGTTTCGGCGAGATCGGCATGCGCCTGGTTCTCGCACCACACGTGCTGCCACGTGCTGAGAAGCCGACCGACGACCGCATTGTCCTGCCGGAAGTTGCCGGGACATCCCCCGAAGGAGTGCTGAGGTGACCTTTGCCGCAGCGACCAACGAAAACCTTGCCAGCATCAGCAACCTGCTCATCTACTCCGCGATGGCCGTCTACACGCTGGCCTTCCTCGCGTACATCGCCGAATGGCTCTTCGGCAGCCGCAGCAAGGTCGGCCGGACGGCCGCCGCCCTGACGCAGAAGACCGGGGCGAAGGCACCCGCCGTGACCGTGAAGAAGGCCGGCGGCACCGCCGTGCTGGAGCGGCCCGAGGTGGTCGTGCGGGCCGCGGCCGGTGCGCGGGACGTGCCGGACGGGCCCGGTGCGCACGGCGGGGACGAGCAGGGCGACCTCTACGGCCGTATCGCCGTGTCCCTCACCGCGCTGGCCTTCGCCATCGAGTTCGGCGGTGTGCTGACGCGCGCCCTGTCGGTGCAGCGGGCGCCATGGGGCAACATGTACGAGTTCAACATCACCTTCTCCACCGTCGCCGTCGGTGTGTATCTCGGCTTCCTGGCGCTGAAGAAGGACATCCGCTGGCTCGGCCTTCCCCTGATCACGTCGGTGCTCCTCGATCTCGGTATCGCCGTCACTGTCTTGTACACCGCCAGCGACCAGTTGGTTCCCGCCCTCCACTCGTACTGGCTGTACATCCACGTCTCGACCGCGATCCTCTGCGGTGCCGTGTTCTACGTGGGCGCGGTCGGCACGATCCTGTACCTGTTCCGGGACTCGTACGAGAACAAGCTCGCGACCGGCGGAAAGCCGGGCCGTTTCGCGACCTCCGTGCTGGAGCGGCTGCCCGCTTCGGCGTCCCTCGACAAGTTCTCGTACCGCGTCAACGCCGCGGTGTTCCCGCTGTGGACGTTCACGATCATCGCGGGCGCCATCTGGGCCGGCGACGCCTGGGGCCGCTACTGGGGCTGGGACCCCAAGGAGGTCTGGTCCTTCATCACCTGGGTCGCCTACGCCTGCTACCTGCACGCTCGCGCCACCGCCGGCTGGAAGGGCCGCAAGGCCGCGTACATCGCGCTCATCGCCTTCGGCTGCTGGCTGTTCAACTACTACGGCGTCAACATCTTCGTCTCCGGCAAGCACTCGTACTCCGGCGTGTGATCCCAGCCCCAGCCGGGTGCGTCACCCCCGGGCACGCGTCAGGCTGGTGTCATGGACGAGGTCATCGAACAGGGCACCGGCCGGACTCGGGGGGACACGCACACGCTGCACTTCACGCTGCACCTGCCCCGCCACCCGGTGGAGCGGGTGTGGCCCGTGGTGGCCGGCCACGGCGACGGGCTGAGGACCTGGCTGGCCGCCGCGGACACCTTCGAGCCGCGCCTCGGCGGTGCGGTCGCGCTGCGCTGGCTGAACACCGGCCCCGGCGGTGAGACGCCGCCGGCGGTAGCGGGGCGCATCACCGCCTGGGACGTCGAGAGGGTCGCCGAGTACACGCTGGAGGGCTTCCACGGGCGGATCCGCCTCCACCTGGAACCGGACGGTGAGCACGGCACCACACTCCGTTTCTCCAACGAGATCCGCGGCGACGACGAACTCCGCCGCGACTGCCTGGCCGCCTGGCACCTCCACTTCGAGTACCTGGCCGAGGCGCTCGACGGACACCCGGTGGACTGGACGGCCTGGACACCGGACCGCTTCGAGGAGCTACGGCAGACGTACGCCGAGGCGTGACCGTTCCCCATGACTGAGCGGCAGTATGACTGAGTGGCAGTGAGTCCTGTCGCCAGAACTCATGCTCAGCCGCGTGCCCCGAACGGTCGGTGGCGCGGGCTGATCTGTTGCGTCGCGCGGGCAGGGTTCCGACCGGCTCAGGGCAGCTCCGCCCCCGGTATGCCCAGGCCGGCGAGAAGCACCGGGAAGAGCCACTCCGCGAAGTCCGCGTGCTCGGTGAATGCCCGCCGGACCAGCGCCTCGTCGCCCACGAGCCCCGCGGCCGCGGACCAGGCCGCCGCACCCGCCACCGCGGGCCCGACCGGGAACTCGTCCGGACCTATCTCGTAACTCTCGGCCAACTCCGGATTCAGCAGCCCCGTCCAGCCTCCCCCACCCGGCAGTGCGGCCTCGACGAACCCCAGGTCACTGTCCAGATAGGACACCATGACGACCGGCGCGCCCGTTCTGCGGACCAGCGCCTGGGCACTGTGCCGCCCGAAGTCCGCGAACTCCACCTGCAGCCATCCGTCCGCCAGCGGCTCCGCGTCGTCCACATCGCTGAACCCGACGGCTTCCATCGTCCCGACGAGGTCACCCGTGGACCGGGTCACCAACGACCCCCCTGAATCACTCATGTCCACACGCTAAGGGCGACCACTGACAACGCGATCAGCCGAACGACCACCGGCCGCTCACTGGGCCGGCCCCCGACCGATCAGCCGACCCGATCAGCCGACGGTGATCGAGTCGAGCTTCTCCCGCAGGTACACGTGCGAGTCCACCGGCTCGTACGCCACTCGCCCCACCGGCGCGGGGACGGACTCCACCCGTGTCCCCGGGGTGCACTCGCCGAAATAGACCAGGGACATGAGCTCTTCGGCGGGGGTGTCGGTCGGAGGGGGCAGGACGCGGTGGCGGCCGGAGCGCCAGCGGTCGCCGGTCCAGCGGGCCATCAGGTCGCCGATGTTGATGGTGAGGGCGTCCGGGTCGTAGGGGGCGTCCTCCCAGCCGCCCTCGTCCGTGTAGACCTGGAGCCCGCCCTTGCCGGCCTGGCGGTCGAGGATCGTGACGGTGCCGAAGTCGGTGTGGGGGCCGATGCGGAACTGCCCCGGCTCGGGCTCGCCGACGACCTCCGTGCCCGGATACCAGTTGATGTTGAAGCCGTAGGTGGGGTGGCTCATGTGGCGCGTGAAGAAGTCGGGTTCGAGGCCCAGGGCCTCTCCGAGCAGGGCGAGGAGGTGGTTCTCCAGCTCCGCCATCCGCGCCAGATACTCCTCGCACAGCGGCCGGAGCTCCGGCACCTGCGAGGGCCATACGTTCGGCGCGTACCACTCAGCGTTCACGGCCGGGTCCTCGAAGGGTTCGTGGGTTGCGAAAGTAAGGGACTCCTTGAGGTCCGGTGGGGTCTTGGTGCCCTCGGAGTAGCCGTTCGCCTCGGCGCCCGGGCCGAGCCAGCCGCGGCCGCCGACCTTGGCCTCGTACGCCTGCTTGGCCTCGGTGGGGAGCGTGAAGAAGGCACGGGCGGCGGCCCGGACGCGGGTGCGCAGGGCCGGGTCCACCCCGTGGCCGGTGACCAGGAGGAAGCCGGCCGTCCGAAGGGCCTCGTCGACCGTGCGGGCGGTCCGCGCGCGGGCCTCCGCGTCTCCGGACAGCCAGGGGCCGAGGTCGATGGTCGGGACGCGGGGGCTGGTGCCGGTACGGGGG
>NZ_VJZE01000428.1 GCF_009377205.1 Streptomyces phyllanthi
GTGTCGCGGCGGGCGCGGGGGAGGGCGTGACACGTCCGAGGGCCCTCGCCGGTCGCCTCTGCTCAAACCCCTTGCCCTGCAAGGGTCCTGTGACCGTACCGCGGCCGCTGTGGCGGTCCTGCGCCGGTGTCGCGCAACCGCCCGGAAATCGGTGACACGTGACGGTCGGGGAACGCTCTTCCTGGTGTGAACGACGCACGGCAGACGGAAACGACGGCACCACGGCACGGCACCCGGCACCATTCCGCGGGCAAGCCCCTTCGGTGGGCGGCCGATGTGGTGGGGATGATGCGGGAGGGGGCGCGGGTGCGCCTCGACTACTCGCCGCGGAGTCTGTGGCGGGTCGACCGCATGATCGAGGAGATACGGGGCCAGGGAGCGCCGTATCAGGCTGTTGAGAGCGTGCTGCGGGGCTTCGGGGCGTACGCCGGTGAAGTCGTCGTCCGGGAGACGGGCGGTGAGTGGATGGCGGCGGGCCGGGACCTCTGGGTGCGGACGCCGGACGGGCGGCTGTGGGACCCGATCGACGAGGCGCGCAGGTGCTACCGGGGGGAGGGCTCCCTGCGGCTGCTGTGTCTGGACGCGGTGGGGTGACGGGCCGGGAAACGCGGAAGCCGGGATCCCGTCGTACGACAGGATCCCGGCTTCCGTGAGGTGCGGCCCGGGCGGTGGCCCTACGGGGTCAGCACCTGACCCAGGCGGCCGCCCGCCGACGTGCCCAGCTGCGGCAGCCCGTAGTACGCCGACTTCGTCGTCGTGACCGTGCCATCCACGACCGGGACCCACAGGAGCGTGCCGTTGCCCGTGTCCTCGCCCTCGGTGCCGATCGTCAGGTCGGCGTAGCCGTCGCCCGTGAGGTCGGTCAGCGAGACGGCGGAGCCGAGCTTGTCGTCGGTCTCCGTGGAGCCCGGGATGTTCGCGGAGTCCTGGGAGAGGGCGAGGGAGCCGGTGCCCGTGAGGCCCGAGGACGTTCCCTTGAGGAGCCAGACCGAGCCCGCGTTGGAGCGGTTCTTGGCGTCGCGGGTGATGTCCTCGTTCGGGGCGCCCGTCAGGGCGTCCGCGTAACCGTCGGCGTCGAAGTCGCCCACCGACACCGAGGTGCCGAAGGCGTCACCCGACTCGGAGGCGCCCTCCACACCGCTCGTGCCCTGGTGGACCGTCTTCATACCGGTGGTGGTGAACCCGGTCGAGGTGCCCGGGACCATCGTGACCTGGCCGCCGGAGTTGCCGCCGGACTCGGAGGCGGTCGGCTGGCCGATGACGATGTCGTCGTAGCCGTTGCCGTTCACGTCGCCCGCGGCGATGGAGCGGCCGCCCTTGACGGTGAGCGTGGACACCTTGGTCAGGCCCAGCGACCTGGAGCCCTTGAACCAGGCGACCTTGCCGGCGCCGGACGCGTCCCGGTAGTTGAGCGCCACGTCCGCGTAGCCGTCCCGGTTGAAGTCACCGCTCGCGGCGTCCACGTACGCGAGGGCGCCGGTCACCGTGGTGATGTCGCCCGCCACCTCGTGGCCGTCGTTGAAGCGGGCGGCCCAGTTGCCGCCGGTGCCGGTGGCCGCGGTGAAGACGTCCGCCTTGCCGTCGGCGTTGAAGTCGCCCACGGCCACGGTCGAGCCGAACTTCGCGCTGTTCGGGTTGTAGTCGTCGCCGAGCGCCATGGTGTCGGCGTCGGCCTCCACGTCGAACTTCGGGCCGTACAGGATCGTCACCGCGCCGCGGTCCACATGCCCGCTGACGTCGTCCTCGCCGGGCGCGCCGATCGCGAGGTCCGCGTAGCCGTCGCCGTTGATGTCGCCCCAGGCGGTGGCCGCGCCCCACTGGTCGCCGGACTCGGCGGCGCCCGGGACACCCGTGCTCGCCTGGTTCATCCGCAGCTTGGAGGCGGAGACGGGGGCGCCGACCCCGCCCGGTACGAGGGTGATCCAGCCGCTGCCGGTCTTCGGCGTGGCGGCGACCAGGTCGCTGACGCCGTCACCGGTGTAGTCGGCGGTCGGGATCGCGGAGTTCCTGCCGGGGCTCGCGGCGTAGCGGCGGATCTCGGCGAGCTTGGAGTAGAGGTTCTTGCCGGGGGACGTCGTGGTGGCCGCGTCCTTGCCGCCGGAGATCACGTTCAGCTCGGCCTCGGCGTCCTTCGCGTGCACGCCGGTGTCCTCGGACGCGGTCAGTGTGACCTTGCCGGCCGGGTCACCGCCGTACTGGCCGAGCTTCCAGGCGGCCAGCCGCGCCACGGACTCGACGGCGGCCCGGGTCGGCCTGCCCGCGGTCGTCCCGCTGCCGCCCTCGAAGTCGCCGAGCACCGCGATGCCCACGGAGTCGCCGTCGAAGCCGGGCGTGTGGTCGCCGCGCACCGACAGGTCGGCGCCGCCCGCGCGGCCCTCGAAGATGCGGCCGCACTTGTCGACCAGGAAGTTGTAGCCGAGGTCGCCACGGCCGGCCGTCTCGATGTCGTACGCCATGATCGCGCGGATCAGCGCCGGGGACTGGGCGCAGCTGTACGCGTTCGAGCCGGCCGTGTGGTGCACGAAGACCGCGCTGATCTTGTCGATGTACTCCGGCGAACCCGACACCGACGACTCGACGGCGCCCCAGCGGGCACGGGAGACGATCGGGGGCTGCTTCACGGTGGAGGCGAGGGGGGTCGGGGCGACGGCCGGGCCGGCGTCCTCCGCCTCGCCGGTGTCGGCCCCGGTGTCCGCCCCGGTGTCGGTGTTGGTGTCCGTGCCGGTGTCCGTGTCCGTGGACGACTCGTCGGACTCGCCCCCGGTCGTGTCCTCGGGGGACGCGGAGTCCGACGGGGAGGCGCTGTCCGAGGGCGTCGGGGTCGAGCCCTCGACGACGAACGCCGCGTTGCTCATCCCGGTGGCCGAGTTCGTGGCGGCGTCGAGCCCCTTGTTCCTCAGCTCGGCGGCGGTCACTCCGGGATCGACGAGGTTGACCTCGAGTCCCTCGGGCAGCCCGGCGGTCGAGGAGCCGTCGGCGGCGACGACCCGCGCCTCGACGCCGTCGCTGGGTCCGACCCACAGCGGCGCGGAGGCCCCGCGCACGTCCTTGGCACCGGACCCCTCCGGGTCGACGGGCCGCGGGTCGGCGTCCAGGCTCCGCCAGCCGCTCCACTCACCGGTCGCGACGCTGCGGGTACGGACCTGGGCGGTGCCTTCGAGTGCGGCGGTGGCACCCGTCCAGGAAACCCCGAGGAGGGAGAACTCCTCGGTGTCGGTCCGCGACAGCTTCCGTGTCCCGCTCCCTTCACCGGGCAGCGCGAGGTCCTGCACGTCGACGGGCCGCTTGGTGCGGGGCCCGCCGGCGGCCGGCTCACCGCTCGGGCTGGCGACGGCGTACGTCACCACGCCCGCCCCGCCCACGACGACCGCCCCCAGCGTCAGCCACGCTCTCCGCTTCACGCTGAGCGGCTTGTAAGCATGAGTCTTGCGTCGACTCAAAAGTCCCACCCCTAGAAAAGCCACACAAAACAACAACCCGGCACGCGGGTAGCCCTCTATTGAGCACACAAGGGGCCCCGAACATCATCATCGACAGCGGAAGGTGTGGGGTACATCACCTCCGGTGAATCTCCTGTCCCGTCTTCCCCGACGATCGGGAACGCCGTCCGCGCTCCTGGCCAACTCCCCCGTGCCCCTTAGGTGTTGGTCCCGCGGGCGGACTTCGGGGCCCGTGGGGGGCCACGGTGAGCTGTGACACTTCCGTGCTGTCGGACGCTGTTGACCTTGGAGGACATGGACACGGCCGGAAGTGACCACGTCCGGCCGGACGGAGAACTCGATCTCGGTGCGAACGATCTCGGTGCGAACGAGGGCAGTAGTGGGCCAGGGAGGGGAATCCCGCCGCGTGCAGGCGTACGACGGAGAGCTGGGCGCGGCCGTCGCGCGGGCACAGGAGGGGGACGAGGCCGCGTTCGCCGTGGCCTACCGGATCGTGCAGCCCGGGCTCCTCGGCTATCTGCGCGGGCTGGTCGGGAACGACGCGGAGGACGTCGCGTCGGACGCGTGGCTGGAGATCGCGCGGGACCTCGGGCGGTTCAAGGGGGACGGCGCCGGCTTCCGGGGATGGACCGCGACCATCGCCCGGCACCGCGCCCTGGACCATCTGCGCCGGCAGAAGGTACGGCCCCGGGCGACCGCGCTGGAGACCGACATGCTCGATCTGCCCGGCACGCAGAGCACGTACGACCAGGCCATGGAGGCCCTCTCCACCGAGCAGGCCCTGGAACTGGTGTCCCGGTTGCCGCGCGACCAGGCGGAGGCCGTGCTGCTGCGGGTGGTGGTCGGCCTGGACGGGCCCGCCGCCGCGCGTGTCCTCGGCAAACGCCCCGGCGCGGTCCGCACCGCGGCCCACCGCGGTCTCAAGCGCCTTGGCCGACTGATCGGCGCGGAGGGTGTGACGGATGAGAGCCCCCGGACGCTGGGGGAATCAAGGTGAGCGGCGACGACGGGCGGCCCTCGGGCGGAGGTGAGGCGGACATGGGTGGACGACCGGGTGACGGCGGTGACAACGGTGACGGCGGTGACTTCGGAGCGTCCGACGTGCACCCCGCACACCCCGACGCCGCCCCTCAGGACGTCCGCACGCCCCGGGCGCCCGCTCCCGTAGCCGTGGACGTCCTGCTGGCCGCCGCCGTGCGCGCCCACACCGTGGACGATGACGGCGAGGCGCGAGCCGTCGCGGCGTTCCGGATGGCGCGTGAGCAGGGGGCGCACACGGCACGTACCCGGCGGCGCGACGACTGGCGCCCCCGTGAGCAGCGCTCGGCGGGGCGTTCGCGCTCGCTGCGGGCCACGCTCGCGGTGCTGCTGGCGAGCCTCACCCTCGGCGGAGTCGCGGTGGCGGCCATCGGAGTCTCGTACGACGGCGACGGCGACCGTGACGGACGTACCGGATCGTCGGGCAGCGCGTCCGGGCGGTCCGCACAGCCCACGCCGTCCCCGTCCGAGGGCCGGGCGGGGACCGACCCCGGCACCCACCCGTCGACAGGCCCCTCCGACCGCCCCTCGCAGGCTCAGGACACCGAGGCCCGGTGCCGTGCGTACGAGCAGCTCAAGGGCAGCGGCAAGGCGCTGGACTCCACCGTCTGGCAGCGCCTGGTGGACGAGGCCGGCGGCGAGCGGAAGATCGAGGCGTTCTGCGCCGCGCAACTGGCCGGAAGCGATGCCCGGGGGAAGGGCCAGGACGGTACGGGCGACTCGGGCGGTACGGACGCGTCGAGCGATCCGGGAGAGTCGGGCGACAAGGGCAGCGCGGGCGACAAGGGCGGTGCGGGCGACTCGGCCGCCAGTGAGCGTGCAGCGACCCCTCAACCGGAGAAGTCCCAGGGGAAGAAGTAGGGCCGGCGTGCTCGCGAGACCCCCGTACTCGCAAGACACCCGGCCGACTTCGCCGATGGCAACGGCCGGGGCCGCCACCCCCCACAGGAGAGGCCCCGACCGTCGCGCGGCACGGGCCGCGCGGCGGCCCGTACTCTCTACAGCGCCGCGCCTGCGTTTTCTGTCACACCCCCGTCCGCACCCCCGTCCATCACGAGTTAGTTGCATGTTCTAGGGACATGGACGGGGAGCGGTTTCAGGCCGTAACGTGCCTTTCGCGCCGGGTTGCGGCAGCTGACGACCACCGCACCACCTGCGATCCTGAGACCGCGACCATCAAGTGATGAACCACGGCTGAGGAAGCACGACGGCGAGGACCCGGTCCGCGGGAGCGGCGCCGGCTCAGGCGCGAAGAAGGGCGAACCCGGTCCGCGAGAGCGGCGCCGGCTGAGGCGCAAAGAGGGGCGCGCGGTGCTGGGGGACGACGCGGAGCTGACCACCGCGGTGCTTGCGGCGCAGGACGGGGACGAGACCGCGTTCCGGACTGTGTACCGCACCGTGCATCCACGACTGCTCGGATACGTACGGACACTGGTGGGTGACCCGGACGCCGAGGACGTCACCTCCGAGGCCTGGCTGCAGATAGCCCGGGATCTGGAGCGGTTCAGCGGGGACGCGGACCGCTTCCGGGGCTGGGCCGCCCGTATCGCCCGCAACCGGGCCCTCGACCATGTGCGGATGCGCGGCCGGCGCCCGGCCATCGGCGGTGACGAGACCGAGCTCACCGCGAAGCCCGCCGAGTCGGACACGGCGGGCGAGGCCATGGAGGCGCTCGCCACCGACCACACGCTCTCGCTGATCGCCCAGCTCCCGCAGGACCAGGCGGAGGCGGTGGTGCTGCGCGTGGTCGTGGGCCTCGACGCCAAGACGGCCGCCGAGACCCTCGGCAAGCGGCCCGGCGCGGTCCGCACCGCCGCCCACCGTGGACTGAAGCGGCTCGCTGAGCTGCTCGGTGCGGATTCGGATTCGACCGGCGCACTCGACGCCGTACCCCCACAGAGAGAAGCGCCGACACGCGCGGTGACGTCCGCCGGTGTGACGCATATGCGTCCGCGGACGCAGAAGGACATGTGATGGCCGACGAGCAGTACAAGTGGCTGGACCGCGACGCTGCGGAGCGCCTGCTGCGTGGTGAGTCGCTCGAAGCCGTCGACGCCGACACCCGCGCCGCGGCGCACCGGCTCACGGAGGCACTGGACGCGCTGACCGCGCTGACGGTGCCGAACTCCGAGATCCCGTCGGCGGACGCCGAACTGCCGGGCGAGGAGGCCGCGTTGGCCGCCTTCCGCAAGGCGCGCTCGGAGCGGGACGCCGAGGAGACGGCGGCGTTGGGCCGCGCCCGTACGCACGCCACACCCCACTCCGCCGACGCCGGGCTGGTACGGCTCGGGCGTCCCGGTCCCGAGGAGCGGCGGGCCCGCTGGGGCCGTCCGCTGCGGCTGGGAATGGCGGCGGCGCTGGCCGCGGGCATGCTCGGCGGGGTCGCGGTGGCCGCCGGAGCGGGCATCCTTCCGACTCCGCTCCGTGACGACCGGCCGGAGCCCGGCTCCTCGGCCGCGGTGACACCGGACCGGTCGCTCACCACGCCGTCGCCCGAGGCCACCGCGGGCGGCTCGGCCGGCGAGCCGTCGTCCGGCGGCGCCGGGGACGAGCACGAGGACGACGGCGCGCCGGACGACACGGCCCAGGGTGGCGGCACCACCGAGCAGCAGGGCTCCCAGGGGTTCGGCAAGGACCGGTGGGGCACCGGGGACAACCGGCGCGGCGGTTTACTCGCGGCCTGCCGTGACGTCCGGGCCGGCAAGGACCTGAACCTCGACCGCAGGCGCGGCCTGGAGGACGCGGCGGGCGGCAAGGACAAGGTGAGGAAGTACTGCGAGGGCGTCCTGGGCGGCCAGGACGACCGCACGGCCACGGGCACCTCGGACGACGGGCGCGGCGACGGCCGGGCGCGCTCGGGCCGTGGCGAAGACGGCCAGGGCAGCGGCAACGGCAATGGCAATGGCAACGGCAACGGAAAGAGCGGTAGGGGCGACAAGGGCGGAAGGGACGGAGGTGGTGACGGCGAAGGCCCCGGCATACTCCCCGGCGGCAACGACCACCACGGCAGCGGCTTCCTGACCACCCCGTTCTCCACGTTCCACGTCTCCACCCCCTCGGGTTCGAAGCCGAGCGTGGCGCCTTCCCCGACGTACAGCGCCCTGGAGTCACCGCCCGCCGGATGAGGCGCGCGCCGGCCGTCAAGCCCGGCCGTCAAGCCCGGTTGTGAAGTCCCGCTGTGAAGTGACGTACGCGCCCGCGGGCTGCCCCAATGGTCGTTCTGCGAGGGGCGGCTCGGCGCGCGGGTGGTGTCTGACTTCCTGACCTGCGTGTTCGTGGTTCGTCGGATTTTTTTCCGGTCGGGTGTGACGTTTTCGGCCGCCGCGACGCAGTACTCAGTGAGCCGACTGGTCATCGGCCGTCGCACGGAGCCGGGGTTCCCCCCGTACTCACGGCTCGGTGCATCTCGGCGCGGGCGGGACACGTTCCCCCGGTCCCGCCCGCGCCCACAACCCCCGTGGCCC
>NZ_VJZE01000429.1 GCF_009377205.1 Streptomyces phyllanthi
CCCGCCGCCCGCTCCGTACGCGGCCCGACGCCGGTTCGCCGGGCGTCGGACGGTCAGCTCCCCGCGCGCTGCTGCCAGGTGGTGAAGGAGAGCAGCGGGTCGCCGCTCTCCAGAGCCCAGGGGTACATCGTGACCAGGCCGCCGATCGCCCGGAACACCTCGCCGGCCTGCGCGCCCCGCTTCGCCTGGACCAGCGCGTACGCCAGCAGGTTGAGATCGGCCACGGCCGCGGCGTGGGTCAGGTGGCCGGGACGGGGCCAGTCGGCCAGAGCGCGCCCCAGTGCCGCCTCGGCGTCCGGGCGGGACCACAGATGGATCGCGGTGAGGGCCTCGACCCCGCCCTGGTCGACCGTGCCGTGGTAGCGGTCGATCAGGGCCGCGATCTCCAGCCCCGCCGTCGGCGCGGTGGGCGCCGTCCCCGCGCGCACCCGGTCCAGGAACTCGACCGTCTGCGCGTGCGAGCCGCACTCCCACGGGGACAGATAGCCGAGCATCTGGAAATGGGCCTCGCGGTGCCACGGGTCGCGATGGACGATCTCGTCCCAGAGCGGGAAGACCTCCGTCTCCGGTCGCCGCCACAGCCGCAGCAGACCGAGACGCACCACCCAGGGGTTGGGGTCCTCGGGCCGCTGGCCGGTGGCCCGCCCACAGGCGGCGATCGCCTCGTGGGTCTCGTTCACGTCCGGCTGGTCCTCGTACCGCGTACGCAGCATGACGCCCCAGGCGAACAGCAGCTGGGCGTCCGGGTCCTGGGGCTGCTCCCCTGCCCAGGAGCGCTGAAGGGCCGGAGAGGTCGACTCCGCGAGGACGCTCATCCGGTGAGCCCTGCGGTCCCAGTCCCTCCCGGTGTCGCGCAGCAGCTGCTCGATCATGGCCACGGAGAGGCTGCGACCGCCCGAAGTCCCCCTCTCCACAAGACGCTTGCGCACCTTGCCGAGGTCGGTGTCGTCGAGTTCCGGAGCGAGTCTGGTCGTGGTCCGCCGGCGACCGAGGAGAGCCATGCCCGGAGAGTAGCGGACTTTCCCCTGACAGTAATGGGTTGAGCTGCATGGATGTTGATCCGATATACGCACCGCCCCCGGCACGAACATGGCCGGTGCCCCGGGCGCCGATCGGTTACGCGGGCAGCGGGCGGTCGTCGACCACCTGCTTCATGACCATGGTCGAGGTCAGGCGCTGGACGCCCGGCAGGGTGGCCAGCCGCTGGTCGTAGAGCTGCTGGAAGGCGGCCAGGCCGCTGGTGACGACGCGCAGGAGGTAGTCGGGCTCACCGAAGAGGCGCTGGGCCTGCACCACGTGCGGGATCGCGGCCACGGCCTGCTCGAAGGCGGTGATGGTGTCCCGCTCCTCCCAGCGCAGGGTGGCGAACACCAGGGCACAACATCACCGCGAATCCCCTGACCGCCCTGACCGGCCGCCGTGCCGACGTCATGCGCGATCCGGACGTCGAGCGGGTCGCCCGGCGCATCATGCGCGAAGCCGTCGAGGTCGGCCGGGCCGCCGGCGCCGCGCTGACCGACGCGCACGTCGACCGTGCCGTGCACTGGCTCCAGCACGTCCCCGAGGGCAGCACCACCTCGATGCGGGAGGACCGGCTCGCCGGCCGGCCCCTTGAGTACGACGCCCTCACCGGAGCCGTGGTGCGCGCCGCCGAGCATCATGGCATCGACGTTCCGGCCAACCGGTTCGTCCTGGCACTCCTGTCCGCCATCGAGCAAGAAGGTAGGGCCGCATGAGCGGCATACGCATCTCGCGACGCGCCCAGGCCGTCGCCCCGTTCTACGCCATGGAGTTCGGCAAGCACGCGGCGGCGCTGGAGGCCCAGGGCCACCACGTCGTCAAACTCAGCATCGGCGAACCCGACTTCGGAGCGCCCCCGACCGTCCTGAGCGCGATGCGCGAGGCCATGGACGGTCGGCCGCTGCCCTACACCGCCGCCCTGGGACTGCCCGCCCTGAGGCAGGCGATCGCGGGCTTCTACCTCGACCGGCACGGCGTCGAGGTCGATCCCTCCCGGGTCGTCGTCACCGCGGGAGCCTCGGCCGCCCTGGTGCTGGCCACCGCCGTCCTCGTCGACCAGGGTGACGAGGTGCTCATCGGGGACCCGTCGTATCCCTGCAACCGGCAGATCGCCGAGAGCTTCGGCGCCCGCGTCACCCTCGTCCCCACCACCGCCGGGACCCGCTTCCAGCTGGACGCGGCATCCGTACGGTCGTACTGGACGGAGAGGACCCGCGGGATCATGGTCGCCACCCCGTCGAACCCGACGGGCACGTCGGTACCGGCCGAAGAGCTGGCGGCGATCTGCGAACTGGCCCGCGAGCGCGACGCGTGGCGCGTCGTCGACGAGATCTACCTGAACCTCAGCGACCACGACGACCGGGGCGGGCCACCGCGCAGCGCCCTGTCGTCCGACCCCGGCGCCGTCGTCATCAACAGCTTCTCGAAGTACTTCGGCATGACCGGCTGGCGACTGGGCTGGTGTGTCGTTCCCGAGCCCCTCGTACCGGCGGTGGAACGCCTGGCGCAGAACTACTTCCTCTGCGCCTCCGCTCCCGCGCAGTATGCCGCTCTGACATGTTTCACCACCGAGTCCCTGGCCGTCTGCGAGGCCCGCCGCGTCGAGTTCGCCCAGCGGCGCGCGCTCGTCCTCGACGGTCTGGAACGGATCGGACTGCCGGTCCCCGTCCCGCCGGACGGAGCGTTCTACGTGTACTTCGACGTCAGCCGCACCGGGCTCACCTCCTGGGAGTTCTGCGAACGAGCGCTCCAGGAGGCGCATGTCGCCCTCACCCCGGGCCGGGACTTCGGCACGCACACAGCGGAGACCCACGTCCGCCTCTCGTACGCGGCGTCGGCCGACGAGCTCCGCGAAGGGCTCGCCCGGCTCGGGAAGTTCACGGCCGCACTTCAGTAGGACGACCGGTCGGTAGTCCTGACGTCGGTCGTCCTGGCGTCAGTCGTCCTGACGCACCGCCGCGTCGAGGAGGGGGCCGAGTTCCCGGACCGCGGTCGTCAGAGCGCGTACGTCCCGCTCGGCCCGCGCGATGAGGATCGCCCCCTCCAGGGTGCTGATCATGAGCGTGGCGAGCGCTCCGGCCCGTTCGCCGGGCACGCCCATGTCCGTCAGCGCCCGGGCCACCGGTCCGGTCCAGGTGGCGAACGCGGCGGCCGCGGCCTCCCGCGTGGACGCGGTGGACTCCACGCAGTCCACCGTGGCGGCGGCCACGGGGCAGCCGCCCGCGAAGCCGGCGGCCTCGTACTCGTCGGTCCATTGGCGCGCCATCTCGGCGAACAGCCCGCCGGGCGTCGGCTCGGGCAGCGCGGCGACGAAACGGGCGACGCGGTTGCCCGCGTACCGGCCCGCCCAGGCCACCGCCTCGTTCACCAGCTGTTCCTTGCCGCCCGGGAAGTAGTGCTGAAGCGAACCGCGCGGCGCCTCGGCATGCGCGGCGACCTCGCGCATCCCGGTGGAGGCGACCCCGTCGCGCCGTATGAGCTGGGCCGCGCTGAAGACCATCCGCTCGCGTGGGCCCCGTTCGGAGACCACCATGCCGCACCTCCACCACTGTTCCGCGGGTTCTCCGGGCCCACCCTATGACCACGGTCATAGAGCCGACTACTATGACCGCCGTCATAGCCAGCTGCGACGGCTCGGCCTCGGCGCGGGCCAGGAACGGAGGTGCGCGGTGCCTGTGGGCTTCATCGGCCTCGGCGTCATGGGGCAGCCCATGGCGCTCAACCTCGCCCGCGCGGGGACTCCCCTCGTCGTCCACAACCGCACCCCGGCCCGGTGCGAACCCCTCCGCGCCGCCGGGGCCGAGGTCGCCGCGAGCCCGGCCGAGGTCTTCGACCGGGCCGGGACCGTGATCCTCATGCTGGCCGACGAGACCGCGATCGACGCGGTGCTGGGGCGCGGCACCCCGGACTTCGCCGCGCGCGTCGCCGGGCACACCGTCGTCCACATGGGTACGACCTCGCCGGAGTACTCCGGCGACCTCCAGGACGACATCCGGGCCGCGAGCGGCCGATACGTCGAGAGCCCGGTCTCCGGTTCCCGGGTCCCGGCCGAGCAGGGCCGGTTGGTGGCGATGCTGGCGGGTGACGACGACGCCGTGGAGGCCGTACGGCCCCTGCTCGCGCCCATGTGCCGGGAGACGTTCGGCTGCGGAGCCGTCCCGGGCGCCCTGCTGATGAAGTTCTCGGTGAACCTGTTCCTGATCACGATGGTCACCGGCCTGACCGAGGCGTTCCACTTCGCCGGCCGGCACGGGCTCGACCAGCGTCTGCTCCGGGACGTCCTGGACGCGGGCCCGATGGCCAGCGCCGTGTCCCGGGTGAAGGCGCCGAAGCTCCTGGCCCGCGACTTCGCCGTCCAGGCGGCCGCCGCGGACGTCCTCAAGAACAACCGGCTGATCGCGGAGGCCGCCCGCAAGGCCGGCCTGGCCTCCCCGCTCCTCGACGTCTGCCACACGCTCTACGACGAGACCGTGGCGCGGGGCCACGGCCACGAGGACATGGTGGCCGTACTGCGGGCACTGGAGGCCCGGACCGACGGCCGGCACGGCCCTGTCTCCTCACCGTCGTGACGATGCCCCCGCGTGACTCACGCGGGAACCGGGGGCCTTTCCCGGCTGATCGCGTCGAGCAGAAGCTTCGCGGCCACCATCGCCCCGTCGGTGCGGACCGTGCCGGCCACGGCCCTCGCTCGTGCCCGGGTCCCGGGGGCCAGGGCCGTTCTCAGCGCGGCCGACAGGGACTCGAAGGTCGGAGTCGGACCGTCGTGGGCCGCTCCGATGCCCAGGTCGGCCACCCGGCCGGCCCAGTACGGCTGGTCCGCCAGCTGCGGAACCACCACCTGGGGCGCGCCGGCGCGCGTGGCCGTCGTCGTGGTGCCCGCGCCGCCGTGGTGCACGACGGCGGCCACCCGGCCGAACAGTTCCTGATGGTTGACCTCACCGACGAAGAAGCAGTCGTCCTGGTCGTCGATCAGGGCCAGGTCGGCCCAGCCGCGGGCCACGACCGCGCGGCGGCCCTGCGCGCGGACCGCTTCGACGGCCACGTGGGCGGCGTCCTCCGAGTCACGCATGGGCATGCTGCCGAAGCCCACGTACACCGGTGGTTCGCCGGCGTCCAGGAACGTCACCAGCTCGGTCGGCAGCGGGCGTTCGTCGGGCAGGATCCACGCGCCGGTGTGGACGACGTCGAGGTCCGGCGTCTCCTGCCACGGGTCCAGGGTCGGGTCCGTCGCCAGCCACGGCCGGTCGCCGTAGACGTACTCGCGAACGTTGTCCACCGGGGGCAGGCCGATCGACGCCCGGTTGGTGTTGAGCGCCTCGCCGAACAACGCGTTGATGTTCTCGGCGTCCAGGTTCCACAGCACCCGGTTGTCCGTCACGTCCGGCGGGAGGGGGCGTCCCGGGTACGTCAGCGGCCGGCGTTCCGGTGACGGCAGGGTGAGCTGCTGGAAGGTCACGCACACGGAGGGGATGCCCAGCTTCTCGGCCACCGACCGCGCGCCGGCCGCCGCCGGCAGGATGCCGGCCGCCGCCACCACCGCGTCACAGCCCTCGGCCGCCGCGATGGCCACGTCCAACTGGCCGGCGATGATCTCGGCCGCGCGCCGGGGCAAGCCCCCGGATGACGGCGGCGGTCCCGCCTTCGTCAGGGCGCGCGCCGACGGGCCGAAGGGCACCAGCGGCACGCCGACCCCGGCCAGCCGCCGCGCGAAGTCCTCGTCCGGCGGCGCGCACACCCGTACCTCCGCGCCGAGTTCCCGTAACCGCACCGCGAGTCCCGCCAGCGGTTCGACGTCCCCACGTGACCCGTACGTCGACAACAGCACACGCATGTCGCGTCCCCATTTCCCCAGTCCCCGGATTCTTCCGTCGGCCGGAGATTCTGCGTCACGACCGGGGCCTTGCCGCAAGTCCCCCCATGAGCTATAGGTTGAGAGTGGAAAGGAGAGGGCACTCCCCCTTTCCGTGGTCGCGGCCGACTCCGGTGGCCGCGCGGGAACCCGGCCGACTCCGGGTGACGTTCCGTCAGTCTGTCGACGGGCCGGGTGGGTAACCGCCCCGCATGGGCGACATCCTCGTGGGCACGTGCTCGTGGACCGACCGGATGCTGGTCGGCAGCGGTTGGTATCCGGTGGGACGGCGGGACGCCGAGGGGCGGTTACGGCACTACGCCGAGCGGTTTCCGGTCGTGGAGGTCGACGCCTCCTACTACGCGCTGCCCGGCGAGCGGAACAGCCGGCTGTGGGTGGAGCGCACACCGGACGGGTTCGTGTTCGACGTGAAGGCGTTCTCCCTGCTCACCGGGCACCCCACGCGGAGTGCGGTGATGCCGGACGGGTTGCCGACCGACGCCCGGGATCCAGGGGTGCTGAACGAGGTCTGGGCGCGCTTCGCCGCGGGGATCGCGCCGTTGCGGCGGGCCGGGCGGCTGGGGAGCGTGCTGTTCCAGTTCCCGCCCTGGTTCCGGCCCGGGGTGCGGGCCGAGACCTTTCTGGCGGAGGCCGCCCGGCGGACGGAGGGGTGGCCCGTCTCCGTCGAGTTCCGGCATTCCGGGTGGTGGCGGGAGGGGCAGGCCGAGGCCACGTGTGCGCTGCTCGCGCGGTACGGCATGGCCGCCGTAGCCGTCGACATGCCTCAGACGCTCCCGTCCTCGGTACCACCCGTCACACCCGTCACCTCTGCCCGGCTGTCCGTCGTACGGTTCCACGGGCGCAGTCCCGCCTGGCGGACCGGGAGCAAGGAGGAGCGGTACCGGTACACGTACGGCGACGACGAACTCGCCGAGTGGATACCGCGGTTGCGTGCCCTCGCCGAGCGGGTCGACCAACTGCACGTCCTGTTCAACAACTGCTGCGGCGACGCGGCCGTACGAGCCGCCGAGGCGATGACGCGACTGCTCGGACACCCCGCCGACGGACGCCCCGTACCGGCATCGGCGCCCTCACCCGGTCCAGCACGGGAACCCTGACCGCCGTGGCCCCGCCGACGACGTGTGTGACGCGATGTCCGGCCGCGCCGACGAAGACCCTCCCGGCGCCGCACCGCCACCGGGCCGACAGCCGGTCGCCGAAGCGGGCGTGCAGCGCCTTGCCGGGTTTCTCCGGCTCCCGGGCCACCGCCTCAGCGCCGGCCGAAGCCGTCTGCCCCGGACCGGAGCCCGTCCGGGACAGCGAGCCGTCGAGCCCGCGACTGCCAGGGCACGAGTGCGGTGTCGACCGCGCTGACCACCCTGCCCTGCAGAGTCACCCTTCGGCAGACGCGTCCCCCGCCCGGTCCGACGTCGGCCAGACGTACGGCAGGTCGTCCGGTACTCCGGGGAAGAGCGGTGCGTATGCGGTCGGGTCCTTCCGGACCAGGGCCGAGCGGTGGCTGCGGTGGAAGGCGGTGTCGCCCAGCCAGGGTGGCAGTTCCCCGGCGGTCGCCAGTGGCTGCTGGTCACGCACCGGTGTCCGGGGACGGACGGCGGCCAGATCGGCGACCAGCGTCGCCGCGCAGCTGTCCTGATGTCCCTGTTCACGCCATACCTTGCAGACCTCCAGGCCGTACCGGACCAGGGCCTCCTCGTATCCGGCCCACATCCGGACCGCCGGGTGCCTGCGCCATCCGTAACCCGGTACGACGAGGCCGCGAAGGACCTGCAGGGCCTCGACCCGCTGCTTGCCGAGCCGGCGACGGTCCAGGGTCAGCGCCGATTCCCTGAAGTCCGGGTACGGCAGGAACGTCTGCATGCTGTCGCCCCTGTAAGGCGCGAGGCCAGGAGGGAGGTGCCCGCCTCGTGGCGTGCACACCTCCCTCTCCACGTTAGTTCCCCGGGGCCGGGCGCGCCCCGGCGGCGACAGCGCGGAGCCCCGGCTCACCCCGAGCCC
>NZ_VJZE01000042.1 GCF_009377205.1 Streptomyces phyllanthi
GCCCCCAGGGGACGGGAACGGGTAGGGGCGGCAGGGGCGAGAACAGCCCCTGCCGCCCCATCCAGCGACAGCGATAGCGCGCCTAGCAGCCGATCAGACGCCCCGCCAGGTACCCCTCGATCTGGTCCAGAGACACCCGCTCCTGCTTCATCGAGTCACGCTCACGTACCGTCACCGCGTTGTCGTCCAGCGTGTCGAAGTCCACGGTCACGCAGAACGGCGTACCGATCTCGTCCTGGCGCCGGTAACGCCGCCCGATCGCGCCCGCGTCGTCGAACTCGATGTTCCAGTGCTGGCGCAGCGCCTGGGCCAGACCCTTGGCCTTCGGGGACAGCTCCGGGTTGCGGGACAGCGGGAGAACCGCGACCTTCACCGGGGCGAGGCGCGGGTCGAGCCGCAGCACGGTCCGCTTCTCCATCTTGCCCTTGGCGTTGGGCGCCTCGTCCTCGACGTACGCGTCCAGCAGGAAGGCCAGCATCGTACGGCCGACACCCGCCGCGGGCTCGATCACGTACGGAGTCCAGCGCTCGCCGGCCTCCTGGTCGAAATAGGAGAGGTCCTGGCCGGAGGCCTTGGAGTGGGCGCCCAGGTCGTAGTCCGTGCGGTTGGCGACACCCTCCAGCTCGCCCCACTCACTGCCGCCGAACTGGAAGCGGTACTCGATGTCGGCGGTGCGCTTGGAGTAGTGGGAGAGCTTCTCCTGCGGGTGCTCGTACCAGCGCATGTTCTCTTCGCTCAGACCCAGGCCGGTGTACCAGTTCCACCGCTCCTGCATCCAGTACTCCTGCCACTTCTCGTCCTCGCCCGGCTTGACGAAGAACTCCATCTCCATCTGCTCGAACTCACGGGTGCGGAAGATGAAGTTGCCCGGCGTGATCTCGTTGCGGAACGACTTGCCCATCTGCGCGATGCCGAACGGCGGCTTGCGGCGCGAGGTGGTCTGCACCTGGCCGAAGTTGGTGAAGATGCCCTGCGCGGTCTCGGGGCGCAGGTAGGCGATCGAGCCGCTGTCCTGGGTCGGGCCGAGGTGGGTGGAGAGCAGACCCGAGAACTGCTTGGGCTCGGTGAACTGGCCCTTGTTGCCGCAGTTGGGGCAGTTGATGTCGGCCAGGCCGTTCTCCGGGACGCGGCCCTTCTTCTCCTCGTACGCCTCCTCCAGGTGGTCCGCGCGGAACCGCTTGTGACAGGAGGTGCACTCGGTGAGGGGGTCCGTGAAGGTGGCGACGTGACCGGAGGCGACCCACACCTCGGAGGCGAGGATCACGGACGAGTCGATACCGACGACGTCCTCGCGCGAGGTCACCATGTAGCGCCACCACTGACGCTTGATGTTCTCCTTGAGCTCGACACCCAGCGGTCCGTAGTCCCAGGCGGCACGCTGGCCACCGTAGATCTCGCTGCACGGGAATACGAAGCCACGGCGCTTGCTCAGGCTGACGATGGTGTCGATCTTGTCGGCGGCCACGGTGCTCTCTTCATTACGACGACGGGCGACGAAGCGGATGCGCTCCTGGAGGGAACGATGCGCCTCAGAGCGAATGCTTCAGATTACCGGCGGGGGCTCCCCTCCAATCAAATCGGTTCGGCACGGAGAAGCCGCAAGGGAACGCAAGGGGTCGCAAAGCGGCCACCTGGCCCCCGACCCCCGTCCTTACATCACTCTTACCTGGGGTCTTAACGGCGCTTGTTGACAATCATTTCCAACTTTGCTGAAAATGACTGTCATGAACGTAGTACGACGACACCTCATATCCGGGACCGCGGTCGCGGCGGCCACCGTCCTCGGCCTCGGAACCCTCACGGCGTGCTCGGGCTCGTCCGCCGCGGCCGGCAACACGGACAAGTTCGACGTCGTGGCGTCGTTCTACCCGATGGCCTTCCTCGCCGAGCAGATCGGCGGGACGCACGTGAACGTCACCAGTCTCACCGAACCCGGCCAGGAGCCGCACGACCTGGAGATCAGCGCCCGGCAGACCGCCCAGCTCCAGGAGTCGGACGCGGTGCTCTACCTCAAGGGCCTCCAGCCCTCCGTCGACGACGCCGTCACCCAGTCCGAGATCAAGACGAAGATCGACGCCGCCACGCTGACCTCCCTGGAGGAGCACGGCGACGAGGTCGGCGGCCACGCGGCCGAGCACGAAGACGAGCACGGCGAGGAGGAGGGCGAGGAGCACGGCGACGAGCACGGCGGCAAGGACCCCCACGTCTGGCTCGACCCCGTGAAGTACGCCGAGATCGCCAAGGGCGTCGGCGCCGCCTTCGAGAAGGCGGACCCGGAGCACGCGGACACCTACAAGACGAACACCGAGGCCCTGGTCGAGAAGCTCGGCGCCCTCGACTCCCAGTTCAAGAGCGGGCTCAAGGACACCGGGTCCAAGGTGTTCATCACCACACACGCCGCCTTCGGCTACCTCGCCGAGCGCTACGGTCTCACCGAGGAGGCCATCAGCGGTCTGGACCCGGAGTCCGAGCCCAGCGCCGCGCGCGTCAGGGAACTTGAGAAGATGGCGAAGGCCGACGGCGTCACCACGGTCTTCTACGAGACACTCGTCAGCGACCGGACCGCGAAGACTCTCGCCAACGACGCGAAGCTGAAGACGGACGTCCTCGACCCCATCGAGGGCATCACCGAGAAGTCCCGCGGCGACGACTACTTCGCGGTCATGGAGGCCAACCTCAAGGCGCTGGAGTCCGCACTCGGCGCCAAGTGACTCCGTCGCCCCCTTGCCCGTAGCCTCTGTCGACCCTGCTGCCCCTCTGGAGGACGCATCATGAGCGAGCCCGTGATATCCCTGCGCGGCGTCCGTGCCGAGCTGGGCTCGCGCACCGTCCTGCGCGGTATCGACCTCACCGTGCGCAGCGGTGAGGTCGTCGCGCTGCTCGGCGCCAACGGCTCCGGCAAGTCCACGGCGGTGCGCGGCATCATCGGCCAGGTCCCCGTGAGTGCCGGCGAGATCGAGATCTTCGGCACGCCGCGCGCCCGCTTCCGCGACTGGAAGAGGGTCGGGTACGTGCCGCAGCGCACCACGGCCGCGGGCGGTGTCCCCGCGACGGTGACCGAGGTGGTCGCCTCCGGCCGTCTCTCCCGGGCCCGCTTCGGCCTCCTCCGCGGGGCCGACCACGAGGCCATACGCCAGGCCCTCGACCTGGTGGGCATGGCGGACCGCGCCAAGGACTCGGTGGACGCCCTGTCCGGCGGCCAGCACCAGCGGGTGCTGATCGCCCGCTCCCTGGCCTCCGAACCCGAGCTGCTGATCATGGACGAGCCCATGGCGGGCGTCGACCTGGCCAGCCAGGAGGTTCTCGCGGCCACCTTGCGCGAACAGGTCGCCAAGGGCACGACCGTCCTGCTGGTCCTGCACGAACTCGGCCCGCTGGAGCCGCTGATCGACCGCGCGGTCGTCCTCCGCGACGGCTGTGTGCTCCACGACGGACCGCCCCCCAAGGCGGTCGGCCAGCACGCGCTGCCGGGCCACGACCACGTCCACCCGCACGCGGCGTCCGGCGCGGAGCCGGTCCGTACGGGCCTGCTGAGCTGACGGGACCACCGATGGAACTCCTGAACTACGCCTTCATGCAGCGGGCCCTGCTCGCCGCCGTCCTCGTCGGCGTCACCGCGCCCGCGATCGGCATCTATCTCGTCCAGCGCCGCCAGGCCCTCATGGGCGACGGCATCGGCCATGTCGCGATGACGGGCGTGGGCCTCGGCTTCCTGCTGTCCTGGTCACCGGTGTGGATGGCGACCGCGGTGTCCGTCCTGGGCGCGGTGCTCATGGAGCTGATCCGCTGGTACGGCAGGACGCGCGGCGACATCGCGCTGGCGATGCTCTTCTACGGGGGCATGGCGGGCGGTGTGATGTTCATCAACCTCGCGCCGACGGGCTCCACCGCCAATCTCACCTCGTACCTCTTCGGCTCGCTGTCCACGGTGTCCGAGACGGACGTGACGGCGATCTGCCTGCTCGCGGCGTTCGTGGTGCTGGTGACGATCGGGCTGCGCCGCCAGTTGTTCGCCGTCAGCCAGGACGAGGAGTTCGCCCGGGTCACGGGCCTGCCGGTGCGCGCCCTGAACCTGCTCACCGCGGTGACGGCGGCGGTCACCGTCACCGTCGCGATGCGCGTGGTCGGGCTGCTGCTGGTCTCGGCGCTCATGGTGGTGCCGGTGGCGGCGGCCCAGCAGCTCACCCGCAGTTTCGCCGCGACGTTCGCGATCGCCGTGGCCATCGGGGTCGCCGTGACGATCAGCGGCACGATCACGTCGTACTACCAGGACGTGCCGCCCGGCGCGACGATCGTGCTGCTCACCATCGCCGCGTTCCTGCTGCTCACCGCGCTGGCCGCACCGCTGGCCAGGCGCCGTGCGAGGGCCGTGGAGCAGGGCGCGGGCGACCCGGCGGAGTGCGCCATACCGGAGACGGGACCGGAGACCGGCAAGCAGACCGTCCCGGCCGGCCGCGGTTCACCGGACGGCGGCGGCGCCTGACCGCCCTCAGACCGGGCTGGCACAATGGCCCGGCAAGGCGCAGACGTGAGGAGGCAACGGTGACGACCGCTGGACCCGTACGGGGCCGATCCACCCGGCAGCGTGCAGCCGTGGCTGCGGCACTCGACGAGGTCGACGAGTTCCGCAGCGCACAGGACCTGCACGACATGCTCAAGCACAAGGGCGACTCGGTCGGGCTCACCACGGTCTACCGCACCCTGCAGTCCCTCGCCGAGGCGGGCGAGGTCGACGTCCTGCGCACCTCGGAAGGCGAGTCGGTCTACCGCCGCTGCTCCACGGGTGAGCACCACCACCACCTCGTGTGCCGTGTGTGCGGCAAGGCGGTGGAGGTGGAGGGCCCGGCGGTCGAGAAGTGGGCCGACGCGATCGCGGCGGAACACGGCTATGTGAACGTGGCGCACACGGTCGAGATCTTCGGCACGTGCGCGGAGTGCGCGGCGAAGACCTCGTAGCGTCGGCGTCGCTCCGCGGAGCGTTCGGACGGGCGGGTCCGCCCTACAGCCGGACCAGCCGGACCAGCCGGACCAGCCGGTTGCGGTCGAGGAGCGCGCGGAGCCTGTCGGCGTCGGCGGAGCCGCGGGCCTGAACGGCGTGCTCGCCCTGACCGGGGCGGACGTCAGCCCGCCCGGCTGATCCCCGTACGTTCCCTGAGCGCGGCCGAGTAGTCCGCCGCCTCGGGCAGGTGCACCAGATCGACGGTGTCCCGCTCGGCCGGGTCCCGCGTGTCGTCCCGCCCCATGTCCATGACCATGTCCCTGGCCATGAGGCGGGATCGTGTCGCTCCTGGTCAGCCCTCCTCGGGCCGCCCCTCCATCGCCAGCAGTTCCTCGTTCGGAATGGCGCCCCCGAAGCGGCGGTCCCGTGACACGAACTCCACGCAGGCCCGCCACAGGTCACGCCGGTCGAAGTCCGGCCACAGCACGTCCTGGAAGACCATCTCGGCGTAGGCGCTCTGCCAGATCAGGTAGTTGGAGGTGCGCTGCTCACCGCTCGGCCGCAGGAACAGGTCCACCTCGGGCATGTCCGGGTAGTAGAGGTACCTCGCGAAGGTCTTCTCGTTGACCTTCGACGGGTCGAGCCGCCCCGCCCGTACGTCCTCCGCCAGCGCCTGCGCCGCGTCGGCGATCTCGGCGCGGCCGCCGTAGTTCATGCAGAAGTACAGCGTGAGCCGGTCGTTGTCCTTGGTCTGCTCCTGGGCGACCTGGAGCTCCTTGGCCACCGACTTCCACAGCTTGGGCATACGGCCCACCCAGCGCACCCGGACCCCCAGCTCGTCGAGCGTGTCCCGGGTCTTGCGGATGAAGTCACGGTTGAAGTTCATCAGGAAGCGCACCTCGTCCGGCGAGCGCTTCCAGTTCTCGGTGGAGAAGGCGTACAGCGAGATGCTTCCGACGCCCATCTCGATCGCGCCCTGGAGGACGTCGAGGACCCGCTCGGCGCCGACCTTGTGCCCCTCGGTGCGGGGCAGTCCGCGCTCCTTGGCCCAGCGTCCGTTCCCGTCCATGACGATCGCCACGTGCTTCGGGACCAGTTCGCCGGGAAGCTTCGGTGCGCGGGCGCCGGAGGGATGCGGCTCCGGCGTCCTGTACTCGCGGCGCTGGCGCCCCAGGAACCCGCGTACGGCCATGTGGTCTCGTCTCCTCTTGGGTACTCATGTGCTCACGTGCTGCTGCGGCTACTTCTCCACGTAGCGCAGCGAGCGCAGTCCGCGCTCCATGTGCCAGTGCAGGTAGGCGGACACCAGCCCGCTCCCCTCCCTGACGTACCGCGGCTCGCACGCGTCCGCGGTCTCCCAGTCCCCCGTCAGCAGCGCACCGAGCAGGGCCAGGGCCTGCGGAGAGGGTACGACGCTGCCGGGCACCCGGCAGTCGGCGCAGACGGACCCCCCGGACGCCACCGAGAAGAACCGGTTCGGCCCCGGCAGCCCGCACTTCGCGCAGTCGCCGAAACTGGGCGCGTACCCGTTGACGGCGAGGGAACGCAGCAGGAAGGCGTCGAGCACCAGGTGCGGCTCGTGCTCGCCGCGGGCGAGGGTACGCAACCCGCCGACGAGCAGCAGGTACTGCTGCACGGCGGGCTCGCCCTCGTGGTCGGTGAACCGCTCGGCGGTCTCCAGCATGGCGGTGCCGGCGGTGTAGCGGGCGTAGTCGCTCACGATGCCCCCTCCGTAGGGGGCGATGGTCTCGCTCTGTGTGCACAGCGGCAGGCCGCGTCCGACGAGCTCGCTCCCGCGTGCGAAGAACTGCACGTCCACGTGCGAGAACGGCTCCAGCCGCGCCCCGAACTTCGACCTGGTGCGCCGTACTCCGCGTGCCACGGCCCGCACGCGCCCGTGTCCCCGGGTGAGCAGCGTGATGATCCGGTCCGCCTCACCCAGCTTCTGGGTGCGCAGCACGATGCCGTCGTCGCGGAACAGACTCATGGGCCCCATTCTCACCCACGGCGCACGTGCCCCGAAGCCTGAAGTCCCCGAGGGGCGGGGAACCGAGGAGCCAAGGGCCCGAGACGCACGTCAGGGAACCTCGCCCCGGCTCCTCGCGTTCTCGTAGGCCGTCGCCGCGCGCAGCCGCTCTATCGTCGTCGCGGCACGGAGGGACTCGGGCGCGCAGTCCCACTCCCGTCCGCCGCCGACGGGTCTCAGCCGTACGTACGGCCCCTCGTGCCCCAGGACCTGGCCCACCCTTCCGTTGCTGGTGTCGACGGCGTACGACCCGATCGGCGGCCTCGTCCCTCCCGCGCTCACCTCGACGCCGCCGCGGAGCGGGCCGCGACGGCGGCCACGCGACGTCCGGTCCTCGCGAACGCCTGCCGCGATTGCTTCACCGTTTCCTCCGCCTCTCCGGCGCGGCGCGCCGAGTGTCGTCCCCCGAGTACGTCGTCGTCCACTTTCACCGGTGCTCCCCCGCACCATCGAGTTTCACCCTTCGTGTCTCCATGGTGACGCTCCGCGTCTAGACTCGCTGGAATCTGCGCTCCGGACGGCTGATTGACGGCGTTCCGAAAAGCGACGGCCTTTTCGGTCACGCCCGGCGAGAAAACGATGGATCACACAGTGCGGGAGCCGGTCCGCCTCCCGGTGGATCTCCGCCCGGTCCACCCGGAAAATTCGCCAGGCCCCCGGCTTTCCCCCAACTCACCGGCGCATCATGCTCACGGGGAAACCACGGCGCCGTACATCCGCGTCAAGAGTTGCGTGAGCAACCGCTGTCGCCTCGGGCCGACGGCACGGAGGATGGGGCCCGTGGAGCTGGAATACCGCTTGCTCGGTCCGGTCGAGGCGTGGAACGGCGGCATGCCCGTCCGGCTCGGCGGGCCCAAGCCGCGTGCGCTGCTGGCCGTGCTGCTCCTGCGGGCCGGGCAGGTCGTGCCCGCCGACGCACTGGTCGACGCCGTCTGGGGCGAGGAACCGCCCGGCACGGCGCGGGCCCTGGTGCAGTCGTACGTCTCCGCGCTGCGGCGTGCCCTGCCCCGGGAGGCCGGGGAGTCGATCGAGACGCGGCCACCGGGGTATCGCTTGCGTCCGGGGGCCGGCCTGGTCGATCTCGTACGGTTCGAGGAGCTGACCGCCGAGGGGCGGCGGGCCTCGGCCGAAGGGGACCACCGGGCCGCCGCCCGGGCCCTGCGCGAGGCGCTGGCGCTGTGGCGCGGCCCGGCGCTCGGTGGGGTGGGAGGCGCCCTGCGCGACGAGGCGGTGCGGCTGGAGGAGGCCCGGCAGGCGGCCCTGGAGGAGCGGATCGGCGCCGAGCTGGAGCTCACGGGGCGGGAGGCGGAGCTCGTCACGGAGCTCACCGCGCTGGTCGCGGCGCACCCCACTCGGGAGCCGCTGCGCGGCCGGCTGATGCTCGCCCTGTACCGGCTCGGGCGGCAGGCGGACGCTCTCGCGGTGTACGAGGAGGGGCGTGCCGTACTCGTCGGCGAGTTGGGGATCGATCCCGGTCCCGGGCTGAACCGGCTGCACGAGGCGATCCTGCGGGCCGAGCCCGCGCTGCTGCCCGGCCCGCGGACCGTGGCCGCCGCCCCGGAGCGCCCGGCGCCGCCGCCGCGCCCGGTGTCGCTCCTGCCGCCCGGCATCGGTGACTTCACGGGGCGGGAGACGGAGCTGGCGGAGGTCGTCGGGTCCCTGACGGGGCCGCGCGGGGCGACACCCGTCGTCGTGGTGTCCGGGCCCGCGGGCGTCGGGAAGTCGGCCCTCGCCGTACGGGCGGCGCACCAGGTGGCTGCGGAGTATCCGGACGGTCAGCTCTACGCCGAGCTGCACGGGTTCAGCGATCCCGTGCCGCCCGGTGAGGTCCTCGGGCGGCTGCTGCGCGCGCTGGGCGCGGACCCGCCCGAGGACCCGGCCGAGCGCGGGGATCTCTTCCGGAGCCTGGTCGCGGGGCGCCGCATCCTGCTGGTCCTCGACGACGCGGGCAGCGAGTCGCAGGTGCGGCCGCTGCTGCCGGGCGGTGCGGACTGCGGGGTACTGGTCACCTCACGGACGCGGCTCGGCGGGCTGGTGGGCGCCCGGCGGACCGACCTCGACGTCCTGGACGACGACCGCGGACTGGAGCTGCTGGCCCGGGTCGTCGACGTGCGGCCCACGTGGGCGGACCCAGGGGAGGAGAGCGCCGCGCGGCGGATCGTGGAACTGTGCGGCGGGCTGCCGCTGGCCCTGCGGATCGCGGGGGCACGGCTGGCGACCCGACGGCACTGGACGCCCGGGATGCTCGCCGGCCGGCTCGCGGACGAACGGCGTCGGCTGGACGAGCTGTCCGTCGGCGATCTGGAGGTACGGGCCAGCCTCGGCCTCAGCTACCAGGCACTGGACGCCGCCTCCCGCCGGGTGCTGCGCCGCCTCGCCACGCTGGGCTCGGCCGACGTCGCCGCCTGGACGGTGGCCGCGCTGGCCGACGTACCGGAGGACGAGGCGGAGACGGTACTGGAGCGGCTGGTGGACGCGCAGTTGCTGGTCTGTCCCGGCACGGACCAGGTGGGCCAGCCCCGCTACCGGCTGCACGACCTGGTCCGGGTCTACGCCGCCGAACGCGCCGAGACCGAGGACCCGCCCGCGGAACGCACCGCGGCCGTGGGCCGAGCCCTCTCCGCAGGCCTCTGGCTGATGCACCGGGTGACGGAGGCCGCACCCCCGGGCGCGGTGGTCCTGCGCCAGACCCTGGCGGGTGGCGCGCGGCCCCTCGGCGACACCGAGAGGTCGGGGGACTCCCCCGCCCCGGTCAGCGCCCGGACCGCCCAGCGGGCCCTGGACGACCCGTTCACCTGGTTCGATGCCGAGGCCGACGCGTTGACCACGGCTGTCGAGCGGGCCGCCGCGCTGGGGTTGCACTCGCCGGCCTGTGAGGCCGCGGCGGCGTTGTGTTCCTCGTCGTTCGCCATCAGCAACCGTTTCGACGCCTGGTGGCGCAGCCATGACGCGGCCCTGGCCGCCGCCCGGCGCGCCGAGGACCTCTCGGGTGAGGCGCTGCTGCTCATCGGCCTGGGACAGCTGCGCTACGAGCAGGACCGCTGCGCCGAGGCCCTGGACTACTTCCGGCAGGCGGAGCGGCTCTGCGCGGACCTGGGCGACGTACGCGGCCGGTCCGCCGCCCTCACGGGCGTCGGCAGCGCCTGCCGGGAGCTGGGCGCCCTGCGCGCCGCCGAACAGGCCCTCGCCGACGCGGCCGACGGCTTCCGGCGGATCGGCGACTGCACCGGTGTCGGTCTCGCCTGCCGGTACGCCGGCTCCGTACGGCTCGAACTCGGCGACCACGAGACGGCGGGCCTGCTGCTCGACGAGTCGGTGCGCGCGTACCGGCGGCAGGGCAGCCGGCGCGGCGAGGCCCTCGCCCTGCGCACGCTCAGCCTGGTGCACCGCTCGCTCGGCGAGTACGGCACGGCGGTGCGGCTGGCCGGGCAGGCGGCGGAGATCCTGAGCGGCGTGGGGGATCCGCTGATGGCCGCGTACGCCGGGCGGGCCCGGGCGAAGGCGACGCTGCGGCTGGGGCGGACGCGGGAGGCCGAATCGGAGCTGCGCCGGGTCCTCGATGTCTGCCGGGCCCACCAGGACCGGTTCGGCGAAACGATCACCCTGCGCACCCTCGGCGAGTGCGCGCTGGCCGACGGCCGGCTCACCGAGGCGGAGCAGCAGCTGAAGACCGCGGTCGTCGGCTGGGAGGAGCTGGACCTGCGCCTCCCCCGCGCCCGCGCCCTGCGGGACCTGGCCACGGTGCGCGAGGCGCTGGGCGACGAGGCGGGGGCGGCGGCGCTGCGCACCGAGGCGATGGGCATGTTCACCGCCTGCGAGGCCCGCGAACGGTACGAGCCCTGGCCCCGGGCACCGCGGCGGCCGTGACCCCCTGGCGGGACGCCTTGCCGGCATGGTCCCCCGGTAGTCCCCTGCAAGTCCACGGGACGTCTTGCCGTGGACTTGCAGGGAACTTGCAGCTCCTTGCGCGACGCTGGTGCCTTGTCGGGGGACAACGAGCCAGCCGGGCGATCCTCACCGCCCGGCCGGCCGAAAAGGTGACAGGCGCTGAGGGGGAAGCCGGGCACCGCCATCCGGGGGAGGCCCCGGGTCAGGGACTTCCGGGCACGACGGTCCCTGATCCGGGGCGTCATCGCGCGAGCCCCGAGGAGAGCGACGGCGCCTGCTGCACGGACGCGCCGGACATCTCCGCCGAGGCCCGCCGCAACCGCCGCTGCCCACGCCTAGGAGGGGGGCGTCGTCCTCGGTGCCGGTTCGCCGCCGCCCATCGTGAGGTTCTGCGTGGCGGCCCAGAACCCGTTGAAGCGCCTGAGGCACTCCCTGATCTCCGCGGGGCGGGCGTCGAGGATGGTTCTGTCGACCACGTCCTGCGTGTCCTGCCCCATCTTGTAGACGAGTTCCTCGTCGAACACGATGAAGTCGTTCTTGGTGCCCAGCCGTGCCCGGTGCGGCAGTTCGGACAGGGCCACGATATGGGCGTCGATGCCCAGCAGGTTCTGGTCCTCGCAGATCTTCGTCAGCATCTCGTCGATGTCGTCGGGGGTGTTCACCAGGAACAGGCGCCGGATCTTCACCCCGCGCTCGATCGCGTCGCTCTGCGCCTCCAGATAGCGGCCCGCGGGCTCGCTGTTCCAGAAGTCGCGGTCCACGGAGGTGCTGATGGCGTCGAGGCTGTGCTTGATGCACTCGGTGACGTCGATGAGCCAGTCGTGGTTCTCCCCCGAGCAGTCGGCGTTGCGGTTGCTGAGGTTCTCCAGCAGGGTCGCGAGACGGTCGATCTCCTTGCCGGCGAAGGTGTTCACGAGTTCGTTGTTCAGCCGGCCCACCTTCGTGGCGCTGCGGGCCAGGCTGGTCACTCCGTCGGAGCGGAGCACCGAGCTGTCCACATCGCTGAAGAGCTCGGTGGCCTCGCTGATCCGGGCGAAGCGGTCGTCGACCAGTTCCGTCATCCCGCGGTGGTGGTCGGCCAGGCTCTCCTTCATCTCCCGGACGCGGTTGATCTGGCCCGTCTCCATCTGCCCCAGCCGCCGTTCGAAGTCGACCAGGTACTGGACTATCAGTGCCGAGCCGCCGATGACGAGGGAGACGGTGAGCTTCCACATCTCACCCTGTTTCTCGTCGATCGCGTTGGTCAGCACATAGGCGAGGATGGTCACCAGAGCGGTGATCAGTATCTTCAGCAGCAGGGGCGGTACACGGATGCCCTCCGGCCGGCCCGGGTTCGTCGTTGTCGCTCCTTGCGCTCCTGTCATTGCGTTTCTCCCCCCGTCGGGATCATCTAGGACGCCGTACCGAGGCGGCTCTCGGCGGCGCCATCACGGTGTAACGGTGCTTCGGGCAGTGACCCGATGGTCTGCAGCAGTGCCAACTGGTCCCGGATGCGCTGGGACAGCGTCCGCCACTGGCGAGTGAACCCGGACTCCTGTTCGAGCACATCCCACAGCGGGGCCAGCGTCCGGTCGACCCGCGCACGGGGCATCCACAGATGCAGCAGATGCTCGACGGCGGGGCGCAGCGCCTTCAGGGCGGCCTGCCCCTCCACGGGCACGAGCTTGCCGTCGATCATGCGGACGACCGTGGTGAGCAACCAGTCGTGCAGGGCGAAGTCCTCGCACAGTCCGGCCACGGCGGACGGCTCCGTGTCCCGGGGCACCCGTAAGCGCACGGTGCGCAGATCGTCCTCGGCGAGCGTGAAGCGCTCGATCGAGGGTCCCTGGCCGTCCGGGGCCGGTAACGCCACCCAGCGCAGGGAGGTGCGGCGGGACTTGAAGGGCACCCTCGTGTTCTTGTGGAGCAGCGGATGCTGCCGGAGCCGGGTGAGCAGGCCGTCGGCGATCAGCCCGAGGTCCAGCTCGCCGGGCCGCCCTCCCGCGAGAACGCCCTGTGCGACGGCCTGTTCGGGCAGCTTCCCGAGCGGTTCGAGCACGCCCGGCCGTACGAGGTAGTGGCCCCACGGCTGACGCGCGGCGGGGCCCGTCGCCGGGGCGCGGAAGTAGGCGGTGGCCTGGACGACACGGCCCTCGGTGAGCGAGGCGCGGGCGGCCACCGTGCCGACGACCCGCACCCTGGCACCGTTCGAGGTGGGCAGTCGGCAGTCCACCCCGGTGAGCGTGTCCGGCGAGAGCGCGTACAGGTTGGGGCGCTCGGAGACCAGGACCCGCTCGTCGGCGCGCAGCAGGAGGAGCCGGGCGGCCTCCTGGGCGGCCAGCGGCCGGAACGAGGGCAGCAGCCAGGTGCGCACCTCGCCACAGGCGATGACCGGACGCGTCGTGTCCACCGGGGCGTCCATGTCAGGGCACCGTGTAGAAGACGTAGGAGACACGGTCCGCGACGGAGCCGGGCACCGGCATGCCCTCCTGGGCGGAACGCCTCGCAGCCTGCTCCAACGCCCTGGAGTCCACGTCGACCTGGTCGAGCACGATCCGTACGGCGTGCTCGACGGGCAGGAACCGGGACGGCAGCACCGAGCAGGTGCGGTAGGCGCTGAACGGGACGGCGGAGTCGCCCAGCCGGAGCAGCGGCGGCAGGTCGTCCCAGTCGCGCGGGAAATCCCCCTGGGCGCGGGGGGAAGCGGTCAGTACGGGCTCGCCGTGGTGGCGCAGCAGGCCGAGGCGGGCCAGCTGCCACACGGCCGCGAGGAACGGGCAGGACCAGGTGCGGCGGCCCTCCTTGTCGTCCCACAGTTCGACGTCCATGAAGACGGAGTGCCGGCGCGCCGCGGTCTCGCGGGGCGGCTGCCAGCCGGCGGTGGACTTCATCGCCTCCCGGGCGCGCTGGGCGGGCGTGCGTTCGCCGTTGGCGAGCCAGCCGGTCCGGCCGACGGGCGGGCGCAGACCGTGGCTGCCGGGCGGGGGTGACTCGACCAGGCGGCCCGCGACGGACTCCGCGAGCGGCACCCCGTCCGCGACGGCGCAGGCCGACTCCCGGGCGAGATAGTCGATGACGAGCCCCGCCCGGTCGGCCTCGTCGAGCAGCAGGGGCACGAGTTCGGCGGGCGAGGAGAAGCGGGTGAAGTAGTCGTCGATCAGGAAGCAGGTGCTGATCCGGGGCCGTTTGCCGCCCGCCAGGGCGGTGGCGTCGGCGCGGACCGCGTCCACCCAGGGCCGTACCCGCCGGAAGTGGTCCCGCAGCCGGTCCGGGCCGCCTTCGAAGTCCTCCATGTACAAATGCCCGAGTTCCAGGGAGAGATGGGCGAGCCCCACGGACTCGGTGCGGGGCTCGGCGGTGGTCTCACGGAAGACGGCTCCGGTCATGACCGCCCCCAGCGCGCGTCGTCGAAGAGCCTGCGGGCGAGTTCCTCCAGCGCCTCCAGGGTCTCCTTGCCGGCGATCTGTGTGGACAGCACGTCGACCTCGGTGATGAGCTGCTCGCGCCATTGCAGGATGGGTTCGAGCGGCACGGTGCCCAGCACCACGCTGTCGCCGATCCCGCGGTCCGAGGCGAGCTGCCGCAGATACTCGTCGCACCGCTCCATCCAGACGGACTGCGCGGGGGAAACCTGGGACCACAGCGGCGAGTCGAGGTCGGGCACCGCGGCCCGTACGAAGCGGATGGCGCCCCGCAGCGCCTCCTTGTCGTGGCCCCTGGCCGCCCCGCCGTCCAGGATGCCGTGCTCCTTGAAGACCAGCCCGGAGGCGGCGATCACATGCTGGCGGGTCCAGCGGTGGAACACCAGCCAGCGGGCCTCGACGCCGCTGAGCTCGGGTCGCGCGGTCGCCTCCAGCACCATGTCCATGGCGTAGCTGCGCCCGGCGCTCAGATCCACGATGACCACGTCGAACTCGCTGGTCAGATCGAGCATGAGGTCGACGCAGCGGCGTAACGTCTCCTGGTCGGTGGCGAACTCGCCGCCGCTGACGTCCCCCGGCAGCAGGACGAGGCGCCCGGAGCCGCCCGGCCGGTCCCGCAGCACCGGGTGCTCGGTCCGGCTCCAGATGTCGACGCGGACCGGTTCCCCGACCTCGCCCACCAGATAGGAGTGCAGGCCGTTCTCCTTGATGCCGCGCAGTGCGCCGGGGACGTCGAAGACGGCGGCCGCGGTGGGTGAGCCGAAGTCGAAGTCCACGTAGGCGACGTCGTCGCCCAGGAGCGCCCGCTGGTAGGCGAGGTTGGCGCTGGTGACGGACCGGCCGGTGCCCCCTTTGTCGGAGGCGGCGAAGACGAGCACCCTCACACCTCCTGGGCCGCGGCGCCCCTGGCCTGCGCCAGGGTGTCGAGTTCACCGAGCACGGACAGGGTCAGCGCGCAGGCGGTGCCCGGCTGTTCGTCGAGGATCCGGCGGGCGCGGCGGAGCCTGATCTCGATGCTCTTCAGCGCCCTGCCGCGTTCGCTGTCCGTGGCGGGGGCGGGTTCCATCTGCTCGCTGCCGAAGAGATGGGTGGACTCGCTGAGCAGGGCGCGGGCGAGGACGGCCAGTTCGGCGCTGCGGATCGGCTGCTGCACATAGAGCTTGCGCGCGGCGACCATGCACTCGGTGACGCGCTCGGTGACGCTCCAGGACAGCGCTCCGGGGCGCTCCGGTGTCTCCGGGTAGACCCTGCCGACGTCGTCCCACAGCCCGGAGCCCTCGCCGTCGGTGAGGCGCCGTTGCCACAGATGGCCGAAGGTCTGCTCCGCGAGCCGCAGCAGGCGGTCCTGCGAGGTGATGTTGCGGGACAGCTCGCACAGCTGGATGGTCCGCTTGAGCAGCTGTGCCGAGAAGTCGTTCATCGTCCACAGCAGGGGCGGGCCGCCGGGGCCGTCGCTGCCCTGCAGGGGCAGGGTGACACCGGGGGTGTGGAGCCGGACCGCCCGGTCGTCGCGGGTCACGCGGCTGGTGACACGGCCGCGTTCGGCGAGTCGTTCCATGACGGTGACGGTGCGGGTGAGGTCGTCGTCGGTGGCCCGGCGGCGTACCAGGTCGTGTACGAGGATGGCGGCGACGGAGAGCGAGAAGTACTCGGACTCCAGTTCCTGGCCCGTCGTACGCCAGGGGATGTCCTCCAGGGGCCAGCGGTCGGAGTCGAAGCGGGCGATGCCGGACCAGTACTGCTGGGTGATCTCCCAGCGCAGCCGGAGGGCTTCGGCGAGCTTCTGCTGTTCGGGGGTGAGCAGGCCGAGGGTGAGGGTGCGGTCGGAGAACAGGTCCTGGATGCCGTCGAGGGCGACCACGGTGAAGTAGAGGTACGGGACGGAGTCGGCGGCACCGGCGGGCTGCACCCCGATCTCGTCGCCGGTCTCCACCTTCGGGGCGTCCCTGACCAGGCCCCAGGCCCAGCCGCACTCGAAGAGCTGGTTGTCGTCCTTGATGCGTTCCTCGACGTCGACGCCGAGGACGAGGCTCTCGGTGATCGTGGCGCGCAGAGCCTTGAAGCGGCGCTGGAACTGCTGCATGACGGTCCGCTCGGCCAGCCGTCCCTCGCCGACGAGCCGGCGCAGCCGGAGGCCCTGGTCGCTGTCGGCGTCGAAGACGTTGACGGCGAAGGAGCGCAGCAGGCTCACCATCGCGGCGGTGAGCCGCACGGTGGTGGCCTCCCTGAGCCGTGTGATGGCCTCCTTCACGTCACCGCGGGAGGTCTTCTCCTCGTAGACCTTGAGGAATCCGAGTGTGGCGAGGCAGAGGGTGACCGACATCGAGAAGGAGTCGACCACTCCGAGTTCCCGCTGTTCCGGTGAGACGTCCCGGCTTTCGTCTTCGGAGGCGAAGTAGTGGCCGCCCGCGAACACGGGAGTTCCGTCCGGGGCGGTGTGCCGCTCCATGAACTCCGTGAGCGCGGTGACGAGATGCGCGGGAACCTCCATACGCCCGCCGGCCCGCCGGAGCGCTCTTTCGACGTCCTTCTGGGTGGTGTCGGGGTCGTCGAGACGGAAGGTGGGGATCTCGGTCGCGGGATACATGACGCACAGCAGACGTTCGGCGTCCGCCACGCTGCTCGAACCGCCCGATTCCCCCCAGACCCACTTTCCGCCGTCGAACGAGTGGCGGGCGATCGCCTGCCAGATATCGAGCAGGTGCTGCCGTGGCTTGATCTGCATCCCCATGCCCCCTCACACAGGTCCTACCGCCGTCTGCCGCATATTGACAAGAAATTCAGCAATGACGCCGGAAGGGCATGTTCAGCCACGTCGAAAGGGCGGAGGGAGCGAAATCCGCATTCCGGTGCCCGCAGACCAGGATCATTCCGGTGTGCCCCGGCCGCACCATGTGACTTGATTCGCCCAGCCGCCAGATGTCGACTTTCCCGTACAGCTTGAGGATGTCGTACACCTGCGACTCGCTGACATTGCACGCCGGAAAGTGCTGGTTGCCGACGTCATATCCCGACGAGCCCTCCATGAACGCTGCCGCGAAAGGAGCGCCGGGCGCCAGGGCAAGCATGAAGCATTCGACCGCGCGCCGGAACTCCGTGTAGGAACCGGTCAGGGACTCGGCCACGAAGAACATCGTTCCGATCTGCCACCGCCCCATATCCGGGCGCAGACCGATCAGATTCCGACGCGTCAGGTCGAAGAGGTCGCCCGACCGGACCCGGACCGCCTTCCTGAACCTGTCCCTCCGGTCGGTGTGGATCTCCTCGTACGCCTTCTCCTGACGCAGCAGCTCCCAGAAGCTGTCCCAGTGGTCGTCGAAGCGGTCCCGCTGGCTCCGCAGATAGGCGACGTTCGCGGGTGCGCGCTCGAACAGAGTGATCTCACGGCACCAGGGGAGCATGGACAGAGCCGGATAGAGGTTCGCTCCCGCGCCGACGTCAATACCGAGAACCGGCCGTTCGAAGTTCTCACGGAAATGGTTGCTGAAGTGGTCACGGACCCGCTCGAGGATCTCGGCATCGGCATTCAGAAGATCACGGTAATTATGATCGATGTACGCGCGAGGATCAAAAGCAGCCCAGGGGGCGTCTGCGTTGAGCGTAGGGGTGCTGCCCTCCGGGGCTCTCAAGTCCATTGGCTCAAGATAGCAACGCCGCGGACAACCCGGATCCCTCTCGCCGTGATCCGTACGGTTCCGGGACACACGGGAGACGCCCCGGCGAAAGGATTTTTGGTCCTGAACCGCACTTGAGGGGCCAGATCGGGGCACGCGATGCTGTTGGAACCTCGCCCTTGCCTCGTTCGGGTGAGGACTCCTCGACTCTCATCAGGGGGCGGCATGACCGCAGGGCACGACCGTTCCGGAGTTACGTCGGCCTCATACAACGGCTCGGCCCTGGACCGGGCACCGGAGGACCGGTCCGTGGAACTGAGAAGCGTCACCGAGGAGGATCTGGAAGCCCTCGCGCGCCTCGACGAGGAGGCCTTCGCGGAGGACGCCTATCCCTACTTCGTCCTGCGCCAGCTGTTCGACGTGTGGGCGGACAACCTGCTCGTCCTCGACGACGGCGAGGAGCTCCGGGGGTACGTCCTGGTCGCCACGGCACCGCAGAGGCAGCGCAGTTGCATCCTGGGCCTCGGGGTCACCCGGGACCAGCGCGGGCGCGGCCACGGCCGGCGGCTGATGCTGGAGATCCTGGACCGGCTGAAGGACGACGACGTGCGGGAGGTGTGGCTGACGGTGCACCCGGACAACGGCCCCGCGATCGACCTCTACCAGTCCCTGGGCTTCATCGGCGAGCCGGAGATCCGCAAGGACTACTTCGGAAAGGGCCAGCACCGCCTCGTCATGACACTGTCCCTCTGAGCGGGCCCTGGGAGCGCGGGCTCGCGAAGCGCCGTACGTACCGCCGCTGCCAGGGCGTCTCGACCGCGTGCCGGTCGTAGTGCTCGCGTACGTACGCCACCGCGTCCTGGGGAGGTACGCCGTCGAGGACCGCGAGGCAGGCCAGGGCCGTGCCGGTGCGGCCGCGGCCGCCGCCGCAGGCGAGCTCCACGCGCTCGGTGGAGGCGCGGGACCAGACGTCCCGGAGCACCTGCTCGGCGCGGGCGCGGTCGCTGGGGAGGCGGAAGTCGGGCCAGCGCAACCAGCAGGCGTCCCAGGGGACTTGGGGAGGCCGGCTGCCGAGGAGGTACACGGCGTACGTCGGAGCCGGGCCGTCCGGGAGGGGATGGCGCAGGCCGCGGCCGCGCACCAGACGGCCGGAGGGCAGTCGCAGTACGCCCGGGTCCGCCGGGTTCCAGGGCTGCTCGGTCATCGGGCCAGCGTACGGTCCGCGCGGCCGTGTCGTCCCGTGGTCACCGCCTCCGGTGCCACCATCCTGGTACCCGTCGCCCGGGCCGCCCGACAACGCAGGGAGCACCCATGACCATGCCCGCCCCGCTGACCGGTGTCGTCCCGCCCGTCTGCACGCCCCTGACACCGGAGCGCGAGGTGGACGTCCCCTCCCTCCTCCGTCTGGTCGACCACCTGGTGGACGCGGGGGTGCACGGCCTGTTCGTGCTGGGCTCGTCGTCGGAGGCCGCGTTTCTGACCGACCGGCAGCGGAGGCTGGTCGTGGAGACGGTCGTGGCCCGTGCGGCCGGCCGGCTGCCCGTCCTGGCGGGCGCGATCGACATGACGACGCCCCGGGTCCTCGACCATGTCGCGGCCGTCACTGGGGCGGGCGCCGACGCCGTCGTCGCCACCGCGCCCTTCTACACCCGCACCCACCCCGCGGAGATCGCCCGCCACTACCGGCTGATCGCGGAACGCTCCCCCGTCCCAGTCGTCGCGTACGACATCCCGGTCGCCGTCCACACGAAGCTGGGCGCGGACCTCGTCCTCGACCTCGCGGCCGAGGGAGTGCTGGCGGGTCTGAAGGACTCCAGCGGCGACCAGGCGGGCTTCCGGGAGGTGGTGACCGGGGCCCGTACCCGCGGTGTCAGCGGCTTCAGCGTCCTGACCGGCTCCGAGCTCCTCGTCGACTCGGCCCTGGCGATGGGCGCGGACGGCGCGGTACCCGGCCTCGCCAACGTGGACCCGGCCGGCTACGTCCGGCTGTACGACCTCTGCCGGGCGGGCGAACGGGATCGCGCCCGCACCGAACAGGAGCGCCTGTGCGCCCTGTTCGGCATGGTGTCCGTGGGCAGCGCGGACGGCCGTATGGGAGCCGGCTCCTCGGCCCTCGGTGCCTTCAAGACGGCTCTCCGCCTGCGGGGCGTCATCGCGTGCGCGGCGACCGCCGAGCCGCAGGTGCCGCTGTCTGAGGGGGAGGCCGAGCGGGTGGGGAGGTTCCTGACGGCGGCGGGGCTGCTGTAGGCCGCGCCCCGTCAAGCAGTGCCCGGTGACCAGCCCCGACTCGTACGCCACGATCACCAGCCGCGCCCGGTCCCGCGCCCCCGGCTTGCCCATCATGCGGCTGACGGGGCACCGGCGGCCACGGTGCGGACGGCGTCGAGGAGTTCGGCCGGCTTCGTGTCCTTCACGAGGAAGCCGAAGGCTCCGGCCCGCAGCGCACGGGCGGCGTCGTGGTCACGACGGTGTGCGGGCCGCCTCCAGCAGCAGACGTGTCACGTCGTCCGCGCAGATCGTGAGGGCGGCTCCGACCGTGGACAGGACGTCCCGCTCGGCTGGGGTGTACGGGCCGTCGGCCAGGGCGATCCGGGCTCCCTGCAGCAGGATGGACTCGCGCCCGGCCGCGGCGAGGTGCGGGGCCAGGGGGTCGAGGGCCTCATGGAGCTCTATGGCCAGGCCCGGGCCGCAGGGCTCGCCGAAGATACGGCCCGTGTCGGCGGCCAGGGCCTCGACGAGGGCGCCGAGCTTGTCCTCCGTGCAGTCGTCGAAGCCCGCGGAACGCACCGCGCCCGCGGCCGTCGACAGGGAGGCTCGGGCGCAGGGGGCGCCGGCCGCCAGGACGGCCAGCGCGACCGTGTGGACCGCGTCCCGGAGCATCGCGGAGAAGCGGGTGGTGGTCGGGTGGTCCAGGACCTCGGTGCCGAAGTGGCGGCCGCAGGCCGCGCACTCCACGACCGGGCCGGTCTCACCGCGCGGGACGAGAGGAACGCCCGCGAGGGTGAAGCGGCGGCGGCCCATGAGGCGCTGGTAGTTGCGGTCGCCCCCGCAGCCGGGGCAGAAGAACTCCCCGTCCCCGACCGGCGTCCACGCGGTGCGGGTGCCCAGGACGCGGCTCAGCCGGGTCATCGGGCGGCTCGCCGTGCGGGCCGTACGGGAGCCCGGAGCGTGCGGCACCCGTGCCTCGTGGGCACCTCGACCGTCCCGTCCGTCTGGCTGCACGTCGCACCTCCGTAACTCCCCCGCAGCCTCAAGGGCGCGGGAGGCACCCCCGGGCAACATCGCCGCGCCCCGTGATGTTAGCCACATTGTCGAGGCGGAGTCAGCCCTCAGGAAGAGACCCGTTCGTGCCAGGGCGAACGAATGGCCGGTATGAGACGCCGTACGGCCTGGGCACGAGGCCCGTACGGCCGGGCCCCGCCCGCCTCGGGAGGCGGACGGGGCCGGGGAGAACAGGTGCGGAGCGGCTGAGCCGGTGCGTCAGCGGGCCGCGCGGTTGACGGCCGAGACGACGGCCTTCAGCGAGGCACGTGTCGTGTTCGCGTCGATACCGATGCCCCACAGGACCTTGTCCTCGATGGCGACCTCGATGTACGAGGCGGCCAGCGCGGAGGCACCCTCGCTCATCGTGTGCTCGGTGTAGTCCAGCAGCCGGGCGTCGATGCCGATGCCCTGCAGCGCGTGGAAGAACGCCGAGATCGGACCGTTGCCGGTGCCGACCAGCGTGGTCTCCGTGCCGTCCACCTCGGCCTCGACGGTCAGGGTGTCCACGCCGTCGGTGTCGGTGGTCGACTGGTTGTTGCGTACCTGGATACGGCCCCACGGGTTGTTCGGGTTCGGCAGGTACTCGTCCTGGAAGGTCGCCCAGATGTCCTTCGGCGTGACCTCGCCGCCCTCGGCGTCCGTCTTCGCCTGGATGATCTTCGAGAACTCGATCTGCATCCGGCGCGGCAGGTCCAGCTTGTGGTCGTTCTTCAGGACGTACGCGATACCGCCCTTGCCGGACTGCGAGTTGACGCGGATGACGGCCTCGTAGGAGCGGCCGACGTCCTTGGGGTCGATGGGCAGGTACGGCACCGCCCACTCGATGTCGTCGACCGTCTGGCCCTGGGCCGCCGCATCGGCCTCCATCGCGTCGAAGCCCTTCTTGATGGCGTCCTGGTGGGAGCCGGAGAAGGACGTGTAGACCAGGTCACCGACGTACGGGTGGCGGGCGTGGACCTCCATCTGGTTGCAGTACTCCCACGTGCGACGGATCTCGTCGATGTCGGAGAAGTCGATCTGCGGGTCGACGCCCTGGGAGAACAGGTTCATGCCCAGGGTGACCAGGTCGACGTTGCCGGTGCGCTCGCCCTGCCCGAACAGGCAGCCCTCGACACGGTCGGCGCCGGCCATCAGCGCCAGCTCGGCCGCCGCGACCGCCGTACCGCGGTCGTTGTGCGGGTGGATGGACAGACAGACGTGCTCGCGGCGGGACAGGTTGCGGCCCATCCACTCGAAGCGGTCCGCGTGCGTGGACGGGGTCGAACGCTCCACGGTGGCGGGCAGGTTGAGGATGATCTCGCGGCCCGGGCCGGGCTGCCAGACGTCCATGACCGCCTCACAGACCTCCAGGGCGAAGTCCAGCTCGGTGTCGGTGAAGATCTCCGGCGAGTACTGGTAGCCGAACTCCGTCTCCGGGCCCAGCAGTTTCTCCGCGTACTCCATCACCAGCCGCGTGCCGTCGACGGCGATCTGCTTGATGTCGTCCTTGGAGCCGCGGAAGACGACCCGGCGGAACACCGGGGCCGTGGCGTTGTACAGGTGGACGTTCGCGCGCTTGGCGCCCTTCAGCGACTCGACGGTCCGCTCGATCAGGTCCTCACGGGCCTGGGTCAGTACGGAGATCGTGACGTCGTCGGGGATGGCGCCGGGCTCCTCGACGATGGAGCGTACGAAGTCGAAGTCGGTCTGGCCGGAGGCCGGGAAGCCGATCTCGATCTCCTTGTAGCCCATCTTGACCAGCAGGTCGAACATCGCGCGCTTACGGGCGGGCGACATGGGGTCGATCAGGGCCTGGTTCCCGTCGCGCAGGTCCGTGGACAGCCAGCGCGGGGCCTGGGTGATCCGGTTGTTCGGCCAGGTGCGGTCGGCGATGTCGACCTGCTCGTACGGGCGGTACTTGCGGGTCGGCATGGAGGTGGGCTGCTGGCGGTTCGCCATGGTGCGTGGGCTCCTCGAAGATGTCCGGATGTCCTCATCCGGTGGGCCGGAAGGACGGCCGACGGCGCAACGCCAAACTCCGCGGGGAGGGGGTCGGCCTCGACTTACAGGCCCTCGCCGCGGCAGCTAAGGAGGAGCAGCCCGAAACGCATGATGCTCCGCAGCCTAGCCGAGCCTCGCTCCGTACGGAGGGCCGTTTCAGTATGCGGGATCGGGGTGACGAACCGAACAAAAGGTGCTCTATACCACTCAAGCCCGGAAGCAGAGGTTCTTTGTCCCCACATTTCACTAATCATGGTTGCGAGTAGTGACAGGCACATCACTCGGTGCAAGGGTGCCCGGCATGACGACCAACGGGGGCCCTGAGCCCGTCTTCTGCACCGTCGTACCACCGCATGTCCTCGACAAGCTGGCACAGGCCGAGGACTCCGCGCTCGCCGGTCCGGCACGCCGGACCCTGGAGCGCGACGCCTTGGAGCGCACCCACCGCCGTCTGACCACGGTCATCGGCGCTCCGGCCGTCGCCGCGCCCGTCACAGCGGAGGCCGGCAAGCCACACCGCACCATCCACGACGCCCGCCACGGCACCACCCTGCCCGGCCGGAAGGTGCGTGGTGAGGGCGACGAGCCCGGCAAGGACGCCACCGTCAACCGCGCGTACGCGGGCCTGGGCGCGACCTTCGAACTGCTCCTCACCGCCTACGGGCGCGACTCGATCGACGGCAACGGCCTGCCGCTCGACGCGACCGTGCACTACGACCGCGACTACAACAACGCCTTCTGGAACGGCGAGCAGATGGTCTTCGGCGACGGTGACGGCGAGATCTTCCTCGACTTCACCATCCCCGTCGACGTCATCGGCCACGAGCTCGCGCACGGCCTCACCCAGTACACGGCGAACCTCGCGTACTTCAACCAGTCGGGTGCGCTCAACGAGTCCGTGTCGGACGTCTTCGGCTCGCTGATCAAGCAGTACACGCTCGGCCAGACCGCCGCGGAGGCCGACTGGCTGATCGGTGCGGGCCTCCTCGCCCCGCGCGTCACCGGCACGGCGCTGCGCTCGATGAAGGCCCCGGGCACGGCGTACGACGACGACGTACTCGGCAAGGACCCGCAGCCCGCGACGATGGACGACTACGTGCACACCGGCCGCGACAACGGCGGTGTCCACATCAACTCCGGTATCCCCAACCACGCCTTCTACCAAGTGGCCACCACCCTCGGCGGGTACGCCTGGGAGCGGGCCGGGCAGATCTGGTACGACGTGCTGACCGGCGGCCGGCTGAAGGAGGATGCCCTCTTCGCCGACTTCGCCACGCTGACCGTCTCCGCGGCCCGCGCCCGCTACGGCGAGGGCGAGGAGCTCCAGGCCGTGCGGAAGGCATGGGAGCAGGTGGGCGTACGCACGCTGGAGCCGCCCGAGCAGGTGGCGTCCGAGTAGATCTCAGGAGATCTCAGCAGACAGGAGATCTCAGCAGAACGGAGTAGGGCGAACGCTCCCCGGTTTCCTCCCGGACGGGTTCGTACTAGACAGGAGCCATGCGTATTCAGGTGAGGCGCACGGGCGGGTTCGCGGGCATCGAGCGTCACGCCGAGGTGGACACCTCGGGGCGCGCCGACGCCGAGGAGTGGCATGCCCTGGCCGAGAAGGCGGTCGCCGACGGCCGGGGCACGCCCCCGATCGGGGTGCCGGACGGGTTCAGCTACCAGATCACCGTGGACGGCAGGACGGTGTACTGCTCGGACCCCCGGCTGACGGAGGAGCAGCGGAAGCTGATCTCGAGGGTGCTGAAGGAAGGGGCGTGAGGGAAGAGGGCTTGAGGGAAGAGGGCGTGAGGCAAGGGGCGTGAGCCGTCGCCCGGAGCCCTCGTCCGGGGCTTCGGGCGTGGCGTGAGCGGCACTTCCCACGGGGACGTTGACTTCCGTTACCGCTGGTACGGATGATCCGCGCATGGCAACGAACCCGATACCCCAGTTTCCGTCCGACTTCCTGTGGGGCGTGTCGACCTCGGCGCACCAGATCGAGGGCGCGGCCGACGAGCGCGAGCCCTCCGTGTGGGACGCCTTCAGCGCCGAGTCCGGACGGATCAAGGACGGTTCGACGGCCGCGGTGGCCTGCGACCACTTCCACCGCTACCGCGAGGACGTGGCGCTCCTCGCCGACCTCGGCGTGGGCGCGTACCGCTTCTCGATCGCCTGGCCGCGGGTGAACTCCCCCGGCGGCCTCGACTTCTATGACCGGCTGGTGGACGAGCTGGCCGCGGCGGGCATCCGGCCGGTCCCGACCCTCTTCCACTGGGACCTCCCCCTCTCGCTCCAGGAGGCGGGCGGCTGGCTGAACCGCGACACGGCCGAACGGTTCGCCGAGTACGTCGCCACCGTCGTGGAGCGGCTGGGCGACCGCGTCCACAAGTGGATCACCATCAACGAGCCCGCCGAGCACACCCTGCTGGGCCACGCGCTCGGCACGCACGCGCCGGGCAAGCAGATGCTGTTCGACGCGCTGCCGGCGGCCCACCACCAGCTGCTGGGGCACGGTCTGGCCGTACGGGCCCTGCGCGCGGCCGGGATCACGGACATCGGGATCGCCAACTCGCACGGCCCGACCTGGCCCGCGTCCGAGGAGCAGGCCGACATGGAGGCGGCCGGTTTCTACGACCTGCTCCTCAACCGGCTCTTCGCCGAGCCGCTGCTGCTCGGCCAGTACCCGGACGGTCTCGGCGAGTTGATGCCGGGAGGCTCCGGAGCCGTCGAGGCGGACCTCAAGATCATCTCGGAGCCCGTCGACTGGTACGGCATCAACTACTACGCGCCGACGCGGGTGGGCGCCCCGCAGGGCACGGAGATCGAGTTCGGCGGGGTCACGATGCCCGCGGAACTCCCCTTCTCGGTACGGGAGATCGAGGGCCGCCCGGTGACGGACTTCGGCTGGCCGGTGGTCCCGGAGGGCCTGACGGAACTGCTGACGACGTTCGCCGACCGGTACGGCGACCGCCTCCCCCCGATCGTCATCACCGAGAACGGCTGCTCGTACGAGGGCATCGACGACCAGGAGCGGATCACCTACCTGGACGGCCACATCAGGGCGCTGCACAAGGCGATGGAGGCGGGCGTCGACGTCCGCGGCTACTTCGTGTGGTCGCTCCTCGACAACTTCGAGTGGGCGGAGGGGTACGCGCGCCGCTTCGGCCTCGTCCACGTGAACTTCGACGACCCAGCCGACCCCGCCACGCTGGGCCGCACCCCGAAGGCGTCGTACGGCTGGCTGCGGGACGTACTGCGGGGCCAGTCCCGCAACGACGGGTGATCACGGCCGCCCCGGCTCCACCGGCCGGGGCGCTCACCGGGGACGGGCAGGGGCGGCCGGGGCGATGAACCCCTCAGAAGCCCAGCCGGCGCAGCTGCTTGGGGTCCCGCTGCCAGTCCTTCGCGACCTTCACATGCAGGTCCAGGAACACCGGCGTCCCCAGCAACGCCTCGATCTGCTTGCGCGACTTGATCCCGACGTCCTTCAGCCGCTTTCCCTTGGGGCCGATGATGATCCCCTTCTGGCTGGGGCGCTCGATGTAGACGTTCGCGTGGATGTCGAGCAGCGGCCGGTCAGCCGGACGGTCCGGGCGAGGGAGCATCTCCTCGACGACGACCGCGATCGAGTGCGGCAGCTCGTCCCGCACCCCCTCCAGCGCCGCCTCACGAATCAGCTCCGCCACCATGACCTGCTCGGGCTCATCGGTCAGGTCCCCTTCGGGGTACAGCGTGGGCCCCTCGGGCAGCAGCGGCACCAACAGGTCCGCCAGCAGATCCACCTGCCGCCCACCCGTCGCGGACACCGGCACGATCTCCGCCCACTCGAACCCCAGCTCCTTCCCGAGCTGGTCGATCGCGATCAACTGCTCGGCCAGCGCCTTGGAGTCCACCAGGTCCGTCTTCGTGACGATCGCGACCTTGGGCGTCTTCCTGATCCCGGCCAGCTCCTTCGCGATGAAACGGTCCCCCGGCCCGATCTTCTGGTCCGCGGGAAGGCAGAACCCGATCACGTCGACCTCGGCCCACGTCGTGCGGACGACGTCGTTCAGGCGCTCCCCCAGCAACGTACGCGGCTTGTGCAGCCCAGGGGTGTCGACAAGGATCAGCTGCGCGTCGGGACGGTGCACGATCCCCCGCACCGTGTGCCGCGTCGTCTGCGGCCGGTTCGACGTGATCGCCACCTTCTGCCCGACCAGAGCGTTCGTGAGGGTGGACTTGCCCGCGTTGGGCCGGCCCACGAAACAGGCGAAGCCCGCGCGGTGGACGGACCCCGAGGACCCCGAGGGCTCCGAGGAATCCGACGGCTCGGGTGACTGGGTACGAACGCTCATGCCGCCCATTCTCCCTGATCGTCCAGCCCCCACCGCACCACAGGTCCCACGGCCCCTGCCGGCGCACGCGCGAGCCCCTTACCAGGGCGTGCGCGAACCCCTTACGATCACGGCGTCCCGGGCACGGAGCCCAGGTCACCGCATCCTCCGTCCGCAGCGCGCAGAAGGCCGGCATCCAGGCATGAAGCTCATCACCGCGATCGTCAAACCGCACCGCCTCGACGAGGTCAAGACCGCGCTCCAGGAGCTCGGCGTCGACGGCCTGACCGTCACCGAGGCCAGCGGCTACGGCCGTCAGCGCGGCCACACCGAGGTCTACCGCGGTGCCGAGTACCGCGTCGACCTCGTCCCCAAGGTCCGTATCGAGGTCCTCGTGGACGACGCGGACGCCGACGCGACCCTGGACACCATCGTCCGGGCGGCGCAGACCGGCAAGATCGGCGACGGCAAGGTCTGGACGCTGCCCGTCGAGACAGTGGTACGGGTCCGCACGGGCGAACGCGGCCCGGACGCGCTCTGAGAGGCAGAAGCCCTACGGCCGTACCCGGTGCCGTCTCCGTACCTTGATCGTCACCCCCGCCCCCACCGCGCCGGCCGCCAGCACCACCGCCACCAGCCACGGCAGCGCGAAGAACGACACGCTCGCCGACTCGCGGGTGTCCTTGGCGGAGGCGGTCAACGTCACGTCGCCCCAGTCGAGTTGGGGCGCCCCGCGCCAGCGTTCGCTGAGGTGCACCCGCTGGCCGGGCAGGAGCTCGGAGGGGATCGAGGCCAGGTCGCGGGCGAGGAGCGTACGGCCGAACAGGCCCTCCGCCCTCAGCTCGACCCGCGGGTTGAGGGTGACGTTGCCGGTGTTGTGGAGGGTGTACGAGATCGTCGCCGTACTGTCCCCCGTGCCGGGGACGAGCGGCTGGTCGTGGCGGATACGGACCTTCTCGACGGCGAGGGCGGGCACCGTCGGCCCGCTCACCCGCAGATACAGGCGGGCGCCCACGGCCTGCTGCACCCCGAACGCGAGGGCGTCGCCCCCGGTGTCGATCCGCTCGTCGAGGGCCACCAACGCGCCCGGATGGTCCCCGGGTTCGGCCCGCTCGGGCACCCGGAGGGTGAACGGCACGGTGACCGAGCCGCGCGCCGGAACGGTCACCCGGGACTTCGCGGGCTTCGCCCAGGCGCCCACACCGTGCTGCTTCTCCTTGACGGTGCGGACCGCGAAGCCGCCGTCCCGCGCGGTGTTGTAGGCGTCGGCCGCGTAAAGGCGGAACTTCAGGGGTTTGGTGGTCTTGTTGGTGACGACGATCTTGTCCCGGATCGTCGTACCGGGGTCGGCCGTGACGTAGAAGTAAGGCCGCCGGGACAGCTCGGAGGCGACGGGGAACACGGACCAGCTGCCGTTGTCGGCGGCGTACGAGGGCGCGGCCGGCCAGAGCGGCGACAGGGGCAGCAGCAGTGGCAGCACGAGGGTCAGGAGGAGGGCGTACGGCTTGCGCATGGGTGCGGACTCCCACGGACGGTACGGCGAACGGTTGCTCGAGCGACGTGGTGGGCGGGCGGGTGCGCGCCCGGCCCACCTGAGAACTACTCGGCGGAATGCGACCGGTCAGGTCAAGGTGAGCGTCAGGACGCCCGCGTACGAACCCGGCGGCGTGTCCGCCGGGACCGCCAGCGAGAGCCCGGCGTCGATGGTGAACTCACCACCGGTGAGCGTGCCGTCGGATGCGGACGCCAGGGTCGCGCCCGCGCTGCCCACCGGACCGGCCGAACCGGCCTTGCAGGTGCTGGGGCTGCCGGCCTTGGTGACGCACTCCGGGGTCCAGCTCAGCTTCGAGGCCGGGATGCTCGCGCCCGGCCCGGTGAAGTCGGTGACCTTGCCGGTCAGGGACCAGCCGGCCGTACCGCCCCGGTGGTCCTTGACGGTGACCGTCTGCAGATCGCCGTCGGCGGTGCCGCCCGAGCCGAACTCGACGGAGCCGAGGTCGACCGTGTCCCCGGCCTGGGTCATCGACAGCGTGCCCGCGGTGACCTTGGCCTTGATCTTCTGGCTGTTCTCGGGGACGGGCGTGTCGTCGACGACGACGTACGCGGCGGGCCCCGCGCCCTTGCTGTCGCTCCAGCTGTCGCCCTCGTACGCCACGACGCCCGTCGTCGTCTTGTCGTTGACGGTGAGCGAACCGCTGAAGGCGCCCTGGCCGTCCGCGGTGACCGAGGCGGTGTCCCCGGTCTGGGACGCGCCCGACCGTCCGGCGAGGGTCACGGTCGCGCCCGGCGTGAAGTTGCTGCCGGTGACCGTGACACCGGCGCCGGGGCTGCCGGAGGCCGAACCCAGGGTGATGGCACGGAGGTTGGTCTGACTGCCGTCCGTGGCGGTGACCGTCTCGGAGACCGGCGCGGGCGGGTTGGTCACCGTGCAGGGGGTGTCCAGTTCGAGGATGTAGCTGGTGTGGATGTTGTAGTCACCGGGCGAGAGCGTGATCGCGCCCGGCGAGGTGACCGTGAAGGTGCCGCTCATCGAGAACGACGGGAAGGCGCCGCCTCCCGGTACGGGGTCGTTCTTCTGCGGGCCCGCGACCGTGACGTCGCCCGTCTGCGCCCCGCCCAGGGTGACCTTGCCAGTGGGCGTCATGATGTCGGCCGGCAGGGGGAGCTGGGTCGGGTTGCTGGCGGCGGGCTTGACCACCGTGTAGGTCACGGTGACGGTATCGCCCACCTCGGGCGTGGCGTTGTCCACCGTGATCCGCGCGGTGGTGGTGCCGTCGATGGGCGGGATGCCCGCGACCGGCGGCGGAACGCAGTGCGTGGCGAAGTCCACGTCGGCGGCCTGTGCGGTGGCCGCTCCCGCGGGTGCGGCCAGCGCTCCTCCGGCGGCGACCGCCAGTGCGGTGGCCCCGAGGAGCGCCGCCCAAGGACGTCTTCGAACGACCGCTCTCCGGTCGGCTCTCCGAGTGGTGGATCCCATGGTGCCCCCTCCTGAGGGATGCGGGCGCAGCGGCTCGTCTGCGCCGACAGGGGGCCATTGATGGGCGGGCCGGACGAGAAGTCAATGGACGCGCCGTACACCAACTGATGGGCCATCAGCTTCTGTCAACATCCCGTACCGCCAGGCCCCTTGGGCCGGAGGGGGCGGTGAACGAGTCCGGCCGGAGCCGCCCCGCGGGACGCGGGACGACACCGGCCTTCACGATCGCACATCCCGGGGCTTACTCGAACACGAACGGCCCCGGCGACTGCGGCCCTCCGGGGGTGCATGTCACAGTGATCCCGAAGATCACCATGCGCAGCGAGCCCCTGTTCGCCTCCAGGATGTCGCCGGAGGCGACGGTACCGGTCAGCGGTCCGACCTCGACCGGAGCCCCGGCGGCCATCGCCGGGTTCTCTGTGCCGGTGAACGCGACGGTGCTGCCGTCCGGTTTCACCATGGTGAGCGTGGACTGGATGGAGTCCTCGGCGAGGGCGAGGGGAGCGGTGATCGCCGAGGTGACGGTGATGGTTGCGGTGGTGCCGCTCTGGGTGGCCTTGAGGGTGGCCGCGCCGCCACCGTAGATACCGCAGTTGGCGGTGATCGTCGCGGACTGCGGGGTGACGGCCGCGGCGGTGGGCGCGAAGGCGAGACCGGAGACGGCGACCGCCCCGGCCGCCAGCGCCGCACTGATCCCGAATCGTTTGCGTCTCATCTGCATCGGGTTCCCTTCCCTGGTACGGGAATTGCCATGTGGGGACGGAACGACGGACCCTCGCCGTCCGGGCGCGCGCTCGTCACCGGGCCGGTCGGGACAGCGGTCCGGTCGGTGAGGATGCGGGGAGACGCGTGCACGCGAACCATCCACCGCGAGCGGGGTGCGGCACGCGACGCGGTGGAATCTGACGGTCCGTCGGAAGAACGGGTTCCATTGAGACGCCACGGCCCGGGGAATGCAAGCCCCATCCCGTCACTTCTTCCAGCGGTCCGCGAAAGTGGCCGAAGTCGTTCGCCGTGCGGTGGTGAACTCCCTTGATTTTGGGGGGAGTTGCGTGGTTCCGTCCGTGCGGTGAGGGTCACTCGGGTGCCGGTTCCTGTCGTGCGCGCACGACTTCTCGCCCACCTCGGGCCCCGTCTACCGGCCGATCCGCTCCCGCAACGCGGACTCGTCGGCCCCCGGGCGGTTCAGCCCGCGGTGACGGTGACCCGGACGGTCCCGTCCGGACCGGCGACGAGCACCGGCGTCCCGGGGCCACCGAGATCGCGTACGGCCGCACGGTCCTCGTCCGAAGCGGTCTCCGACTCCGTGACCAGCGCGGCCGCCTCCAGGGACTTCGCCCCCGAGGCCACGGCCATGGCGACCGCCGTACGGAGCGCGCTCAACCGCAGCGAGTCGAGGGCGACGGTGCCGGCGACATACGTACGTCCCGTCTCGTCCCGTACGGCCGCCCCCTCGGGCACCCCGTTGCGGGCCCGGGCCGAACGGGCCAGGGTGACGATCTTGCGGTCCTCGGGGTCAAGCGCGCTGCTGTCGGTCATGACCTGAGCATACGTAGCCGTGGGGACGGCCGGAGATGTGGGGATCACCGAGGGGAGCTCGGGACGGCCGGCCCCGGTCGTCGGGGCGCCCCGGCAGTCCGGCAGCCGCTTCCCGCTACCGTCCGTCACCGGCCCGGCGGCTTGGGGAACCCGTCCGGCCACACCTGCGGCCCGCCCGCCGTCACGCCACCGTCCACCGCGATCTCCGTCCCCGCCCGGTGAGGAAGCCTCAGGGGCGTCAGGGAGGTCAGGGACGGTCCAGACGGAGCCGCTCGGCTCGTGGCAGGCCGGCCACCACCAGGTCGTACGAGTCCTCGATGAGCTCCCGGACTAGGCGGTCGGGGAGCGCGCCGTCGGCCGTGACCGTGTTCCAGTGGCGCTTGTTCATGTGGTAGCCGGGGATGACCAGACCCTCGTACTCGGCGCGCAGCCGTACCGCGTCCTCCGGATCGCACTTGAGGTTGACGGTGAGCGGGCGCGCATCCAGGTACGACAGGGCGAACATCTTGCCCAGGACCTTGAAGACGGAGATCTCCGGGCTGAACGGGAAGTCCTCCACTGCCGCGTTGAAGGAAAGGCACAACGCACGCAGCTCCTGGGGCGTCATCGCCGGCTTCCCTCCTTCCGTGGCCGTGGCCTCATGCGGACTCCTTCTCCTCCTCCGCCGCCTCCACCGGCCCCATCGGCTCCACGAGCACCGTGACGATCTTGTTCCGCCGTCCGGCGGCGGCCTCGGCGGTGAGCCTGAGCTCCCGGCCGTCCGGCAGCGGTACGACGGACGAGGCACCGGCGATCGGCACCCGCCCGAGCGCCTTCGCGAGCAGGCCGCCCACCGTCTCGACGTCCTCGTCGTCGTACGCCTCGACGCCGTACAGCTCGCCGAGGTCGCCGATGTCGAGGCGGGCCGTCACGCGGTAGCGGTCCTCGCCCAGTTCCTCCACCGGGGGCAGTTCACGGTCGTACTCGTCCGTGATCTCGCCGACGATCTCCTCGAGAATGTCCTCGATGGTCACGATGCCGGCCGTGCCGCCGTACTCGTCGATGACGACGGCGACGTGGTTGCGCTCCTGCTGCATCTCACGGAGCAGGTCGCCCGCGTTCTTGGTGTCGGGCACGAAGGCGGCCGGGCGCATGGCGGTGGACACCAGCTCGTTCTCGGCGTCCCTGCTGATGTGCGTCTTGCGGGCCAGGTCCTTCAGATAGACGATGCCGACGATGTCGTCCTCGCTCTCCCCCGTCACCGGGATACGGGAGAAGCCCGAGCGCAGAGCCAGGGTGAGGGCCTGACGGATGGTCTTGTAGCGCTCGATGACGACCAGGTCGGTCCGCGGGACCATGACCTCGCGGACGAGGGTGTCGCCCAGCTCGAAGACCGAGTGCACCATACGGCGCTCCTCGGCCTCGATCAGGGACTCCTTCTCCGCCAGGTCCACCATCGCGCGCAGCTCGGCCTCGGAGGCGAAGGGGCCGCGGCGGAAACCCTTGCCCGGCGTCAGCGCGTTACCGATCAGGATGAGCAGGGGCGGGATCGGGCCCATGACACGGGCCAGCGGGAGCAGCACGTACGCGGCCGCCGTCGCCGTGTTCAGCGGATGCTGACGGCCGATGGTGCGCGGCGAGACGCCCACCGCGACATACGAGACCAGCACCATCACGCCGAGGGCGACCACCAGGGCCTGCCAGGTTCTGTCGAACTCCTGCAGGCAGGCGTACGTGACCAGCGTCGCGGCCGCCATCTCGCAGGCGACGCGCACGAGCAGCGCCACATTGAGGTAGCGGGTCGGGTCGGCCGCGACCTGGGCGAGCTTGGCGCTGCCGCGCCGCCCGGACCGTACGGCCTCCTCGGCGCGGAAGCTGGAGACGCGCGCGAGGCCCGCCTCCGCGCAGGCGGCGAGCCAGGCGACGACGACCAGCGCGACGGCACCCGTGAGAAGCGAAGCGCTCATGACACGGTGGGCGCCGGGGAGGGGCCGGTCATGCCCTTCTCCGCACGCCAGCCGTCCACGATGGCCGCCTGGAGGCCGAACATCTCGGCCTTCTCGTCCGGCTCCTCGTGGTCGTATCCGAGCAGGTGCAGCACCCCGTGGACGGTGAGGAGCTGGAGCTCCTCATCCATGGAGTGCCGAGTCGGGGCTTCCGTCCCCTGCTTGGCGGCGACCTCCGGGCAGAGCACGATGTCACCGAGCAGCCCCTGCGGCGGCTCGTCGTCGTCCTTCGACGGCGGCCGCAGCTCATCCATGGGGAAGGACATGACATCGGTCGGCCCGGGCAGGTCCATCCACTGGATATGGAGCTGCTCCATGGCGTCGGCGTCCACGACGATCACCGAGAGCTCGGAGAGCGGGTGGATGCGCATCCGTGCGAGCGAGTAACGGGCGATGTCGAGGATCGCCTTCTCGTCGACCTCGGTGCCGGACTCGTTGTTGACGTCGATCGACATGGTCGTGCTGGTCTACTTCCCCTTGTGCCCGTGTCCGGCCTTGCCGCGGCCCTTGTGGGTGCCGTTCTGCGTGCCGTTCCTGCTGTCGTACTTCTCGTACGCGTCGACGATACGGCCGACCAGCTTGTGCCGTACGACATCGTGGGACGACAGCCGCGAGAAGTGGACGTCCTCGACGCCGTCCAGGATGTCCTGCACCTGGCGCAGACCGCTCTTCGTCCCGTCCGGGAGGTCGACCTGGGTGACATCACCCGTGATCACGATCTTCGAGTCGAAACCGAGGCGGGTGAGGAACATCTTCATCTGCTCGGGGCTCGTGTTCTGGGCCTCGTCCAGGATGATGAACGCGTCATTGAGCGTACGGCCGCGCATGTAGGCGAGCGGCGCGACCTCTATCGTCCCGGCGGCCATGAGCCGCGGGATGGAGTCGGGGTCGAGCATGTCGTGCAGGGCGTCGTACAGCGGCCGCAGATACGGGTCGATCTTCTCGTACAGCGTGCCCGGGAGGAATCCGAGCCGCTCCCCCGCCTCCACCGCCGGCCGGGTCAGGATGATGCGGTTGACCTGCTTGGACTGCAGGGCCTGCACCGCCTTGGCCATGGCGAGGTAGGTCTTGCCCGTACCGGCGGGACCGATCCCGAAGACGATCGTGTGCTTGTCGATGGCGTCGACGTACCGCTTCTGGTTGAGCGTCTTGGGGCGGATGGTGCGACCGCGCGAGGACAGGATGTTCTGCGTGAGCACCTCGGCCGGGGTTTCCTGGCCGTCGCTCTCCCCGTTCTCGCTCGCCCTCAGCATGGCGATCGAGCGTTCCACTGCGTCCTCCGTCATCGGCTGTCCGGTGCGGAGCACCAGCATCATCTCGTCGAACATGCGCTGGACCAGAGCGACCTCACCGGCATCGCCGACCGCGCTGATCTCGTTGCCCCGGACGTGGATGTCGACCGCCGGGAAGGCCTTCTCGATCACGCGCAGAAGCGCGTCCCCGGAACCCAGAACGGTCACCATGGGGTGCGCCGCCGGAACGGTGAACTGCGCTCTCGCCTGCTCCTGCGCGGAGGTGTGAGCTGTGGGTGATTGAGTCATGGGCCGGCTCTGAAGGCCTTGCTCGTCCTCCTCGTGCGTCTCGCCCGCCCCATGGGCGGCCTGGCGATTTCCAGGGTACGCCGGGGGACTGACAACGCCGTATTACTTTTCGGGGTCGGGCGACGGCGCGGCACCGCCACACCCGGGATTCCTCGCCCCCGCCGCCCCTGCCC
>NZ_VJZE01000430.1 GCF_009377205.1 Streptomyces phyllanthi
AGCCCGCGGCAGGGCGCGCGGCGCGAGACCGCCGAGGAGATCGGGCTGGAGGTCCGGCTGGGACCGCTGCTCGCCGTGGACTGGGTGCTCGGGGCGGGGCGGCCACCGCTGGTGGCGTATCTGTACGACGGCGGGGTGCTCGGCGAGGACGACTTCAAGGCGATCCGGCTCCAGGAGGAGGAGCTGCTGTCGTGGCGACTCGTGCCACCACACGAGCTGACCTCGTATCTGCCGGGGGCGCTGGGCCGCCGGGTGCTCGCGGCGCTGGAGGTGCTGGCCGACGGCGGGGGGACGGTGGAGCTGGAGAACGGGAACCGTGTGGGCTGAATCTATTGGTCGTTCACGGCTTGGTCATGGCTCGGTCAGGAAGCTCTGGTTCCGCTCACGCGTGACTGCCGCGCAGGTCGCCCGCGGATTTTGACTGATGGTCCGTCAACTTGCCTTGGCGGTAATGGTAGAGAAGAGAGAGGCTCAGGTTAAGCGAAGTTTAAACTGGTGCCGGAAAACGCTGCCCGTGCGCCACTCCAGCCTCTAGGCTGCCTCCAGACCCTGTCCGGGCGATTCTTCCTCCGCCCCTTGCGGGCCGACTCTCGCCCGTCATCCCCGAGAACAGGCAGCTGAGGTCATGGAACCACTGGGTGCAGACGATCCCCAGGAGCTGGGTCCCTACCGTCTTGTGGCACGGCTCGGCGCCGGAGGGATGGGCCGTGTCTATCTGGCCGCCTCCGCGCAGGGGCAGTCCGTGGCGGTCAAGGCCATCCGTCCCGAGATGATGGGGGACAGAGGCTTCCGTATCCGGTTCCGTCGTGAGGTGGGGGCCGCCAGAGCGGTCGGTGGCAGGTACACGGTGCCGGTACTGGACGCCGATCCGGACGCGGCCACGCCGTGGCTGGCCACCGCCTACGTACCCGGCCCGACGCTGGCCGAGGCGGTCGCCGAGCACGGGCCGCTCCCGGTGGAGTCGGTCCTCGCGCTGGGCGCTGGCATCGCCGAGGCGCTGATCGCCGTGCAGGCCGCCGGACTGGTGCACCGCGATCTCAAGCCGTCCAACGTGCTGCTGGCCGCCGACGGCCCGCGTGTCATCGACTTCGGCATCGTCCGTGCGAGCGACGGTTACGACCTCACCCGCTCGGGGGCCCTGTTCGGATCCTTCGAGTACATGTGCCCCGAGCAGGCCACCGGTGATCCGGTGGGTCCGGAGGGGGACGTCTTCGCCCTCGGATCGGTGCTCGCGTTCGCCGCGTCCGGACACGCGCCGTTCACCGGCTCGGCGGCGGCCACACTGCTCTACCAGGTCGTGCACGGCACGCCCGATCTCACGGACGTGCCCGAGCCGCTGGACAAGATCATCAGTCTCTGTCTCGCCAGGGATCCGCGGCTTCGGATCACTCCGGACCGGCTGGCCGCGGCCTGTGCGCCCGGCGGTGTGGACCAGGTGCTGGGGGACGGCTGGCTGCCACCGCAGCTCGCCTCCTCGATCGCCCGCCGTGCGGCGGCGGTGACGGCGCTCTCCAGCACGCAGCGCGCCTCGGTCCGGGTCCCCGTCGCGAACGGCTCGGCACCGCACGTCTGCGGCCAGGGCCGCGCGGGCTCCACCCAGGCGGCACGGTCGGCGTACGGTTCCGGTTCCGTCGACCATTCTGCGTACGGTTTTGGTGCCGCCGGTGATGTGGACGGGGTACGGGCCGACACCGAGCCGCCGGAACGGGAACCCTCCGCCTCCCCCGCGCCGGACCGCCCCACCTCACCCGGCCATCGGCGCTCCCTTCCACAGCGCGGTCTCCCCCGGCGTACGGTCCTCGCGGCGGCGGGCACCACCACCGCTGCCGTCGGCACCACCCTGCTGCTCACCCGGGGCAAGGGCGCGGACGGGCAGGCCGCGAAGCCGCTCGGCCCGGCCCCCAAGCCGGCCTGGACCTACCGAGGCGGTCCGCTGCTCCAGGCGCCGGCCGTCTTCACCGAGGGAACGGCCCTGCTGAAGAGCCGGCCGGGTGACATGATCTGCCTCGACCTCAAGGACGGCACCCGGCCCAAGTGGGTCTACGAGGGCATCAGCCAGTCGCCCACCCCGGTCGCCCTGGTCTACGGCGCCGCTGTCGCGCTGGGCGAGGGCGCGACGGTGATCGGTGTCGACCCGGCCAACGGAACGGAACGTTTCACCCTCGACTTCGGGACGGACTTCCGGTTCGACACGCTGCTCGGCAGCTACGACGACGGGGCCGTCTCCGTCATCGGTCTCCGGCTCGAGCGCCAGTCGGAAGAGCAGGGGGTCGCGACGTCCACGAACACGGTCTTCGGTGTGGACCTGGCGGGCCGCCGCGCCAAAGTCATCCCCATCAGCCCTGAGGACGTCGGGGTCCGGCTGAGTCCGGTCATCCTGCCCGGCTCTTTCATCTATGTCGACGGACTCCACAATGTGACCGTCCGGGACACCGGCAATGACGGCGCCGTCCGGTGGAGGCATCCCCTGGGCTACGACCTCCGGCCGGGTCTGGCGGTGCTGGGCCGCACGGTGTTCGCCATCGGCCGTGAACTCAAGGCAATGAACCTCTCCACCGGCAAGCTCCGCTGGCGCGCGAAGCCCGAACGCGGCCAGTTCGCCTCTCTCGGCGTCGTCGGCAGCACGGTGTACGTCACCGGTACGGATCCCTCCGGCGTGTACGCCTTCAACGCCGCGAGCGGTTCCAAGCGCTGGTTCTGCCCGACCCCCCGCCTCAACGTCAATCTGCCGGTCACCGCGGGCCCCGAGAAGGTCTACGTCCCCGCGTACAAGAACCGGAACGGCTTCTACGCGATCGACGCCGCCCGGGGCAGGCTCCTGTGGAACTTCACCGACGGCCGGGAGACCGGCGTCAACGACTGGCAGCTCGCCTGCGACCGTGCCGGGTACCTGGTGGCCCAGCACTACGACCGCACCTACGGCCTGCCGGCCACCTGAGAGTCGATGCATGTGCGGTGTTGCCGGACGGGTGTGCCGGATATCCGTTCGCCCCGGGCGGACAGCCGTCCTACCCTCGGCCCATGAAGAAGCCCCTCGTCGCCATCCTCAGCGGCGCCGGTATCTCCACCGACTCAGGAATCCCCGACTACCGCGGCCCGGGCGGGCTGTGGCGGCGGGACCCCGGGGCCGAGAAGCTCGTGACGTACGAGTACTACATGGGTGACCCCGAGATCCGGCGGCGTTCGTGGCAGATGCGGCGGCAGAACCGGACGCTGCGGGCCGAACCGAACGCCGCGCACCGGGCCGTGGCCGAGCTGGAGCGGGCCGGGGTGCCGGTGCGGGTGATCACACAGAACGTGGACGGGCTGCACCAGCTGGCCGGGATGCCCGCCCGCAAGGTGCTCGAACTGCACGGCACCGCGCGGACCGTGGTGTGCACCGAGTGCCGTACGAGGGCGCCCATGGAGGACGCCCTCGCGCGGGTGGAGGCCGGCGAGGCGGATCCGCCCTGTCTGGAGTGCGGCGGCATCCTGAAGTCGGCGACCGTGATGTTCGGCGAGCGGCTCGACCCCGAGGTGCTGGGCGAGGCGGTCGCGATCACCAAGGCCTGTGACGTGTTCATCGCCGTGGGGACGAGTCTGCAGGTACAGCCCGCTGCCGGGCTCGCCGGTGTCGCGGCCGACCACGGAGCACGGCTCGTCATCGTCAACGCCGAGCCGACGCCGTACGACGACCGCGCCGACGAGGTCGTACGGGAGCCGATCGGCACGGCCCTGCCGGAACTGCTGGGCCGTCTGCAAGGGGCCCGGAACCAGGGCGCCAAGGACTAGAGCCGAGGGCTAGAAGAGCGCCGTTCCCCGTTCGAAGTCCAGCAGGCGCCGCTTGCGGTCCAGGCCGCCGCCGTATCCGGTGAGGTTGCCGTCGGTGCCGACGACGCGGTGGCAGGGGACGATGACGCCGATCGGGTTGCGGCCGTTGGCCAGGCCCACCGCCCGTGACGCCTTCGGATTGCCGAGGGCGTCGGCGAGTTGGCCGTACGAGCGGGTCTCGCCGTACGGGATACGGCGGAGCTGTTCCCACACGGAGCGCTGGAAGGGCGTGCCCGTGAGGTGGAGAGGGAGCGTGAACTCCATGAGCTCGCCCGCGAAGTAGGCGCGTAGTTGCTCGGTGGCCTCGGCGAACGGCGTGTCGTCGGGGTCGCCGAAGCTCTCCTGCGGCGGGCGGTGGCGTTGGTCCGTCATGTAGAGGCCGGACAGGACACCGTCCGTGGCGACGAGGGTGAGAGGGCCGTACGGGCTGTCGGTGATCGTGTGCTGTTTCATCGGGCGTCCCTTGAGCAGGCCGGTCATACCGGGAGGAAGTTGATCGGGTGGCTGTCGGTCGCCCACAGGTACTGGACCGCGTACGCCCGCCAGGGCCGCCAGGCCGCCGCGCGTGCCGTGAGCGCGGCGGGTGTCGACGGCAGGCCCAGTTCCTGTGCGGCGCGCCGGATTCCGAGGTCCGTGGGGAGGAAGGCGTCGGGGTCGCCGAGGGCGCGCATCCCGATGACGTCGACCGTCCAGGGACCGAAGCCGGGGAGGCCGAGAAGCCGGGCGCGGGTCTCCTCCCAGTCGCTGTCGACGCCCAGGTGGAGTTCACCGTCGGCGAGGTGACGGACGAGTGTGGTGAACGTCGTGCGGCGGGTGCGGGGCATCGCGAGGGACTCGGGGTCGAGGGCCGCGAGCGCCTCCGGGGACGGGAAGAGGTGGGTGAGGCCGCCCTCGGGGTCGTCCACCGGCTCACCGTGCGCGGTGACCAGGCGGGCGGCGTGGGTGCGGGCGGCGGCCGTCGACACCTGCTGCCCGAGCACGGCCCGTACGGCGAACTCGGCCTCGTCGACGGTACGCGGCACCCGGCGGCCCGGTGCCTTGTCGACCAGCGGCGCCAGCACCGGGTCCTCGCGCAACTGGTCGTCCACGGCCACCGGATCCGCGTCCAGGTCCAGCATCCGGCGGCAGCGGCTGATGGCCACGGGCAGGTCTCGCAGATCGCTGAGGGTGAGCCGGCAGGCGATGTGGTCGGGCGCCGGGGTGAGGCCGGCGATGCCGTGACCGTACGGGAGACGGAGGGTGCGGCGGTACGCGCCGTCGCGCCACTCCTCGACTCCGGGTACGGCGGTGGCGGCGAGGTGGCCGAAGAGGTTGTCGGGGTTCAGCGGGGCCCGGAAGGGGAGGCGGAGGGTCAGCGCACCGGGGGTTCCCGGTGCGCCCGCGGCGGTGGCGCCCGGCCGCCTCGTGCTCCGCTCGCGCAGGTCGCTCGGTGACAGTGCGAAGACCTCCCGCACGGTGTCGTTGAAGGTACGGATCGAGGTGAAGCCCGCCGCGAACGCGATCTCCGCCATCGGCAGCGCGGTCGTCTCAATGAGCAGCCGCGCGGTCTGCGCGCGCTGGGCCCGGGCGAGCGCGAGCGGCCCGGCGCCCAGTTCGGCGAGGAGCTGCCGCTCGATCTGGCGGGTGCTGTAGCCGAGCCGCCGGGCGAGGCCGGGGACGCCCTCGCGGTCCACGATCCCGTCGCCGATGAGCCGCATCGCGCGGGCCACGAGGTCGGCGCGCCGGTTCCACTCCGGTGATCCGGGGCTGGTGTCCGGGCGGCATCTCTTGCACGCCCGGAACCCCGCCTGCTGACAGGCCGCCGCGCTCGGATGGAACGTCATGTTCTCCGGCTTCGGCGGCACCACCGGGCAACTCGGCCGGCAGTAGATCCCCGTGGTCAGAACCGCCGTGAAGAACCAGCCGTCGAACCGCGCGTCCTTCGACTGCACGGCGCGCACGCAGCGCTCGATGTCGGTGTGCATCCCGTTCCGCATGGATCCAGGATCGGGGACGGGGAGGGCGCCTGGCTGGCGGGAATCCGACATCAAGGTGCGGGGACCTGCTGTCTCCGGACGCGCCATGAAGGGGCGCGGGGCTGTGACCTGGTGCGGCTCCGCCGCGTGGGCGTGACCAGCCGCAACGAACCCGCAGCCGCCGAACCGCCCGCCCCCCTACGGCGCGACGGCCCTCCGCCACGCACCCTCCCGGAGCAGCCGCAGTCCGTTCAGCCCCACCAGCACGGTCGACCCCTCATGCCCGGCCACACCGAGCGGCAACGGCAGATGTCCGGCCAGATCCCACACCACCAGCACGGCGATGCAGACCCCGGCGATCACCAGGTTCTGGGCAACCAGCCGGCGGGCCGTACGGGACAGCCGTACGACTGCCGGAATCGTGGTCAGCTCGTCCCGCACGACGACCGCGTCCGCGGTCTCGAGCGCCAGATCGGCTCCGGCCCGCCCCATCGCCACACCTGAGTACGCGGCGGCCAGCGCCGGCGCGTCGTTGACTCCGTCGCCGACGAACAGCACCTTGCGGCCGGCGCCCTGGAGTTCCCGTACGGCGTCGACCTTGCCCTCGGGCAGGAGGTCGGCGCGGACGTCGGTGAGGCCGGTGTCGGCGGCCACGCGCTCGGCGGCGGCCCGGTTGTCGCCGGTGAGCAGGACGGGTGACGTACCGGTGGCGGTCACCAGCGCCGAGACGGCCGCGGCGGCGTCGGTGCGGAGCCGGTCGGTGAGGGTGAGGGTGCCCACGGGGGTCTCGTCGCGGGTCACCAGGACCTGCGTGCCGTGACCGTCCTGGGCGTACTCCCCCGCACGGCCGACCGCCACCGTGTGACCGTCCACCGTCGCCCGCACCCCGTGCCCGGGAAGGGCCGCGAAGTCCTTCACCGGTGCGAGGCGGAGCCCACGCGTGCGGGCGACCGTCACGACGGCCCGGCCCAGCGGGTGTTCGCTGGGGTGCTCGGCGGCCGCGGCCAGCGCGAGCAGGGCGTCCTCGTCGAGCCCGGAGCCCGGGAGGGGCCGTACGGCGGTGACCTCCGGCGTTCCCTCGGTCAGGGTGCCCGTCTTGTCGAGGGCGGCCGTGTCGATCTCGCCGAGCCGTTCCATGGCCACGGCCGACTTGACCAGCACGCCGTGGCGTCCGGCGTTGGCGATGGCGGAGAGGAGCGGCGGCATGGTGGCCAGCACCACGGCGCACGGCGAGGCGACGATCATGAAGGTCATCGCGCGGAGCAGGGCGCCGGTGAGGTCCGCGCCGAAGGCCAGCGGGACGGCGAAGACGGCGAGCGTCGCGGCGACGACCCCGACGGCGTACCGCTGTTCGACCTTCTCGATGAAGAGCTGGGTCGGCGCCTTGGTGCGGGACGCCTCCTCGACGAGGGTCACGATGCGGGCGATCACCGAGTCGGCGGGGTCGCGTTCGACGCGGACGCGGAGGGCGCCGGTGCCGTTGAGGGTGCCCGCGAAGACCTCGTCGCCGGGGGCCTTGGGGACGGGCAGGGGTTCGCCGGTGATGGTGGCCTGGTCGGCGTCGCTCTCGCCCTCCAGTACGCGTCCGTCGGCGCCGATGCGTTCGCCGGGGCGGACCAGCAGGACGTCTCCGACGGCGAGTCGGTCCGTGGGGACGGTCTCCTCGGTCTCCCCCGAGCCGTCGCCGTCCGGCGACAGCCGGGTGGCCGTCGCGGGGGCGAGGTCGAGGAGGCCGCGTACGGAGTCTGCGGTGCGGGCGGTGGCCAGGGCCTCCAGCGCGCCGGAGGTGGCGAAGATGACGATCAGCAGGGCTCCGTCGAGCACCTGCCCGATCGCGGCCGCGCCGAGGGCCGCGACGATCATCAGCAGGTCGACGTCGAGTGTCTTCCCGCGGAGCGCGCGCAGCCCTTCGAGGGCGGGTTCCCAGCCGCCGGCCGCGTACGCGATCACGTAGAGCGGGCCGTACAGCCACGCGGAGGCGCCGGACAGATCCAGCGGGAACGCGAGCAGGAAGGCGACGGTCGAGGCGAGGGCCCAGCGGGCCTCGGGCAGGGCGAGGACACGGGTACGGCGGCGGGGCGGCGAGGCGCTGTGCGCTGTCG
>NZ_VJZE01000431.1 GCF_009377205.1 Streptomyces phyllanthi
CATCCAGGGCCCGATCACTCCCTCCCCCCATCCAGGAGTACCTCGCCCATGCACGAAGAAACGCAGCAGTTCCCCGAAGAAGCGCACCCGCACGCGGCGGAGACGCAGCGGTACGCGGACGAGACGCGGCAGCACACCTACGCGACGCGGCAGCACACCTACGACTACGTCGTCATAGGCGGCGGCACCGCCGGCTCCGTCATCGCCTCCCGCCTCACCGAGAACCCCGACGTGACGGTCGCCGTCATCGAGGGCGGGCCCAGTGACGTCGGCCGGGACGACATCCTCACCCTGCGCCGCTGGACGGGCCTGCTCGGCGGCGAACTCGACTACGACTACCCGACGACCGAGCAGCCGCGCGGAAACTCCCACATCCGGCACAGCCGCGCCCGCGTCCTCGGCGGCTGTTCCAGCCACAACACGCTGATCGCGTTCAAGCCGCTGCCCTCCGATTGGGACGAGTGGGAGGCGGCGGGCGCGAAGGGCTGGGGCGCGGTGCCGATGGAGGCGTACTACGCGCGGCTCAAGAACAACATCGTGCCGGTCGACGAGAAGGACCGGAACGCCATCGCCCGCGACTTCGTGGACGCCGCGCAGACCGCCCTGGGCGTCCCCCGCGTCGAGGGCTTCAACCAGAAGCCCTTCACCGACGGCGCCGGCTTCTTCGACCTCGCCTACCACCCCGAGACCAACCAGCGCTCCAGCGCCTCGGTCGCGTATCTGCACCCGGTCATGGACGAGCGGCCCAACCTCCACATATTCCTGGAGACCTGGGCGCACCAGCTGGAGATCGACGGGAGCCGGGCCGAGGGCGTGCACGTCCGCACCAAGGACGGCCGGGAGCTCCTCGTACGGGCCCGGCGCGAGGTGCTGCTGTGCGCCGGTGCCGTCGACTCGCCCCGGCTGCTGCTCCACTCCGGCGTCGGACCGCGCGCGGACCTGGAGGCGCTGGACATCCCCGTCACGCACGACCTGCCCGGCGTGGGCGAGAACCTGCTGGACCACCCCGAGTCGGTGATCGTGTGGGAGACGCAGGGGCCGATCCCGGAGAACTCCGCGATGGACAGCGACGCCGGACTCTTCGTGCGCCGCGACCCCGAACACGCGGGCCCCGATCTGATGTTCCACTTCTACCAGGTCCCGTTCACGGACAACCCGGAGCGACTCGGGTACGAACGGCCCGCCCACGGAGTCTCGATGACGCCCAACATCCCCAAGCCCAGGAGCCGTGGCCGCCTTTACCTGACCAGTGCCGACCCGGCCGTCAAACCCGCCCTCGACTTCCGGTACTTCACCGATGACGAGGACTACGACGCGCGCACCCTCGTCGACGGCATCCGTATCGCCCGCGAGATCGCCACGACCGATCCGCTGGCCGGATGGCTCAGGCGCGAGGTGTGCCCGGGACCGGACGTCACCGGTGACGAGGAGCTGAGCGAGTACGCGCGCAAGGTCGCCCACACCGTCTACCACCCGGCGGGCACCTGCCGTATGGGAGCGCCCGACGATCCACTCGCCGTCGTCGATCCCGAGCTGAGGATCCGCGGCCTCGACGGCATCCGGATCGCCGACGCCTCCGTGTTCCCGACGATGACCGCCGTGAACCCGATGATCGGCGTGCTCATGGTCGGCGAGAAGTGCGCGGACCTCGTCGGCGCCGTCGCCGCCACCGGGGGTGAGGCGTGATGGGTACGGCCACCGCCACGAGCACCGGCACGGACACCGCCGCGGGCGCGCCCGTCTTCTCCGTCGAGGGACTGTGGAAGGTCTTCGGGCCGAAGGCCGACCGCGTGCCCGCCGACCCCGAGCTCACCGCGCTCCCGCCGGCCGAACTGCGTTCCCGTACCGGCTGCACGGCCGCCGTCCGGGACGTGAGCTTCGACGTGCGCAAGGGCGAGGTCTTCGTCGTCATGGGGCTGTCCGGCTCCGGCAAGTCCACGCTGGTGCGCTGCCTCACCCGGCTGATCGAGCCGACGTCCGGCCGGATCGCGATCGACGGCGAGGACGTCCTCGGCATGGACCGCGCCCGGCTGCGCGAACTGAGGCGCCACCGCGCGTCCATGGTCTTCCAGCACTTCGGTCTGCTGCCGCACCGGTCCGTGCTCGACAACGTGGCGTACGGCCTGGAGATCCAGGGAGTCGGCAGGTCCGAACGCCGCTCCCGCGCCCGGGAAGTCGTCGCCAAGGTCGGCCTGGAGGGCATGGAACAGCGCAGGCCCGGCCAGCTCTCCGGCGGCCAGCAGCAGCGCGTGGGGCTCGCCCGGGCGCTCGCCGTCGACCCCGAGGTACTGCTGTTCGACGAGCCGTTCAGCGCGCTCGACCCGCTGATCCGGCGGGACATGCAGGAGGAGGTCGTACGGCTGCACCGCGAGGAGGGCCGCACGATGGTCTTCATCACCCACGACCTGAACGAGGCGCTGAAGCTGGGCGACCGTATCGCCCTCATGCGCGACGGCCAGGTCGTGCAGCTGGGCACGCCCGAGGAGATCGTCGGCTCGCCCGCCGACGACTACGTACGCGAGTTCGTGCGCGAGGTGCCGCGCGAGCAGGTCATGACCGTACGGACGGCGATGCGGGCGCCCGAGTCCGCGGAGGAGGCGGGGCGCGGCCCTGCCGTGGCACCCGACGCCACGGTCTCCGAGGCCATCGAGGCCGTGGCCCGCACCGGCACCCCCGCGCGGGTCGTGGACGAGGGCCGCTGCGTCGGCGTCGTCGACTCCGAGGCGCTGCTCGGAGTGGTCGCGGGCGTGCCCGCCGGTGAGACGCCGCTGGTCCCGAAGCAGCCGGCACCGCTGCCCGTGCGGCGCACCCGCGGGAAGGCCGGCGCCGACGAGGAGGCGGTGTGATGGCCACCGTCACCGCCCCCACCGTCCGCACGCCCCTGCCGGGCTTCCTGAAGCACCGCGTCCTCGCCAAGCTCACCCTGCTCGCCCTCGCCGCGGCCGTCCTCGTGCCCGTCGTCAACGCCCGCTGGGCGAGCGGCAGCTGGCCGGACGCGCTGACCGTCGACCTGTCCGAACCGCTCGGCCGGGCCAGCGACTGGATCATCGACAACCGGGACAGCCACCCGCTGTTCCTGTACTTCTTCGGGCATGTCAGCAACGCGGTCGTGCTCTCCGTCCGCGCCGTCTACCTGGTGCTGCTCGCGGCCGGCTGGGCGGGCGTCACCGCGGTGGCCGCGCTGGTCGCCTGGCGCGCGGCGGGCCTGCGGCTGGCGCTCGGCACGGCCGTCGCGTTCCTCGCCTGCGGGCTGCTCGGTATGTGGGTGCCCACCATGCAGACGCTGGCCCTCATGGTGGTCGCCGTCCTCGCGTCGGCCGTCCTCGGCGCAGCTCTGGGCCTCGCGGCCGGACTCTCGGACCGTACCTACCGCGCCCTGCGGCCCGTCCTGGACACCATGCAGGTGCTCCCGGCGTTCGCGTACCTGCTCCCCGTCGTACTGGTCTTCGGCATCGGCGTCCCCGCCGCCGTGCTCGCCACAGTCGTGTACGCGGCCCCGCCCATGGCCCGGCTCACCGCGCTCGGGCTGCGCGGCGCCGACCACGGCGTCCTGGAGGCAGCCGCCTCGCTCGGCGCCACCGCGCGGCAGCGCCTGGTGACCGCCCGGCTGCCGCTGGCGCGCAAGGAACTGCTCCTCGGCCTCAACCAGACGATCATGATGGCGCTGTCCATGGCCGTCATCGCGTCCGTCATCGGCGCGGGCGGCCTCGGCGACCGCGTCTACCAGGCACTCGCGTCGGTCGACGTCGGCGCCGCGCTGGCCGCCGGTATCCCCATCGTGCTGCTCGCGGTCGTCCTCGACCGGGTCACCGGCGCGGCGGGCGACCGGCTGGGTGGCGACGGCCCCGAGACCTCCGCCCGGCTGCGTGCCCTGCAGTGGGCCGGCGCGGCCGCCCTCGCCGTGGCCGTCGCGGTCGCCGTACGCCTCGCCGGCCGTCTCGAATGGCCCGGGACATGGACCGTGAACATCGCCGAGCCCGTCAACCGGGCCGTCGACTGGATGACCGCCCACCTCTACTCGGGCGTCCCGTACGTCGGCGGCACCGCCGACTGGGCGGGCCACTTCACCACCTGGGTGCTCGACCCGCTGCGCTCAAGCCTCCAGGGGCTGCCCTGGTGGTCCGTCCTGCTCATCGTCGCCACCCTCGCCTGGCTGATCGGCACCTGGCGCACCGCGCTCACCGCCGTCCTCGCGATGGCCGCGATCGGGGTACTCGGCGTGTGGGAACCGTCGCTGGACACCCTGTCGCAGGTGCTGGCCGCCGTCGCGGTGACCCTCGTCCTGGGCCTCGCGACCGGTGTCGCGGCCGCCCGCAGCGACCGGGTGGAGCGGCTGCTGCGCCCGGTCCTGGACGTGTTCCAGACGATGCCGCAGTTCGTGTACCTGATCCCCGTGGTGGCCCTCTTCGGCGTGGGGCGCGCGCCCGCCGTGGCCGCCGCCGTGGTCTACGCGCTGCCCGCCGTCGTCCGTATCACCGCGCAGGGGCTGCGGCAGGTCGACCCGGCCGCGCTGGAGTCGGCGCGCTCGCTGGGCGCGAGCAGCGGACAGCAGCTCCGCCAGGTCCAGCTTCCGCTGGCCCGCCCGGCGCTGCTGCTCGCCGTCAACCAGGGCGTCGTCCTCGTCCTCGCCGTCGTGATCATCGGCGGCCTGGTCGGCGGCGGGGCGCTCGGGTACGACGTCGTCTTCGGCCTGGCGCAGGGCGACCTGGCGACCGGTCTGGTGGCCGGTGTCGCGATCGTCTGCCTCGGCCTGGTGCTCGACCGGGTGACCCAGCCGACGGAACGCCGTACCGCGAAGGGAGCGTGACATGCGTACGCGGATGACGGGCGCCCTGACCGCCGCGTGTTCCCTGCTGGTCCTCACCGGCTGCGGCGCCGCCGACATGACCAAGCAGGCCTCACCCTTCGCGAACGCCCAGGGCTCGAAGACGGTGACCCTGTCCGTGCAGTCCTGGGTGGGCGCGCAGGCGAACGTGGCCGTCGCCCAGTACCTGCTGGAGCACGAGCTGGGCTACCGCGTGGACACCGTCCAGGTCGACGAGGTCCCCGCCTGGGACGCGCTCAGCCAGGGCCGCGTCGACGCGCTCCTGGAGGACTGGGGCCACCCCGAGCAGGAGCAGCGGTACGTCAAGGACAAGAAGACGATCGCGCGGGGCGGCGAGCTCGGGGTCACCGGGCACATCGGCTGGTTCGTACCGACGTACTTCGCGAAGCGGCACCCGGACGTCACCAACTGGAAGAACCTCGACAAGTACGCCGACGAGCTGCGCACCCCGGAGAGCGGCGGCAAGGGCCAGCTCCTGGACGGCTCCCCGTCCTACGTCACCAACGACAAGGCGCTGGTGAAGAACCTGGACCTGGACTACCAGGTGGTGTTCGCCGGTTCGGAGGCCGCGCAGATCACCCAGATCAGGCAGTTCGCCAAGGAGAGGAAGCCCTTCCTGACCTACTGGTACTCACCCCAGTGGCTCTTCGAGAAGGTCCCCATGACCGAGGTGAAGCTCCCGCCGTACAAGGAGGGCTGCGACGCCGACCCGGAGAAGGTGGCGTGCGCCTACCCGCACACGCCCCTCCAGAAGTACCTGAACGCCGACTTCGCCCGCTCCGGCGGCAAGGCGGCGGCCTTCCTGAAGAACTTCAAGTGGACCACCGAGGACCAGAACGAGGTCTCCCTGATGATCGCCGACCAGAAGCTCGCGCCGGAGGAGGCGGCGAAGAAGTGGGTCGACGACCACGAGTCCACCTGGAAGGCGTGGCTGCCGCGGTAGGGGGAGCGGGACACGGCCGGGCGCTCCACGTCCACGGTGGAGCGCCCGGCTCGGTCCTTGACCGGAGACGGGGCAGCCGGTGGTGCGCGTAACGGGGAGCCGGTGGGGGGCGTCCTGAAATCGCTCACTAGTCTGAGCGTTCGCGCGGGCCCGGCCGGGTGCCGCGCGACGGTCCCACACGTGTGTCCAACGGGGGAGAAGAACATGGCAGAACAGCGCAGGCGGCTGCGTTCCAGCACGGTCGTGCTCGGCGGTATGGGCGTCATCGCGGCGGCCCTCACGTCCTGCGGCTCCGAACCCGACCGCCGCTGTGTGGACCGGAACAGCTACGACTTTGCCGACGGCTACAAGATCGTCGCCGACAAGAACTGCACGTCGGGCTCCGCGTCCGGCGCGAAGCGCAAGGGCGGCGGCCTGACCACCACTGACGCGGCCTGGTACTACGACGCCGACGTCACCGGCCGCTACGCCGACTACGGCACCTTCAGCCGCAGCGAGGCCGTCGACCGCGACGGCTTCGGCTGCTCGGGCTCCGGCTCGGGCGGCGGCTGAGCGGGCGCACGGACGGACCCGCGACCGTGGAACGCCGCGTCATCGAACCCCGCCCCGGCTGGCAGCAGACCGTCGAGGAACAGGGCCTGATCTACCCGCTGACCCGTTACCCCGACGGCTCCCTGCGCCCGTACTGGGACGAGAGCGCGTACTACGTCTTCTCGCTCCCCGAGGTCGAGGCGCTGGAGGAGGTCGTCGAGGAACTGCACGGCATGTGCCTGGCGGCGGCCGCGCACATCGTCGAAGAGGACCGTTTCGCCGACCTCGGCATCACGGACCCGCACCTCGCCGAACTGGTCGCCGAGGCCTGGCACCGCCGTTCCGAACTGCCGTCCGTCTACGGCCGGTTCGACCTGCGGTACGACGGTACGGGCCCCGCCAAGCTGCTGGAGTACAACGCCGACACACCCACCTCCCTGGTCGAGGCCGCCAGTCCGCAGTGGTTCTGGATGGAGGAGCGCTTCCCGGGCGCCGACCAGTGGAACTCCCTCCACGAACGCCTCGTCGACGCCTGGAGGAAGCAGGCAGCCCTGCTCCCTCCGGGAGGCCCGCTGTACTTCGCCCACTCCGCGGGGGACGAACTCGGCGAGGACCTGATGACGGTCGCCTACCTCAAGGAGACCGCCGAACAGGCCGGACTCGACACCGACTGGATCTCCATGGAGGACATCGGCTGGGACCGTCTCTCCGGCCGCTTCGTCGACAAGAAGCTGGGCTTCATCCGCAGCATCTTCAAGCTGTACCCGTGGGAGTGGCTCACCACCGACCGCTTCGCCCCGCACGTCCTCACGACCCTCGACAACGGCGGCGGTACGGGGACGACGATGTGGATCGAGCCGGCCTGGAAGATGCTCCTCAGCAACAAGGCGCTGCTGGCGGTGCTGTGGGAGCTGTACCCGGGCCACCCGAACCTCCTCCCCTCCTACCTGGACGGACCCGGGGAGCTGGCCTCCGCAAAGGGCTACGTGGCCAAGCCGCTCCTCGGCCGGGAGGGCGCGGGAGTGACGGTGCACGAGCCCGGCACCCCGCCTTCCGTACGCGAAGAGCCCTGCTGTTACCAGGAGCTGGCGCCCCTTCCCGACTTCGACGGCAACCGGGTCGTCCTCGGCGCGTGGGTCGTGGAGAACGAGTCGGCCGGGCTCGGCATCCGCGAGTCGTCGGGTCTGATCACGGACGAGTACGCGCGTTTCCTGCCGCACGTCATCCTGTGAGGGACGCCCACCGCGGGGCGCCGTGCCGGTGCCGGTGCCGGTGCCGGTGCCGGGCGCCGGGCGGCAGCGCCGCGGGCCGGGGCCGGGCGTCAGTGCCGTGTGCCTGAGACCTGAGCGTGGGCCGGCCGACGCTGCCGCCCGACCCGGCGCGCACCCCCGATGGCCGGGCCGGACGGCAGGTCCTCAGCATCGCCCCGGCACGCCCGGCCCCGGTGTCGCGGCCCCGCGCACCGGCGACGAGGGCGTGCGGGTGGTGGGGGCGTGCGCGGTGGTGG
>NZ_VJZE01000432.1 GCF_009377205.1 Streptomyces phyllanthi
GCCCGCCCCTGGTGCACGGACCGGTTCACGGATCGGTTTGCGGACCGGTTTGCGGACCGGTTTGCGGACCGTCGGTGGGTCGAGTCAGACCGCGGCGACGGGCTGGGACCGCGGCTCGGGGGCCGCCAGCCGGCCGGTGTGGTGCAGGGCCCACAGCGCGGCCGCGCAGGCGAAGCCGAGTACCAGCAGGGTGATCCACGGCAGCGCGGGCATCCCCGCCTCGCGGGCCGCGTCGAGCGCGGCACCGGTGAGGAGGTTGCCGAGGGTGATACCGATACCGCAGATGGTGTTGTAGAGCCCGTAGTGCGTGGCGACGAGGCGGTCACCGGAAAGGCGGACGATGGTGTCCATCTCGAAGGGGTACGCGATCATCGTGCCGAGCGCCAGCAGCAGCGCGGTGAGCGCGGGCGGTACCGCGGCCAGCAGCCACCGACCCGGACCGGACCCTGGTACGGGTACGGCGGTGGCGGCCAGCAGCGGCACGAAGGCCAGGCCCATGACGACGAGCCCCCAGGTCAGCGCCCGGCCCGGCTCGTAGCGGGCCTTGCACCAGGCCGTCACCCTCGTCTGGCCCAGGATCGTGCTCAGCCCGGAGACCGCGAAGAGCAGCGCCACCGCCGCCGTACCGGACTCGCCGTCCCCGCCCAGGCGGCGCACCTCCAGCGGCAGCGCCAGATAGACCTGGAAGGACAGGACGTACGAGCCGATCATGGCGCCGGAGAACAGCAGGAACGGCCGGTTGGCGAGGATGCCGCGCCACTGGGCGAGCAGGCTCTCACGGCCCTTGCCGTCTTCGCTGTCGCCACCGGCCTTGTCGCCCTTGCCGTTCTCGGCCCGCCGGGCGGGCAGCGCGCGGATCTGCACGACGGACAGCAGCGCGAAGATCCCGGCGGCGACCAGACAGGTGATCCGGAAGTCCACGCCGGTCAGCACCATGCCCACGAGCGGGCCGAGCAGGATCCCGGCCTGGTAGAAGACGTTGAACAGCGCGAACGCCTCGATCCTGCGCTCCCCCGCGTCCGCGGCGAGGTACGCCCGGACCGCCGGGTTGAACAGCGCCCCAGCGAGCCCGGTAGCCGCGGAGGCGGCGATCAGCGCGGCCAGCGAGTCGACCAGGCCGAGGGTCGCGAAGCCGACCGTGCGCAGCACGCATCCCGCGACGATCATCGGCTTGTAGCCGAGGCGGTCGGCGAGTGTCCCGCCGACGAGGAACATGCCCTGCTGGCTGAAGTTCCGTACCCCCAGGACCAGTCCGACGACCCAGCCGGCCAGTCCGAGGGTGCCGGACAGATGGGCTGCCAGATAGGGCATCAGCATGTAGAAGCCGAGGTTGATGGTGAACTGATTGACCATCAGCAGCTGGACGCTGCGTTCGTACGTGCGTACCTGCGCGAGGGTGCCCTTCACCGGCCCTCCTCCTGGGCGTCGCCCTGACCGGCGTGGTCCCGCCCGGCATTACCCCGACCTGCCTCGGCCTGAACAGCCCCGTCCCGCCCGGCATCGCCGTCACCGCCGTCACCGCCGTCACCGCCGTCACCGCCGTCAGCCTGACCGGGCGTCGGCGTCAGCGGGTCGATCACGGTGGTGCACCGGGTCCAGCGGGTGGCCTCCTTCTCGTCCACGCGCCCGATCACCTCGGGCTCGGGCGCGGGCGGAGCGTCGAGCAGACCGTGGGCGGCGCAGTAGTCGTCGTCGAACACCGTCCCCAGATAGCGCTGCGGGCCGTCGGGGAAGACCGCCGCGATCCGGGTGTCCTCGGGCAGGGTGCGGGCCAGCCATCCGGCGACCAGGGCGACCGCCCCCACGCTCCATCCGCCGGTGGCGTAGTGCGAGGCGGCCAGTCGGCGGCAGGTCCACACCGCCTCGGCCGGGGCCACCCAGTGGACCTCGGAGAAGTGGCCGTAGGCGACGTTGCGGGGGTAGATGCTCGACCCCAGGCCCCGCATCAGCCGCGGCCGGGCCGGCTGGCCGAAGATCGTGGAGCCGATGGTGTCGACTCCCACCACCTTCAGCTCCGGATAGAGCTGCTTCAGTACGCGGGAGACACCGGCGGAGTGTCCGCCGGTCCCCACGCTGCACACCAGGACGTCGACATGGCCCATCTCCGTCGCCAGTTCCAGGGCGAGCGGGGTGTAGGCGGTGGTGTTGTCCGGGTTGTTGTACTGGTCCGGGCACCACGAACCGGGTTGCTGGGCCATCAGCTGCTGGACGCGCTCGCGGCGGGCCTGCTGCCAGCCACCGGTCGGGTGGGGCTCGGAGACCACGTTGACCTGGGCGCCGTATGCGGTCAGCAACCGGGTCATGGACGCCTCCAGACCGGGATCGGTGACCAGGGTGACCGGGTGGCCGTGGACCATTCCGGCCAGGGCGAGGCCCAGACCGAGGGTGCCGCTGGTGGACTCGATGATCCTGGCACCGGGGCGCAGGTCGCCGCGGGCGCGGGCCCGCTCGACCATGTGGAGCCCGGGACGGTCCTTGATGCCGCCCGGGTTGAAGCCCTCCAGCTTCGCCCAGAAGCCCCGGTCGGCGGGGGTCAGCGGCTCCGACACGCGGAGCAGCGGCGTGTTCCCCACCAGCGCCGACAGCGCGGAACGGGGGTCGGGCACGACGGTGGTGTTCATCAGTGGCTGCATCTCTCTCGCTGTCTCTTTCGCTCTCGCTCGATGAACCCGACGCATGCGCGGGGTGCTCGGCGCATGCGCGGTGCGTGCTCATCTCGCGCCACGGCCTCACGGGGACGGGGACGGTCGACGGTCAGCCCCGTCCGGGGCGTGCGGCCGTGGCGCGGCAGCCGGTACGAGGCCGGCTGCGGGCGAGGGGTCTAGATGCGCCACCGGGAGGTGCGGACGAGCGTGCTCCTTCCCGTACTCCTGCCGGGGGACCGGTGCCGCCGACGGTGCGCGGGCGGCCGTACCAGAGACACGAAGAGCCCGAGGAGCGCCGGCGTCCTCGCCGCGTCCACGAGTGGTTGCCGATCGGCCTGGGGAGTCGTACGGACAGGCCCGTCCAGAGCGCATGTCTCGCTCCCGTGCCCGTGCCTGTGCCCATGCCCGCCCGCGTGCCCATGGTGTCGATGCGGTCCGCGGGTCAGGGCATCGCCCGCCATCTGCGCCGAAGCCGGTGTCGGCATCAAAGCCGAAGCAGACGCCGACGCCGAAGCAGCCGACGCCGACGCCGACGCCATGGTGACGGCAGGTGCCTGGTGCCCCGGCCCTTCGAAGGGCCCCGGCCCGTGGACGAGGGCGCAGAGCCCGATCACCACCAGCAGAGCGGCACGTAACAGGGCGACCAGGAGGCGGGGCCCACACGGGTCGGCCGGAACCCGGGGGGCGTACGCGGGCGTACGGGCAGGCGTACGGGAGTGTGTCGGCACAGGTCCTCCGTGCGTCCACCCCCTGGTTCGGCCGCGGTGACAGGGCAGACCAGAGGGATGGCAGGCATGGGTGGGGGGCGTGGCACGGCATCGACGACGCGGCGCCGGATCCATGTCGGGGAGGGGAGACCCCGGCTCCTAGACCTGCTGGACCACGGACAGTCTCAAGGCCGTCGGCGAGGCGACGAGAAGCGCGGGCTCGTTGAGGCCCCGCTTGACCGAGGCGCCCCCGAAGGTGGCCGGTTCGCCGGCCGACACGGCACAGGACGGCGGCGCCAGTACCGGACCTTGTTGCGGCTGACCGGATACACAGTGCTCACCGGGATGCGACGAGCCGTGTTCCCCGTACGGCTCGACGTACGGCTCGACGTACGGCTCGACGTACGGCTCGACCTGCGAGGCAGGCCGAGGCAGAGCATGCTCGTCCGTGGAGTCCGTGGAGTCCGTGGAGTCCGTGGAGTCCGATGAGTCCGCGGTCTCCTGGGGCGGCGCGGTCGTGGGCACTGCCGCGCCGGTCACCAGGTGTCCCTTGACGCTCTCGGCGGTCACTCCGTGCGTGACCACGACGCCGAACAGCAGTACGGCGATGGCCAGCACCCTCAGCAACAGACCCGCGGAAACACGGGCCCACGCTTTGCGCGGCAGTGACCGGACCGTAATCATGCCGTGATCGTAGCGGCTCGCGGGCCCTGATCCAGCACCTCCCGGGCAGCAGCACGCCAACGCGCCAAGGACATGACCGATTTGCTTCGGCGACGCCCCGGACGGCGGCAACCCCGGCCAGATTCCGCTATGCCGGTTAGCAGTATGCCGGAAGGCAGGAAGCTCAGTGCAAGCACGCCACCAGCAGGGGCAGCAGCGGCGCCGCGACACTCGCCGCCGCCACGCCGAGCCAGGTCGCGCGGTGCGGCCGGGGCTGGGGGCTCAGGACCCGGCGCAGCCGGATCAGGGCGCCCGCCCCGCCGGCACCCAGGGCCACCCTCGGCACCCGGCCCGCCGCCACCTCGTACATCGCGGCGGCCAGCGCCTCCCGCGGATGCAGGCGCAGGGCGCGGTCGTCCGCGATCATCTCCACCAGCAGCACCGTCTGCTCCTTGGCGTGGCGGGCGAGCGGCAGGCCGGGAAAGGCCCGGGAGAAGGCGTCCACCCACAGGTGGAGCAGGTGGTGCCGGCCCCGCACGTGCGCGCGCTCGTGCTCCAGTACGGCCCGCAGCTGCTCCTCGGACAGGGCGTCCAGGGCACCCTGGGTGACGACGACCCGACGGCGGCGGCCCGGCAGGCAGTAGACGACCGGGACGTCGTGGTCGAGGACCGTGGCGTCGTACTCGGGCGCCGGCCGCCCGACCAGGGTGAGCATGTCCAGATGGCGCCGCCGCGCCCGGTCCGCCCGCCAGGCGCAGCGCACGAGCCGGCCGAGGGGCAGGAACACGATCAGGGCGGGGGCGACGAGCGCCAGGGCGTCGGCCGGGGCGGGGGCGGCCCCGCCCACCGAGAAGTCGGCGACATCGACGACGTCGACGAGGAGACCGCAGACGGTGATCAGCCCGGCGAGGCCTTCGTGCGCGTGCCGCTCCCCGAGAGCCGCGTGGTACACCGCGAGCACTCCGGCGACGACGAACGTCGCCATGAGCCCCTGCCACGCGAGGACCGCGAGAGCCGGAGCGCGATGGGTCCAGCTCGCCCGGGAGAGCAAGGGCGGCACCGCGGCCCCCACCAGCACGGCGTATCCGGCCAGGACCACGGCTGTGATCATGCCTCGCTCCGCCTCTTGACCGTACGGAGGGCCGAGCGCAGGGCCTCCGCCTCCTCCGGCGTCATCTGTTCCACAAAGCTGACGAGGGTCCCGGCCGGGTCGGGGTTGCTCCCGAGAGCCTCCTGCATCAGCGCCGCCGTGTACTGCTGGCGCGTGCAGGTGGGCTCGTACACCCAGGCCCGCCCCTCCTTGTGCCGCTTGAGCATGCCCTTGCCGTGGAGGATGTCGGCCACGGTCTTGACGGTGCTGTAGGCGAGGGGACGCTGCTTGCTGATGTCCGTCAGCACGTCACGCGCGGTCGCCGGACGCCCCCAGGCCCACAGGCGGTGCATGATCTCCGCCTCCAGCTCACCCAGCCGACGCACGACCACTCCCTTCACCCCCGGAAGCCGGCCCCCTCCGGGGCCGTGAACCCTCCGGGACCAGTGAAGGCTCATCGTAAGTCGCGGGGCCTTCGCCCCGTCCCACACCGGAGACCTATACTGCCAACCAGCTTAGTAGAGTGGCGCACGGCAAGGCAGCTCACGTCCAGGGCGCAACCAGTGAAGGAGTTCCAGGTGAAGGCGGGCCGGTACGTACGGGCAGGAGGCGCCCTCGGGCATCTGCTGCTCGTCGTGGTGCTCGCCCTGGGCGTCTTCGCGATGCACAGCGTGGGCCACCCCCGCGACGCGTCCGGGCATTCGGCCAGCCATACGGGGACGCCGGACAGGGCCGCTCCGGCGGGTCACGGACCCATGGACGCTCCGGCCTTCACGGTCACGGGCAGCCACGCCACCGGGCCGACGGACTCCCCGGCCACTCACCCGCCCGCCATGGCCATGGACATGCTCTCGCTGTGCGTGGCGGTCCTGTTCGGCGCCTGGGCGCTCGCCGCGCTCCTCAAGTCGGCGTTCGCCCGCGACCAGGACCGGTGGGCGAGGCTTCTCGCCCGGATCGCCGCAGCCCTGCGGCCCGGCCCTCCGCCACGCAGACCCGATCTCACCTCTCTGTCGGTTCTGCGGCTGTAGGCCGAACGCTCTCGCGGGTCGCCCGACGCGCGGCCCGCGGCTTCGCCCACGCCAACAGCCACAGAACAGAAGCGACACGAGGTAATCGATCATGACTTCCTTCACGAGGCATTCCTTCACGAGGCCTTCCCTCACGAGGACCGCCTTCGCGCGCACCCTGCTCCGCAAGCCCGCCACCCGCCGTATCGCCGTCGCGGGCGTCGTCACCGCCGGCGCCCTGTTCCTCGCCGGGTGCGGCGGCGACGGGGATGACATGAACGGCATGGGCCACGACGGGAGCGGCGACGACTCGAAGTCGGCGTCGGCGTCGGCAACCGCCGGGTCCGGATCCGAATCCGGGTCCACGGGCTTCAATGACGCGGACGTCGCTTTCGCGCAGATGATGATCCCGCACCACGAGCAGGCCCTGGAGATGGCCCGGCTGGCAGACGGCCGGGCCTCCGACGCGGAGATCAAGAAGATCGTCGGGAAGATCGAGAAGGCCCAGGATCCCGAGATCACGACGATGAAGGGCTGGCTGGAGTCCTGGAAGCAGCCGACCGCAGTGGAGTCCATGCCGGGCATGGATCACGGCGGCGCGGACAGCGACGGCGGCGGAATGATGTCCGACGCGGACATGAACGAGCTCAAGGCCATGAAGGGCGGCGAGTTCGACGAGATGTTCGCGGAGATGATGATCGAGCACCACGAGGGCGCGATCACCATGGCCGAGGCCGAGCAGAAGAACGGCAAGAACGCCGACGCCGTGAACCTGGCCGGCGACATCGTCAAGGGCCAGTCCACCGAGGTCGAGCAGCTCCAGGCCATCCTCGACCGGCTCTGACCCGCTCGCAACCCCCGCCGACGCGCCGTACGTTCGCCCCCGCGCCGTACGACCACCCGCGTCGCACAGTGCGCCGCCCGGGACCCGCGCTCGCGTCCGCGGACCCCGGGCGGCACCCTGCTGGCCATATACCCCCCAGGGGTATATCTTTGCGAGCGTCGAACCACAGCACGGGCCACACCGGACAGGAAGAGGGACGAAGGCCATGGACGACACCACTCGCCACACCGGCTCCGCGCACGACCGCTCCGCTCCCGAAGGCCACCGCGACCACGCCGGTCACGCCGGTCACGCCGACCACATGGGTCACACCGCGCATCACGGCGGGGAGGCGCCCGCCTCCTGGGGCACGGCGGCGAAGGCGACGCTGCACTGCCTGACGGGGTGCGCCATCGGCGAGATCCTCGGCATGGTCATCGGCACCGCCCTGCTGTGGGGCAACATCCCGACCATGGTCCTCGCGATCGCGCTCGCGTTCGTCTTCGGCTACTCGTTCACGCTGTTCGCCGTACTCCGGGCCGGCCTGGACCTCAAGGCCGCGATCAAGGTGGCGCTCGCCGCCGACACGGTCTCGATCGCCGTGATGGAGCTCGTGGACAACGCCATCATCGCCCTCACCCCGGGCGCGATGGACGCCCACCTGTCCGACGGGCTGTTCTGGTCGGCCCTCCTGGGCGGATTCGCGGTCGCCTTCCTGGTCACCACACCCGTGAACAAGTGGATGATCGGCCGGGGCAAGGGCCACGCCGTCGTCCACTCCCACCACTGACGCCCGGACCCGACGGAGAACACCACAGAGACGTCTCCGCCGGCACCCCGACCCGC
>NZ_VJZE01000433.1 GCF_009377205.1 Streptomyces phyllanthi
CCCCGGGGATGGGACGGGTAGGGGCGGCGGGGGCGAGGAAAGTCAGCGGCGGCGATGGACCAGGCGGCCCGCGCACACCGTGGCCACACAGACACCGCTCTCGTCCAGTACCGCGAGATCCGCCCGGCCACCCCGCACGAGGACCATCGGGCGGGCACCCGGCAGCACCGCGACGCCGTTCCGCTCGGCGACCGCCCTGAGTTCGGGGGTGCCGGCGTACTCCTCCAGGACCGCCAACGCACCCGACTTGAGCACCGCGTGGATACGTTCCCGCGGTGTCGGCGCCTCAGGAAGCGGGCCCTCGTGGATCCGGGCGGGGCCGAGGACGCCGGGCCAGTGGCGTACACGGGCGCCCTGGAACCGCTCCTGGATCTCGGCCAGCGGTCCCACCGCGGCGACCCGGGAGCCCTCCACGGCGACGGCACCGCTCTTGACCGGCTCCGGGTCGTCCCAGCGGTACCGCACCTCGTCCGCGGCGTGAATCGTCAGCATGCCCGGGTCAGTTGGACGCCAGCAGCTTCAACTCGGGGTGAGCCGTGCCGCCCTCGATGGCGATCGACGAGATGTGCGAGGCCACGCGCTCGTCGACAGGGTCGTTCGCCGGATCGTCGTGGACGACGATGTGCTCGTACGTCGTGGTGCGCTGCGCGGGGACGCGGTCCGCCTTGCGGATCAGGTCGATGATCTCCTGCCGGTTGGAGCGGTGCTTGGCGCCGGCCGACGACACCACGTTCTCCTCCAGCATGATCGAGCCGAGGTCGTCCGCGCCGTAGTGCAGGGAGAGTTGGCCGATCTCCTTGCCGGTGGTCAGCCAGGAGCCCTGGATGTGGGCGATGTTGTCCATGAAGAGGCGGGCGATGGCGATCATGCGCAGGTACTCGAAGATCGTGGCCTGCGTACGGCCCTTGAGGTGGTTGTTCTCCGGCTGGTACGTGTACGGGATGAAGGCCCGGAAGCCGCCCGTCCGGTCCTGCACGTCACGGATCATGCGCAGATGCTCGATGCGCTCGGCGTTCGTCTCGCCGGTGCCCATCAGCATGGTGGACGTGGACTCCACGCCCAGGTTGTGTGCGGTCTCCATGATCTCCAGCCAGCGCTCGCCGCTCTCCTTCAGCGGAGCGATGGCCTTGCGCGGCCGCTCGGGCAGCAACTCGGCGCCCGCGCCCGCGAAGGAGTCAAGACCGGCGGCGTGGATCCGCTGGATGGCCTCCTCCACGCTCACCTTGGAGATCCGGGCCATGTGCTCGACCTCGGACGCGCCGAGGGAGTGGATGACCAGCTGCGGGAACTCCTTCTTGATGGCGGCGAAGTGCTTCTCGTAGTACTCCACGCCGTAGTCCGGGTGGTGCCCGCCCTGGAACATGATCTGCGTGCCGCCGAGCTCGACGGTCTCGGCGCAGCGGCGCAGGATGTCGTCCAGGTCCCGCGTCCAGCCCTTGGCCGTGTCCTTCGGGGCGGCGTAGAACGCGCAGAACCTGCACGCCGTCACGCAGACGTTCGTGTAGTTGATGTTCCGTTCGATGATGTACGTCGCGATGTGCTCGACACCCGCGTACCTCCGCCGCCGTACGGCGTCCGCGGCGGCGCCCAGCGCGTGCAGCGGCGCGTCGCGGTAGAGGACGAGCGCCTCCTCCGGGGTGATCCGCCCACCCGAGGCGGCGCGGTCGAGGACGGCTGAGACATCAACAGCGGTGAGGTCGGCCTTCTCGGTCACCGGGCGTCCCTTTCCTAAGGGGGTGGACGGACCGAACCAGCCTACGTCAGGGGCCGGGATCACCCGGCGTCAGGCCGCGTACGCCTCCAGCAGCACTCCCGCGAACGCGCCCGCGATCAGATACGGCCCCATCGCGACCGGCGTCCTGCGCCCGGCGCGCCGCAGGGCCACGAGCACCGCCACATGCACGCTGCCGAACACGGACGCGGCGAACGTGCCCAGGAACAGCGCCCCCCACCCGTACCAGCCGAGCACCGCCCCGAGCCCGAGGGCCAGTTTCACGTCGCCGAAGCCGAGGGCGATCGGTCTGATGAGGAAGAAGAGGAAGTAGAAGCCGCCGAGCGCGAGCGCCCCGGACAGCGCCGTACGCCACTGGCCCGCGTGCTCCGGCAGGAGCGCCGCCGCGCCCAGCAGCACGAGCGCCGTACCCGCGAGCGGCAGCGTCAGCACGTCCGGCAGCCGCTGCACCTTCAGGTCCACCAGGGTGAGCAGGACCCCGACCGGTGCGAGCAGCAACCAGACGGCCAGCTCGGGCCGGGTACCGGTGGCGAGCGCGAGGGCCGCGCACACCAGGGCGGTGACCAGGGCGGTGACGGGTGTGCTCGGACCGTACGGCGCCTCCACGCACCGGGCGCGCCCGAGCCAGCCGCGCGCCAGGCCCCTGATCGGGTGCCCGGCCGGGCAGACGTCCCGCCAGCTCTCCTCCGGCTCGACCGCCAGCCGGTACGCGGCCCGCGGCACCAGCACACCGGCGGCCGCTCCCCACACGGCGGCGGCGACGGTCAGCGCGAGGTCGAGATCCACGCGCCCACCCTATGGGGAACCCGACTCCCCCGCCGCGCCCGCTACTTGATCCTCGCCATCCGGGCCACGGGGTCGCCGGCCTCCGCGTTGTCCGTCTCGTACGTCAGCTCCTCGCCGGCCGGGATGAGGCGGACCTCGTGCTCGCCCGTCGTGCACACGCCGGGGTTGTCCTTGTCGGCGACGCTGGTCGCGACGATCTGCTTCGCGGTGACCTTCTTCAGCACGAGTACGTCGTCGCAGACCCCGCCGATGAGGTCGGTGGACCGGAACGTGCCCAGCTTCCCGCCCACCTCGGTCTGCCGGAGGGTGACGCGGAACGTGCCCGCGGGAAGCTTCCCGTTCAGGGCGTAGCCGGCGCCCTCCCATGTCCCGAGGTACTTCTCGGGCACGATCCTCTTCGTGTCCGGCACGCCGTCCGCCGGCGCGGAGGCCTCCGGGCCCGACTCCGAGGGGTCCGACTGGTTCTCGCTGCTGCTCGCGTCGTCGTGTGCTCCGTCGTCTCCCAGGAAGCCGAACGCGAAGACCGACCCCACCGTCACGGCGGCGAAGGCGCCCGCGACCGCCAGGGCGACCGTGCAGCTCACCTTCCGCCCGCGTCCGTCGGCCCCGGGTGCGGAGGTCGCGGCCACGCTGACCGAGAGCTTGCCCGGCGCCGCCCGCTCCGGAGTCTCGGGTCTTCTCGGCTCCGGCACGCCCGTGGTCCTGTCCGACGGCATGACGGGCGGCGGCCCGAACACCCCTGCCACGGCCAGGCCCTCGGAGCCCCCGCCACCGGAGGAAGCACCCGTGGAACCCCCCGTCCCCGAGCCCACCGAAGGGCTGCTGAACCCCACCGGCCCGGACGCCGGGGTCTGAGCCGCCTCCAGGTTCAGCAGGTGTACGGCGCTCCGGCTGACCTGTTCCACCAGAGGGCCCGGAAGCCAGCCCGCCGCCACCGGCCGGGCCGCGCCCTCGGGGGCCAGGGTGCGGGCCACCTCCTCCGGGGCCGGGCGGCCGTCCGGGTCCTTCGCCAGGCACCGCCGCACCAGTTCGCGCAACTCGCCGTCCAGCGAACCGAGTCGCGGCTCCTCGTGGACGACCTTGTAGAGCAGCGCCGCCGACGAGTCCCCGGGGAAGGGGGACTCCCCCGTCGCCGCGTACGTCAGGACCGCGCCCAGGGAGAAGACGTCCGCCGCTCCCGTGACCCCCTTGCCGAGTATCTGCTCGGGTGACATGTAGCCGGGCGAGCCGATCGAGACGCCCGTGGAGGTGAGGGACGCCGTGCTGTCCGTGGCGCGGGCGATACCAAAGTCGATGAGGAGCGGACCGTCCACGGTGAGCAGGACGTTCGAGGGCTTCACGTCCCGGTGGACCAGGCCGAGCGCGTGCACCGCCGTCAGGGCCTCCGCGAGGCCGGCGCCCAGGACCCGCACGGTGTGGAGCGGGAGCGCCCCGGTGTCCGCGATCGCGGCCGCCAGCGAGGGGCCCGCCGCGTACGCCGTGGCCGCCCACGGCACCGAGGCCTCCGGGTCCGCGTCCAGCACGGGGGCCGTCCACGCGCCGCCCACCCGCCGCGCGGCGTCGACCTCGCGCCGGAACCGCGCCCGGAACTCCTCGTCCAGCGCGAAGTGCGGATGGACGACCTTCACGGCGACGGTACGGCCGCCGACGCTGCGTCCCAGGTAGACGCGGCCCATTCCGCCCGAGCCGAGCCTGCCCAGCAGCCGGTACGGTCCCACTGCCGTGGGTTCACCGGTCTCCAGCGGTTGCATGCGGCCATACCTCCCCCGTGTCCCCGACTCCCAGAAGCGTAGTGCCGCCGCCCGGAGCCGGGGGGAGTCTCGTCCGCCCGGTTCGGTGGGCGGGCCGTTGCGGGTGAGTATGTGGCTGTTCGCTCCCCTGACAACTCATGGGCACCCGGCCCCATGACGTACCGGGAATTTCACAACCCACCGCACCTCGAATTCGCCGGGAATTCAGATGCCGTTACGCCTTCTCACGGCTTCTCACGGCTTCAGCAGGTCCACCCGCACATCCGACGCGAAGCCCGTCGTCGCTCCCACCCGGCGGGCGAACTCGTTCACCGCTTCCAGCTGTGGTTCGCCGAAACGGAAGTCGAGTGTCGTGAAGTAACGCTCCAGGACCCTCTCGTCGAAGGCCTCCCAGCGGGCCGCCTGTTCCGCGACCTTTCCGACCTCGTCCAGGGACAGGTCGCGGGAGGCCAGGAACGCCTCGTGCACCTTCCTGGTGACGACGGGCTCCCGCTCCAGGTAGTCGCGCCGGGCCGCCCAGACCGCGAAGACGAACGGCAGGCCCGTCCACTCCTTCCACATGGCGCCCAGGTCGTGCACGTCGAGGCCGAACTTCGCGCCCTCGTGCAGGTTGGCCCGCAGCGCCGCGTCACCGATGAGCACGGCGGCCTCGGCCTCCTGCATCATCAGCGGGAGGTCGGGCGGGCAGGTGTAGTACGACGGGCGGACGCCGATCTGCTCGGCGAGCAGCAGCTGTGCGAGCCGTACGGACGTGCGCGAGGTCGAGCCGAGCGCGACACGGGCGCCGTCCAGTTGGTCCAGGGGCACCTGGGAGACGATCACGCAGGACATCACCGGGCCGTCGCAGCCGACAGCGATGTCGGGGAAGGCGACCAGGTCGTCCGCGTGCCTGAGGAACTCGACGAGCGTGATCGGCCCGATGTCGAGATCGCCCTGCACCAGCTTCTCGCTGAGCTTCTCCGGGGTGTCCTTCGTCAGCTCGAAGTCGAGGAGCGTTCCGGTCCGCGCCAACCCCCAGTACAGGGGAAGGCAGTTGAGGAACTGGATGTGGCCGACGCGCGGCCGGGTGCGAGATTTGTCCACATCGCGAGGCTAGCCCTCATGGGGTACGGTGCACCCTTCGGGGTGGCGTCCGTGACTCGGCGTGGGCCCCCGGGCGAGGTTTCCGCCACGACATGTACACGTCTGCTCGACATGATCGCGACGTGATCTCGACATGACACGTGTCGGTTGGACACAGCCGTCCCGGCGACCTCGTTTTCGAGATCTTCAAACGTCCGGGTGACGTGATCTTGCCCTCTATTGCTTCCGGCTGCCCGCGTGCTAGGCTCGCCGCAAGTTGCAGTTTGGTTTCCTTGCAGTACAGAGCCTGCGGAGCATGTGACCGCGGGCTCTCGTCGTTTTCAGACGTATGCAGTTGTGCAGCACTTGCATTCACACTTGCAGGTTCTGGAGCAGGGCAACCCTTTGGGCCCAAGGAGGGCTTATGGCTACCGGAACCGTGAAGTGGTTCAACGCCGAAAAGGGCTTTGGATTCATCGCCCAGGAAGGCGGCGGCCCCGACGTCTTCGTCCACTACTCCGCGATCAACGCGAGCGGTTTCCGCTCCCTCGAGGAGAACCAGTCGGTTTCCTTCGACGTGACCCAGGGCCCGAAGGGCCCGCAGGCGGAGAACGTCACCCCGCTCTAAGCACGGGCTCGCCCAGCCTCGTGCTGTGAGCCTCTTGCTCTGATCCGGACCTGATAGCAGTACCCAAGGAGCCCCGCGCCGTCCGGCAGCGGGGCTCCTGCCTTGTGCACGCACCACCGGGCCGGGGCGACGGCCACGGCCCGCCGGGATGGCCGTCGCCCTGGCCCGGTGGTGCGTACCGTCGTGGTGGCGCTCGGGACCGCGGCCACCACGGCGCCGCCGCGGGCCGCCGCTCTCACCTGGACGGACGTACGGTTCGGGTGAACGGGGGCCCGGCCGGGGTCAGCAGTGGCCCGGAGCCGGGTCGGCCCCGTACTCGGAGCTGATCCGGTAAGCACCCGGCCGGCTGACGGTCAGCCGGGTGAACTGGCCGTCCCGCGTCAGGCACCCTCCGTCGGTGCGCAGCCAGGGCGAGTACGCCACCCGGATGACGACCGCGCCGGGCCTCGGCACCCGGACGTCGACCTCGGCGCTGGTGGTCCGTACGACGGTGGCGGGCGCCGAGACGAGAGGTGCCGCGTCGCGCACCCGGTAGACCTGCCAGTGGGCGTCGTGCCACACCGGCTCCAGCCACTCGGGCCGGCCCTCGCGCACCAGGCGCGCCTCCTCCTCGGCGTATCCGTCGGGTTCGGCCAGCGGCAGGACGACGAAGCCGACCGCCCAGTGGTCCAGCCAGGCGCGGTAGGCGGCCGCGGAGAAGGTGCCGTCGTAGAAGAGGCGGGCGCGTTCCATGTCGAGCTGGCGGTTCCAGCCCCGGGCCAGGTTGACGTGGGGGGCGAGTCCGGAGGCCTCGCGGTGGTCACGGGCCGGGACCACCTCGACCCGGGTGCGGTCGGCGCCGAGTCCCCGCAGGGCCTCTGTCACGCCCCGCGTGTCGGCGGCCCAGGCCGGCACACGCGTGGTCACCCTCAGGTCGGCGACGGTCTTCGCGCCCACCCAGCCGAGCGAGAACAGCAGAGCCGTGAGCAGGGCAGCCCGCCGCAGCCGGGTCCTCGGCGGCGCGTTCAGGAGTACGGCGCACAGCGCGGCCGGGGCGAACAGGGCCGCGAACCGCTCGATGTTCGTCCCGATCGGCGAGGGCACCAGATACACGAGGACCGTCCCGACCGCGTACACGACCCCGCTCCACCGGGCCACGCGCCAGGCGCGCGGGGCCAGCGCGGTGACCGTCAGCCCGAGCAGCGCGGGTGTCGGGATCCGCCCGGCCGGCATCAACTGCTCGCCGGAGAACGGGAAGAGGGCGGTGGTCACCCCGACGACCGCGGCGGGCGGCACGAGCAGGGCACCGGCCCGCACCCCGTCCCGTACGGCGAGGAAGCCCGCCCCCACCACGGCCACGAACAGCCCGGCCACGGGACTGGCCAGGGTGGACAGCGCCGCGCACACCGACGCGAGCACCACCCGCCGCTCCCCCGTCAGCAGCACGCAGGCTGCCAGCCCGAAGGCGACACCGAGCGCGAACGTCGTACGGCCGGACGCGACGTTGCACCACAGCGCGAAGGAGGCGAGCAGCGCGGGACCGACGGGACCGCGTACCCCGGACCGTACGATCAGCACGGCCGCCAGCCACGACGCCGCGAGCCCGGAGGCCACGGTCACCGTCCGCACCCCGAACGCGGCCATCACATAAGGGGAGAGGACGCTGTAGTTCGCGGTGTGCATCCCGCCGTACCAGAACAGGTTGTACGCCGAGTCGCCGTGCCGGGCCGCGAAGTGCGCCCACGCCTCCTGCGCGGCCAGATCTCCACCGCCCGTGGCGAGGAGCAGGGCCCACACCGCGTACAGCGGGACGAAGGGGAGCGTGGCGAGGAGGGG
>NZ_VJZE01000434.1 GCF_009377205.1 Streptomyces phyllanthi
GGGGCGGCCGGAGGTGGCCGACGGGGGCGTGACCCGTGGACGGTTGCGGCCCGGCCGCGACCAGGTGGCGGCCGCGGCCCGGCCACCAGCCGGTCAGCTGGTTCAATTTTTAAACAATAACTACACTGTCCGTATGACGACCCGCTGGCTCACCCCCGAGGAACAGCGTGCATGGCGCGCGTACATCGCCGCCTCGCTGCTCCTGGAGGACGCGCTCGACCGGCAGCTGCAGCAGGAGGCCGGCATGCCGCACCTGTACTACTCCGTGCTGGCCGCCCTCTCCGAGGCGCCGGAGCGCCGTATGCGGATGACCGATCTCGCCGAGTACCTGAAGATCACGCGCAGTCGGCTGACGTACGTCGTGGCGCGGCTGGAGAAGGACGGCGCGGTGCGGCGCGAGGCGTGCAAGTGGGACAAGCGGGGCAGTGTCACGGCGCTGACGGATGAGGGTATGGCCCTCCTGGAGCGTACGGCACCGGGGCATGTCGAGACGGTCCGCAAGGCGGTCTTCGACCATCTCGACCCGGAGCAGGTGGGGCAGCTGGAGCGGATCTGTACGGGCATCAAGGAGGCGCTCCAGGGTGACGGGCCGCAGGCGGTGGCCCCCGAGGAGCTTCCTTGGCGGCGCCGGTCCTGCTCGTCCGGGTAGCCGCCCCCACCCAGGGGTCGGCCCGCAAAGGGGTTGCTTGAATTTTGAAGCAGGGCTAGAGTCGCGGCGGACGGTGTGCTTCAAAACTGAAGCAGAGCGTCCGACCCTGTACCAACCCCAGGACCGGAGTCCCGTATGTCCGACTACCCCGCCGCCACCCCGCGCGCCCGCGTCCGGGTACCGCTCCGCTTCCACGACGGCTACGGCGTGGACGCCGAGCTGGTCACCTTCCACGGTCTGACCGACGGCCAGGAGCACGTGGCCGTCGTCCTCGGCGACCCGGCGCCCGGCGCGACCCCGCTGGTCCGGCTGCACTCCGAGTGCCTGACCGGAGATGTCTTCGGCTCGGCCCGCTGCGACTGCGGACCGCAGCTGCGCGAGGCGGTGGAGCAGATCGCCGACCGGGGTGGCGTCCTCCTCTACCTCCGCCAGGAGGGCCGGGGCATCGGCCTCTACAACAAGCTCGACGCGTACGCCCTCCAGGACGAGGGTCTCGACACGTACGCCGCCAACGCCGCCCTCGGCCTCCCCGAGGACGCCCGGGACTACACGGCGGCCGCGCAGATGCTCCGGGCCCTCGGGATCGACGCCCTGGACCTGCTCTCCAACAACCCCGACAAGGCCCAGCAGTTGCGGGACCTCGGCGTCAAGGTCCGCACCCGCGTGCCCACGGGCGTCTTCACCACAGCCCACAACGTCCGCTACCTGCGGGCGAAGGTCCTCCAGACCCAGCACACGCTGCCGCTGGCGGATCTGGCCGACCTGACGGAGCTCTCGGCGGGCTGATCTTCCGCCGTTTCCGCCGCACCCGCGCTGCTTCCGCCTCTTCCGCCGTTTCCGCCTCATCCGCCGCTGCTTTGCGCGGCCTGCGCCCCGGACGAGCCGACCGCCTCCAGCAAGCCGACCGCCTTCAGCGAGCCGACCGCCTCCAGCGAGCCGACCGCCTCGGACGACCCGTCCCGGCCGCCCGCAGCTCCTGCCGGCCTCGGCACCCACGTGGCACCCGCCGGCCGCCTAACTCACTCGGCCCCCGCCCACTCGCCCTCACCGGCCCCTTCGGGAAGCCTGGACAGGTGGGGCAGCGAGGTGGTGCGCGTTTTCCGGAGAAACCCGTTCCCGGTCCCGGAACGGGGGACGGGCCGGCCCGGACGGGACCGACGCGCCCTGCTGCCGTGCGCCCTCCCGCAGTACGCCCTCCCACGATGCGTCACCCCGTCGAGGCCGCCCGGCTCTCCTGCGTACGCGCCCTGGCGCAGCCCCTGCCCATACTGCTCGTCCATGTCCTGCCCGTGCTGCTCGTCGTCGCCGGGGTCGTCTACGACCACTTCACGCCCCGGGGCTTCACCCCGATTCCCTTCTTCACCGCGGCACCCCTCCTCGCCGCCCCCCTCTACCCCCTGGCCGGCACGGTGGCCATCGGAGTCGTCTCCTTCCTGGCGGCGCTCGCGGTCAGTCTCCAGTACCGCATGGACGCCGACGACGTCACCGGGATCGTCACCGTGGCCACGGTCGCCGTGCTGGCCGTCGTCATCAACCGGCTGGTACGGCGCAGTGATGCCCGTCTCGCCTCCGCGCGCGAGATCGCCGAGACGGCGCAGCGGGCCGTGCTGCCGGAACCCGTGGAGGCGATCGGGGGGTTCGACATCGCCGCCCGGTACGAGGCCGCGCAGGCCGACGCGTTCATCGGGGGCGACCTGTACGCCGTACAGAACACCCCGCACGGCGTACGGCTCGTCGTGGGCGACGTGCGGGGGAAGGGCATGGAGGCCGTGGCCGCCGTGGCCGTCGTCATCGGGGCTTTCCGGGAGGCAGCCGAACAGGAGGCGACCCTGGAGGCCGTCGCACAGCGGCTGGAGCGGGCGCTCACCAGGGAGGGGACGCGGCGGGGCGGAACCGACGCGCGCGAGGAGTTCGCCACAGCCGTCCTCGTGGAACTCCCGCACGGCGACGGCACCGTACGGATCGTCAACCGCGGCCACCCCGCGCCGCTGCTCCTGCGCGCGGACGGCTCGCTGCGGGCGCTCGAGCCGAGGCAGCCCGCACTGCCGCTCGGAATGGGCGAGTTGGGCCCCTGGCCCGACCGCGCCGAGGAGATCGGGTTCCCGGGCGGGGCCACGCTGCTGCTGTACACGGACGGGCTGTCCGAGGCCCGGGACGCGCGGGGTGTCTTCTACGACCCGGCCGAACGGCTGTCCGGGCGGACCTTCTCCGGGCCGCGCGCCCTGCTGGCCACCCTCGTGGACGAGGTGGAGCGGCACACGGGTGGGGGAGCGATGGACGACATGGCGCTCCTGGCCGTACGGCGGCCGTGATGCTGTACGGCGGCCGTGACGCCGGACCGCTGTGACGCCGTACGACGATCGCGACGCCGTACGACGACGTGGTCCGCGCATGATCGTTCACGACTCCTACACGATCGCAGTCACCGACCGTGTTCGCATGGCCCCTCTCCGCCTAGCATCTGACGTACCGTCAGAATATTTGTGACGCATGAGGTGAGGTCAACTCGCCCGAATTAGGCCCTCCGTGACCCGAAAGTCCAGCGCAGAAGGCAGATCGATCACCAAGAACAGCTTGGAATACGACCCCTGCGTCTATTAACGTTCGATAACGCAGCGCGGTCGTCCCAGCCGTCACAAGAGGCGGCTCCGCGCGCACGCGCCGAATCCCGTAGGGAACCGGGGAACCACCACCCTGGGGTGAATCGCGCGGAAGCCACCGTGGAAGCATGGTTGGTTTACGCGCGTAGGAGACCTTCCTGCTCCGAACCCGTCAGCTAACCCGGTAGGCGAAAGGAAGGAAAGGAGTACGCCCACGTGGCGTCAAACCGGCCTGCGACCGAAGCCCCGTCCGTGCCCCGCCAACGCGGCGGCGACAGCGAGACCTTCGGCTACGGCAGCTACAACAGCAAGGACGAGGGCCCCTGGCAGGAGTGGAACCCCACTGAGGAGTCCATTCGCCCCGTCCGCGGCCGGCACCGCGTCGCCAAGCAGCGTGGCGGACTCGCCCGTAGCTCCACCGTTCTGGGCGTCGGCGTCATAGCCGCCGTCGGCGCGGGTGGCATGGCCACCGCGCAGACCGGCAAGCCGCCGGTGTCCATCTCGATGCCCGACATGCCGAACGTCGGCTCGGTCTTCGAATCCGAGGACGAGCCGACCGGTTCCTCCACCCCGCTCAGCACCGCGGGTCTGACCACCGCCGACACCGCGGAGGGCGCCTCCGACGCCGGTGAGGCGCTGCGCGCCCGCATCATGCAGCAGGTCGAGTCGCAGGAGGACGCGGTCGCCACCGCCGCCGCGGCCGCCGCCGAGGCCGCAGCCGAGAAGAAGGCCGCCGAGCTCGCCGCCAAGGAGCGCGAGGAGGCCGAGGCCAAGGCCGCCGCCGAGAAGAAGAAGGCGGAGGAGGAGGCCGAGAGGAAGGCCGAGGCGGAGCGCCTCGCCGAGCTCGCCAAGCAGTACGCGCTGCCGACGTCCTCGTACACGATCACGTCCCAGTTCGGCCAGGCCGGTTCCTACTGGTCCTCCGGCTACCACACCGGACTCGACTTCGCCGCCCCCACGGGCACGCTGATCAAGGCCGTCCACAGCGGCACGATCACGCAGGCCGGCTGGGACGGGTCGTACGGCTACAAGACGGTGCTCACCCTCGACGACGGCACGGAGATCTGGTACGCGCACCAGTCCTCCATCAGCGTCAGCGTCGGCCAGAAGGTCGCGACCGGCGACGTCATCGGCCGCGTCGGAGCCACCGGCAACGTCACAGGCGCCCACCTCCACCTGGAGGTCCACCCCGACGGCAGCGGCACGGGTATCGACCCGGCGGCGTGGCTGCGGAGCAAGGGGATCAACCCCTGACGAGGACTTGTCTCTGACTCTGACGGGGCTACCCCGGAGTCTGACGAGGGCTTGCAACTGAGTCTTCCGGGAGCAGGTGAGGTGATCTCTCCCGGATTTTATGAACCCTTGGCGGGCGTGCGGAATCCGTACGCCCGCCAAAGGCGTTGGAGGAGCAGGAGCAGGGCGTACGTGTCCTGACGGCCCTGGACGAGACCGCCGGCGCGCGCGGGGCGGAGGCCGCCACGGGCGCCCTCCCCTGGCTCGCGTCCCCAGCCGACGGTGGCCGCCCCGATCGCGTCCGCGCGGACCGTGGACCAGATACCGGCGCTGGTGGCGGTGGGGGAGCTGACACTCACGGAGGACGAGCTCACGAAGCTGACGGAGGCGTCGGCGGGCAGCTGACGCGCGTCCGACCGGCGGTGCCGAACCGTCCGCAGGCCCCGGACCAGGACGGGTACGGGTACAGGTACAGGTGCCCGAACTAGGACTGGTACGGGTTGTACGCGGGATGGGTCGCCGCCGGGCCGCCCCCGGAGCCGTGCACCGCGCCGTACATCGGCACGTACCCGCCGTACCCGCCTCCGTTCCCGTTCCCGTACCCGTACCCGTTCCCGTGCCCATGGCCCGGCCAGGCCGCCGGAGGCATCGGCATCGGCATGGGCACCGGCGCCGTCGCGCGCGCCGCGTACGCCAGCGAGGGCCGGGCGATCTCGCGCCGGTGCCACAGCTCGAAGAGCAGCTCCCGCTCCCGTACGACGAAATCGGCGTTCGCCCGGCCCTGCCGCCCCCGGTGCCGCAGGAAGGCCAGCGAGGTCGCGTACGCCTCGTACTCGGCGACCGAACGCGCCGCGTCCCGCCCGAAGTGGTGCCCGGCGTACTCGCGGGCCAGCCGCCGTGCCTTCATGTTGCCGAGGACGTACGGCTCGGGCGGCGTCAGCCAGCCGGCGACCGCGTACGCGGGCAACTCGTCCCGTACGGTCCGCAGTTCCCGTTGCCGCGTCCAGATGACCAGCCAGGTCAGCAGCCCGAACGCGGGCACCATGAACGCCGCGTACACCGCGAAGAACCCGAACTCCCCGAACGCCGACGAGCCGTTCCACAGTGCGTGCATGCCCATCGCGAGCAGCAGCCCGGAGAGGGGAAGGAGGACGCGCCGCACATGGTGCCGGTCCGCGGAGAGCGCCGCGATCCCGAAGCCGATGCCCGTGAGCACGGTGAACAGCGGATGCGCGAACGGCGACATGATCACGCGGACGAAGAAGGTCGCGGCCGTGACGGAGGCGAGCCCACTGTCGCCGCTGAGCTGGTCGGTGCCGAAGGCCGTGCCGAGGTAGAGGATGTTCTCGGTGAACGCGAAGCCGGTGGCGGTGACCCCGGCTATCACCACTCCGTCGACGATCCCGGTGAAGTCCCGTCTGCGGAACAGGAAGATCAGTAAGATCGCGGCCGCCTTCGCGGTCTCCTCGACCACGGGCGCTATGACGGTCGCACCGAGCGTGTCGGCGCTGGTGGGATCAGCGGTCGCGGTGGCTATCCACCTGGTCGCGAAACTGTTCGCCACGATGGCTATGAGCGCCGCCGCGCACGCGCCCCAGGCGAAGGAGAAGAGCAGGTTCCGCCAGGGCCCGGGCGCGACCCGGTCGAGCCAGCGGAACGCCGCTATCAGCAGCGGTACGGGCAGCACAGCCAGCCCGAGTCCTACCAGGAACCCTTCGGTGCCGGTCTGCTCGCGGACAAGGGCGAGGATGACCAGCCCGGAGAGCGTGAGCAGCGTGATCAGTGCCCCGTACCGCACCCACTTCCTCTGCCACCAGTGCGCGGGACGCCGCGCACCGCCGACGGGACCGCCGGGGCCGGCGGGTCCGCTGGGGTACGTCGGATACGGGGGAAAGGTGGCCACGGCATCGACCCTAACGAGGGAGGGGCGCCGCCCGCGACGGTGCCGCGTGAGGTGGGGGTCGTACTCGGTGGTGCCTCGCGGGCGCTCGGCGCGGACTGGTCAGGCGCCGGTGGGGGGCTGTTCTGGCTGTCGGGTGGAGTGCTCTGACTGGTCGGGCTGCCCTCCGGGGTGCTCCTGGGCCGGTACGGCCGGTACGTCCCTGTGCTGTACGCGCCGGAAGAGCAGGTCGTTCACCACATGACCCTTGTCCAGTCCCTGGCCCTCGAAACGAGTCAGCGGCCGGAAGCCGGGACGTGGGGCGTAACCGCCGTCGGCCTGGGTGTTCTCGAAGTCGGGGTGCGCGGTGAGCACCTCGAGCATCTGCTCGGCGTACGGCTCCCAGTCGGTCGCGCAGTGCACGATCGCCCCCGGCCTGAGCCGGGTGGCGGCCAGCGTAAGGAACTCCGGCTGGATCAGCCGCCGCTTGTGGTGCCGCTTCTTGGGCCAGGGGTCCGGGAAGTAGACCCGCAGCCCGTCGAGGGAGTCGGGCGGGAGCATCTCGCGCAACAGGATGATCGCGTCCCCGTTGGCAACCCGGATGTTGGACAGCCCGTCCCGCTCAGCGAGATTGAGCAGATTGCCCTGCCCAGGGGTGTGCACATCGACGGCGAGCACATTCGTCTCCGGGTCGGCCCCCGCCATCTGCGCGGTGGCTTCCCCCATCCCGAACCCGATCTCCAGCACCACGGGATTGGTGTCCCCGAACAACTCGGCCAGATCGAGCGTCCGCCGCCCATCGATGTCGAGTCCCCACACCGGCCACAGCCGTTGCAACGCATCGGCCTGCCCCGCCGTCACCCGACTCCGCCGAGGCTGAAAACTCCGAATCCGCCGCTCGAAGTGCGCCCCAGCGGGATCAGCCTTCGGCCCATCGGGAAACCGGGGCTCACCCTTGGCCCGGGTGTGGCGGAGGGAGGAGGTCGGGGTGGTGGAGTCGGTGGCGGGTTCGTCGGGGCCATGGCTGGTGGATTGCTCGCCGGTGACAGGCCGGGTGGGCTGGTCGCCGAGGGCGTGGCCGGTGGGCCGTTCGCCAAGGGTGTGACCGGTGGCCTGCTCGTCGCGGGTAGCGGGCCGGGGCGTTTCGTGGGTGCGGGTGGAGTCAGACACAGTGCAGTCGATTTTACGGGGGGCACGCTCACTCGTACCGTGCCACCGAGGTCTCGCCCTCAACCGCCGGGCCCAGCACCCGCGCTCTTCTCCCCAGCCAGCCGTATTCAGCCGGTCCGGAGCTTGAGGAGGAGGGT
>NZ_VJZE01000435.1 GCF_009377205.1 Streptomyces phyllanthi
CCCGCACCCCGTGCGCCCCTCCAGCGCCTTCCGCCGGCGTGCACCCTCCCGGCCAGTCGTCCCCACTGCGTCGTGCCGGCCAGTCGGCCCTACTGCGTCGTGCAGCCCTTCTGCCCCACCGCCAGCGTCACGCACGCCGTCGCGTCGCCCGCGTCCTTCACGGCCACCATGGGGGTGTACGCGGTGGTGTCCCCGGCGGTGTCGATGACGGAGGTCTGCTTGGTCTTGCCGACGGTCACCTGGGCCTCGTCACCCTGAGTGGCGGCGGTGATACGAGCCCAGGCGGCCTTGCAGGTCTTGCTGTAGCGGACCTCGACCTGGGTCGTGCCCACGGTGACGCTGTCGGTGGTCTTCACGAGCTCCCCGCTGCACCCCATGGTCTCCGCGTCCTTGCCCGTGCAGCTGTCACCACTGCACTTGACGCCGGGCGGAAGGTCGGGGCTGGTACCGGTGGAGGTCGCGGGCGCGGACGGCTTGTCGTCCGCCGTCTTCTCGTCATCGCCTCCGGTGAGGAAGAAGAGGGCCGCCGCGGCCACGACGCCCGCGCCGACGACACCGGCGAGCAACATGGTCAGCCGCCGCTTCCCCGCCCCGCCGCCGGACGGACCGCTCACGCCCGGCCGGGCGTCCTGGGGGGTTCCTGCCGGACCGTACGCACCAGGCCCACCACCGGGACCGGGAGCACCGTAAGCGCCCGGAGCGCCCTGAGCTCCCGAGGAGCCGTGCGGGCCGGGCACTGCGGGCCCACCACCGGCGCGGGACGGTCCGGACGGGTCCGACGGCGAGGCCATGACGCCCCAACTGCCGCGACGGGCATCCCCGGCCCCTGCCCCTGCCCCTGTTCCGGCCTCACCGGCGTCTGCGGCAACTCCGCCCCGCGCGGGGACGTTCCGCCCGTCGTACGCCGTCGAGGCCCCGCCGTACGGCCTCCGCTCCTCGCCGGGCGCCGCCCCCTGCTGCGGAATCGCGGGCGGAACCGTGGGCGCCACACCCGCCGGGCCTGCCACACCCGGCGTCGCGGTCGCGCTGCGGCTCGTTCCGCCGCTCTTGCCCTTGGCGGGCGGCGGAGTCGCCGCGAGATCCCCGAGCGCGGCGCGCGCCTGGGAGATGCGTATGGCCTCCATCGTCATGTCATGGCGCATCTCCGAGCGGCTCCAGGCCCGCTCGGCCAGCTCCCACAGCGTGGTCAGGTGCACCGGGTTCGTCCCCGTCACCTCGGCCAGCGCGACGATCGCGCCCTTGGGCGCGAGAAGCCGGCCGTTCAGATAGCGGTCCCAGGACGTCTTGCTGTATCCCGTGCGGTCGGCCACCGCGGCGATGCTCAGTCCGCTGCGGTCGACGAGCTGCCGCAGCTGGCCGGCGAACTCCCTGACCTGCGGATCGAGTTCATCGGGCAATTCCCTCCAACGAGGCATTGCTCCACCTCTTCCCCCCCGAACGTGCCTGAACTTTCCCCGTACTGCTTCTCCCGCGCATGCTGCCCTTGCCGGGTCCGGGAGTCCGAACCAGGACGGCGTTCGCGACCGTTCCGAGACCGTTCCGAAGCGGTATCGACGTCTCGTTACGGCTCGTTCCGCCTCGTTCCGGACTACCCATGGGGATGCGCCCGGTCAGGATCTCAGTTCCCTGAGTGGGGGCGCGCAGGAGCATTCGGGCCGGGGGCATGCACCGTTGCACACCCCCTGGTCTGCGGTCCAGTGTCCCATCGCCATCCCGTCCCGCCTCCCGGGGATCAGGGGAATCACCAGCACCTGGGGAACATCGCTCCGGGGCGCCACCGACAGGGCCCCCTCACGCGAACGAGGGAACCGTCAGGCGGAGGTGACGGCCCCTATCAGCACGGTGGCGAGGAGAACGAGGACGGCGAGGGCCGCGTAGAGGGCGAGGCGGCCGGGCTGCCGGGGCCGCGGCTGGTCCTCCGGGGTGTCCCACCACGGGAGGGTGGGGTCGTCCTCGTATTGATCCCCCGAGTGCGCGGGAACCGCCTCGGATACGAGTGCGCCGTACTCGCGTACGGCCCCGTCGGAGACGGCTGTCGTGCCGGATGCGGCCGTCGCGTCGGGTGCGGCCGTCGGTGCGGGGCGCGGCCAGACCCGTACCGCCCGCTCCCAGCGGATCGCGAAGCGTTCGGCGTCCTCGCCGGCGACCCGGCACAGGGCGACGACCGCCTGGCGGGGCGGGGGCTGGTTCCCGTTGAGGTAGCGCTGCCACGAGGACTTGCTGTACGCGGTCCGCGCGCCGAGCGCGACGAGGCTGAGGCCGGTGCGGTCCTTGAGGAGCCGCAGCTGCTCCACGAAGTGCTTCGCCTCTGACGGAAGTTCGTCGGGCAGCGGCTGCCAGGCACCCATCGGTCGCCTCCTCGACGTCACGGGGTCTGAGCGAGTGACGATGCCACAGGGCGGAGCGGTTCCCGTCAGTGGGCCCCGGGGAGGGATGCGCACTCGGTAGCGGGGTGGGGACACCGTGGCGGAATGGTCACCTCCGTGCCACAGCGGACTGACAGGTGTTGAACAGCGTCTTCACCGTGCCTGAGTGTTGATGGTGACGGCGGCCCGTCCTTACTCGGGGGAGAGGACGGACCGCCGTTCCGCGTTCCGGTCCGCAAAGGGTTCTCTACGGCCCTACGAGTTCTCTACGGTCCTGCGACTTCACCGTCGTGGCCGTGTCGGGCGTCGGTGGGCATGTAGCCCAGGACGAACACGTTCGACGACCTTCGCGTGCCCGGCACCGTTCGGGGCACGCGGCTGAGCACGGTCCTGGCGACAGGACTCACTCCCGCTCAGTCTTCGGGAACGGTCACCAGACGAGCCCGCCGTCGACTCGGATGTTCTGACCCGTTATCCATCCGCCGTCCGGGCCGACCAGGAACGCCACCGTGTTCGCGATGTCGGTCGTCCTGCCCAGGGCGCCCAGCGGTGTCTGCTTGGCGACTTCCGCGCGTATCTCGTCAGTGGTGGCGCTCCGCAGCATCCCGTTCTCGCCGCTGTCCGTCGGGCCGGGGGACACCACGTTGACGGTGATTCCGCGCCCGCCCAGCTCCCGGGTGGCGATCCAGGTGAACTGTTCGAGCGCGGCCTTGCTCGCGGCGTACACGGCTTCCTGCAACCGCGGCCATCTGGTGGTGACCGTCGACAGGTTGACGATCCGCCCGCCGTCCGCCAGCCGGTCGGCGGCGTGCTGGATGGCGAAGAACGGCGCCCTGGCGTTGACGGCCATCTGCCGGTCGAAGTCCGCCTCGGTGGTTGAGCCGATCGGTGTGCGTACGAAAGTTCCGGCGTTGTTGACCAGGATGTCCAGCCGCGAGCCGAAATGCTTGTCCGCGGCCAGGAACAGCTGCTCGATCTGGTTCAGGTCGGTCAGCTCGGCACGTTCTGCCCACACCACGCCGCCCGCGGCGGTGACCTCGGCGACCGTTTCCCTCGCTGCGGTGTCGTCGCTGCCGTAGCTGAACACCACCGCCGCGCCGTCGGTGGCCAGCCGCCGCACGATCGCTCGGCCGATGCCACGTGACCCTCCGGTCACGATCGCGGTCCTGCCAGCCAGCGGGGTCGTCCGCTCAGTGCTCATAGCTTGCCGTTCCTCTCGGGGGTCTCGGCGCCCGGCACTGCCGATTACGGCATGTCGCCGAAGTGGGCGACAAGGACGGGCTGGTTACTTTGTGAGGTTCGCCGGGCGCCGACACCGCGTACTGCCGCATGAGGAAGTCGGCGAGTGCGCCTCCTCCGGCGTTGTCTCCGACTCGTCCGCCTCGCCACGTAGGACACGGTCTAAGTACATGAGTTACGTAGTTCCACAGATGTGCGCTGAGTAGGGGCGCCGCTACCACTGGTGCATGGCGATGGAAGGCAAGGAAAGAACCGGTCCGACCCGCCGGAGGCGTTCGCGTCCTCTCGCTTCCTGTCTCGGCGCCGCACTGATGGGGGGCGTCCTGCTGACATCCGGATGTTCGAGTGGCGAGGACAGCGCGTCGGCGAGCGAGGCGAGCGGTACGCCGACCGCCTCACCGACCAGCCCGGAGACCACGGCGGCGCCCTCTCCCACTCCCCCGTACCCCACGGGACCCGACGGCTGCCACCCCAACGAGGACTGGAGCACAGCCGAAAAGGCGGAGTGGGTGAAGCGCATGACGGACACCCCGAAGGACAACTACATAACAGGGGACGGCGTGGACATCACGAGCATCCCCGGCTACAACGGCCCGCTGTGCGAGAAGCTGACGATCCAGGTCGAGTTCTGGAAACTCGTCTACGGAGTGGCCCCCGACAAGTCGGGCCCCACCCTCTCCGACGGCAGGGCGCCCGACTACTACTTCTCCATCACGCCGGTCAAGCGCAGGGAACTCCGCGTGGACGCCGCCACCGACAAGGCCGTCGCCCTCCCTCCCGGCCTCTACGCGGAGGACCGGAGCCCCTGTGTGGGCGCCCTCGTCACCATCACGATCGGCAAGAGGCTGAAGGACAAGGAGCTGCCCAAGGAGATCGGAGTGACCGGATCGGTCTACGGGGACACGGAGGAAGTCGATTTCAGGACGAAACGGGTCGCCGACTACGAGCTGTCGCCGCCGAAGGCCCCGCGCGTGTGCAGCCCGGAGGGCGAGCCCACCGCCGATCCGAACGTGACACCCGTTCCGGGAGCCCTCCCGACCGACATCGCTCCCAGTCTCGACCTGGAGGACCTCATGCCCGATCCGAGCCCGTGAAGCCGGGGTCCGTGAAGCCGGGTTCCGTGAAGCCGGAGTCCGTGAGGCCGCGGCCGGCGGCACGGCGTCCGGCGCTGCGTACCACCAGTGACGCCAGGGCCGCGCGGGAGGGGACCCCGGTCTTGCGGAGGGCGCGGGAGACATGGGTCTCCACCGTGCGATGGCTGAGCACCAGCCGGTCGGCGATCGCACGGCTGGTGAGCCCCAGCGCCACCAGCTCGGCTATCTCCCGCTCCCGCGCGGTGAGCGTCGCCAGGGCGTCGGCGGGCCCGGCGGCCGTACGACGTGACGGTGAACCGGTGTCCGCGGGCGGCGCCGCGGGGCGGATCGCGTCGGCCAGCCCCAGCAGCAGGCCAGAGCCACCCGCGGCGGCCAGGTCCCTGCCCCTGAGCCAGGCGGCCCGGCCACGCTCCTCCCCACCCGTCGTCGTCCGCACAGAGGCTTCGAGCAGCAGCGACTGCGCCTCCCAGAAGTCGGCGCCGGACCGGGCGCTCTCCTCGGCGGCCCGGGCGAACAGGTCCGCGGCCGCGGCGGTGTCGCCCCGCTGGAGCGGCAGATGGGCGGAGCTGCGCAGCGCGGAGGACCGCTGGCTCGCCAGCCCCAGCTGCTGCGCCTCCTTGTGGGCGCGCTCGGCCCAGTGACGCGCGGCATCCGGATCACCGGTGGCCAGCGCGGCGGTGACCAGGATCTCCATGTACAGGGGGCGCAGGGAGGGCTGGAGCCGCACCAGATCGGGGCCGCCCGCCCGCAGGACCGCTTCCCTGGCGCGTACGGGGTCACCGGCGACGAGCGCGGCGTAGCCGAGCATGACCCAGGCCGTCGACGCCCACCAGTTGACCCGGGTACCGGCCGCGGCCACCGCCTCCTCGGCGACGGCCAGGGGCCGTGGGTCCCCCGGTGCGCACAGGGGGACCAGCGCCGCCGCCTTGCCGGCCAGGACGAACGACAGGAGCTGGTCGCTGCCGATGCCCCGGGCGATGTCCTCGGCCTCCTCGGCGAGTTCGAGGGCGGAGGGAAACCGGCAGGTCTGGACCCTGACATGGGACTTGCACAGCAGCAGGTGCGGCACCAGATAGACCTGGCCGCTGCGCCGTGCGACGGCGAGGCCCCGGTCGGTGTGGCGCTCCGCCTCGCCGTACTCCTCCAGGAACGCCTCGGCCCAGCCGAGCCTGGCCAGCGGCTCGCACAGTTCGGTGAGGTTCTCGTCGGGCAGGGCGTCCACGAGGGCGGCCGCCTGGCGCGCGAATCCGCTCGCCGCGGCCATGGCCCCCTCATAGGCCTCCCCGAGCGCACAGACCGCGAGCACACCGGCTTCCCTGACCTCGTCACCCAGCGAGCGGGCCGTGGCGAGGGCGTCCTTGACCTCACCGCGGACCTCCGCGTACGACGAGTCGGCCGCGTGCGGCGCCGCGGACCCCAGCTCCATACCGAGCAGCAGTGCGTCGGCCGGCTCCGGGCCACGCCCCAACTCGCGCCGCAGCAAGGCGAGTGCCTCCTGGGACCGCCCCAGATGACGCTCCATCAGCGCGCACAGTACGACGGCCGAGACCCGCACACCGCTGCCGGCACCCGCGCCGGAACCCAGGCGCGACGAGGGGTGAGCGGTGGCGATGACGTCCTGCAGCAGTTCCCGGCTCTCCCGCAGCCCGCCGCACGCCCCCAGCGCCCGCGCCCGTAACAACGTCAGCTCACATCGGCGGGCCTCGTGTTCGCGGGTGTGAGGGAGGTGCCGGAGGACCACGGCCAGCCAGTGGGCGCAACTCGCCGGAGCCACCGCCGCGGCCTGTGCGGCGGCCTCGATCAGCACCTCGACGGCCGCGGGGTCCCAGCCGGTCATGGACCGCTCGACATGGTGGGCCTGTTCGGCGGCGGGCGCACCCCTGCGCGCCAGCTCCGCCGCCGCCCGCGCGTGGAACTCGACGCGCCGCCAGGGAGGCGTGTCCTCGTGGACGACGGCCCGGAACACCGGATGCCGCAGCGCGAGCCGCCCGAGCGCGGCCGTCCGCAGCAGATCACGGCTCGTCAGGACCTCCAGGTCCGCGGTGACGTCGACCGCGGTGCGGCCCGTGGCGCAGGCGAGCATCGCGGGAGTCGCGTGGTCGCCCAGCGCCGCGACCGCCTCGACCAGGGTGCGCTGCCCCGGGGAGAGCGGCACCAGTTCGTCGAGCAGCAGCGCGCCGACACCTCGCGACAGGGGACCGGCGACCGGGGCCCCGGCACGGTGAGCCTGCAGCAGGGTCAGGAAGTACAGCGGATTGCCCCCACTGGCCGTGTACAGCGCCTCCGCCTCGCCCCGCGGCAGATCAGGGGTGATCTCCTCGACACAGGCACGCTCGTCCAGCGGGCCCACGGGCATCCCGAGCACCGCGCCCGTGTCGCCTCCACGGGCCAGCGTGGCCGTCAGGGACGACGGTGACTGACGTTCGCGACGCGTCCCGAACACCACGACGGAGGGGTGCGCGGGATGCCGTACGAGATGGTCCAGCAGCTCCATCGACGAATGGTCGGCCCAGTGGATGTCGTCCAGGGCGACCAGCAGGCCCCCGGCGGAGCCCAGATGGCGCAGCAGGGCCACGGTCGCGCGATGCAGGACGAAACGGTCCGCCGCGGCTCCCCCGCGGAGCAGCGGGGCCACGGTGCCGGCGTCCGGGAACCCCTCCCACGCGCGGGGCGGCAGATCGGCCAGGGCGTCGGTGAACATCTGGAACGGCAGATGCCGCTCGTACTCCGTGGCCCGTCCCCGCAGCACCGTCATGCCCTGCCGCCGGGCCCGTGCGCAGGCTTCGGCCAGCAGCCGGCTCTTGCCGATACCCGCCTCGCCGGTGATGTCGACGACCACCGGCGTCCCCGTCCCGGGCTCTCCAGGGGCCGCCGCGGCACGCCGGGCGCCGTCGAGGACCTCGTCCAGCACCGCGATCTCAGCCGATCTCCCGACCCAGCGCACTCCGTGGACCGCGCCCGCGC
>NZ_VJZE01000436.1 GCF_009377205.1 Streptomyces phyllanthi
ACATGGGGGGTCCTTTCGGAGTGACGACGGCGGGGTGGGCCGGGTTCGGTCACCGGGGCGCGCCGGCTCGGTGGGCATCGGGACAGGCCGGGCCCCGCGGCCGCGGGGCCCGGGCCCCGGCAGGCATCCAGCGGGTCCGGCACCGCAGGCCCGGCCGGCTCGGCTCACGGGCCCGCGGCGTGCAGCTCGGCGGATGTCGGACACGCCGGGCTCGGCCTGCCTCGGACAGGCCGGCTCGATGGGCCGCGCGGGGGCCCGGCGCATCGCCATGGTCGAGGGCAGCTCGGCGCCGGCTCAGCCGACATGCGGCATGCCGAGGTCAGCGGGCGTCGGCCGTTCGTTTCTCCACGTCGGGGAGGTCGGTGCGGCTTGGGCCCGGAGGGCGGCCCCAGCGGCGCATGACGGGGCGTTCGACAGCCGTGTACAGAGCCCAGGCCGCGAGGACGGAGGCGGCGAACGCGGCCAGGAGGAAGAGGAGGCCGCCGGGGGTGTTCCAGGCCGGTCCGGAGGGCTTGCCGAAGATGTTGGGGTCGTCGCCGAACGCGCGGTGGCCGTAGGTCAGTACCAGGTGGTGGACGCAGTAGAAGGCGAAGGAGATCTCGCCGAGCCACACCATGGGCCGGTTGCTCAGCGGGGTCCGGGTGCCCTTCACGTCGGCGGCGGCCGCGGCCGGGATGAGCAGGGCGAGCGGGACGATCGTGATCGCGGCGTAGTTGTAGAGCGGGCTGTGCTCGATCTGCACGGCACCGATGTACGCGGCGAGCGTCAGCAGGGCCGGCCCGGTCATGCCGAGCCCGATCCAGCGGCCGGTCAGCACGATCCGGGCGAGCAGCATGCCGAGCACGAACTCCAGCAGCCGCGCGACCGGGAAGACGTACACGAACCAGATCTGCGTCCAGGAGACCTGCATGAACATGAAGGCCGGGGTGTCCGGCAGCAGGGACTGGGCGATCAGCGGCAGCAGCAGGATCAGGGCGGTCACCGCCCCCGCCCCGTACCACAGGGCACGCGGCGCGATCCTGCCGACCGCCTTGATGAGCAGCGGGAACGCCAGGTAGAAGAGCAGCTCGACCGAGAGCGACCAGCTCACCGTGTTGGCCGTCTCCACGTAGCCGCTGTCGGGCACCCAGGCCTGCAGCAGGAACAGGTTGGCCAGGGTCTCGGGGAAGACGATCGCCGTACTGGTCAGCGTCATCAGGACGAGCGCGGCGGCGAACGTGACCAGGTGGTTGGGGTAGATCTTCAGCAGCCGCCGGCGCCAGAAGCCGCGCGCGGTGTCGGCGGGCCGGACCGACCAGGTCAGCACGAAGCCGCTGAGGACGAAGAAGAAGGAGACGCCGAGCGCTCCGGCGTTGCCGAACCAGCGGTAGTAGCCGGCGGCCACGTCCACGTCGCGGAAGACGCCGGTGGCCGCCCCGTGGACGGAGAAGACCAGTGCGGCGGCGATGAAACGCATGCCGGTGAGTGAGGGGAGTCTGCCGGCACTGGGCGGTGACGACGTCATGGCGCGACTGCCTTCCTGGGATCGCGGGGATCGCGGGAGTGGTGGACAGGGTCGTGGGGTCGGGGCCGGGCGGCGGCCAGGCCCCGGAGGGCGGCCAGCAGTCCTCCGGCCGAGACGGCGACGAGGAGGAGCACGGCCGGCCGGTAGTCGGCGGCGTCGGCCCCGGGGTGGGCCGGGTCGTGCAGTGGGCCGCGGGTGAGCAGCAGGGCGACGGTCGCGGGCACCACGACCGCCCCGAGCTGGACCGCCGTCTGGTACAGCGCGGTGGCCCCGGCCCGGTCGGCCGCCGGTACGCCGCTGCCCGCCTGGGCGTTGAGCGCCACGAAGGCGAGCACGAACCCGGCGCCGAACAGCGCCAGGGTGGGCAGCAGGGCGGTGGCGTACGGCGTCGGGATGCCCGCCCGCACGTACAGCACCAGCCCGAGCAGCGGCGCGGCGGCGCCGAGCGCGATCAGCCGGGGCGGCCCGAACCGCTCCACCACACGCCCGCCGGACAGCGCCGACACCGCCAGCGGCACACAGGCCGGCAGGAACGCCAGGGCGGTCTGCCAGGGGGCGAGCCCGCCGAGGAGCTGGAGCTGGTAGGCGGCGAGCAGAAGCAGCCCGAGGTACGAGCCGTTGAGGGCGGCGGCACCCACCGCGGAGCGCAGGAGGGCTCCGGTGGGCCGGGGACGGGTCTTCGGGGAGGTTCCCGGGGCCCCCGGCTGGTCACGGGGTACGGCCCCGGCCGCCAGTACGAGGAGTACGGCGGCGACCGGGGCCGTGGCCGCGAAGGTCAGGCGCCAGCTCAGCGGGACCAGCGCGGCCGACAGCAGCAGGCCCGTGGTGAAGCCGATGGCGCCGAAGAAGGAGTAGACCGACAGGGCCCGGGACCGGGCCGGGCCCTCGGGGTACGCCGTGGAGATGATGGCCAGCCCGGTGGGTGCCGTGAGCGCGGCGCACGCGCCCTTCACCACCCGGGTCGCCATGAGCAGCCGCGGGTCGTCGGTCAGCCCGCCGGCCACGGAGGCGCACGCGAACAGGGCCATCGCGCCCAGGTACATCCGGCGTCGGCCGAGCCGCGGGGCCAGCCACCGTCCGGGCAGGAGCAGCGCGCCGAAGCCGACGGCGAATCCGGTCGTGACCCACTGGGCGTCCCAGGGCGACAGCCCGAGGGAGGTGCCGATCGACGGGAGGGCCACGACGACCACCGACACCTCCAGGGCGTCGATGAGCATGTTGCCGGCGAGCACGGCCAGCAGGAACCGTCGGGCCCACGGCCACGGTCCGCCCGACGCGAAGGTGGACGTCATGGGAGGTCAGCCGAGCAGCGTTCCGCCGGTCGCGTCGACGAAGGAGCCGGTGACCCAGCGGGCGTCGTCGGAGGCGAGGAAGGCGATCACGTCACCGACGTCGGCGGGCCTGCCCACCCGGCCGAAGGCCGACAGCTGCGCCATCTGCTCGACCGCCTCGGGGATGCCGAAGACGGGGCTGCCGTTGTCGGTGATGCCGGGGGCGACGCTGTTGACGGTGATGCCGCGCGGCCCCAGGTACTTGGCGAAGTGGAGGGCGAGTTGCTCGACCGCGCCCTTCGTCATCGAGTAGACGACCTCCTCGGGGTTGGCGAAGCGGGTCAGCCCGGAGGAGATGTTGATGATCCGGCCGCCGTCGGGCAGCAGTCCCAGTGCGCGCTGGACGATGAAGAACGGCGCCTTGGCGTTGACGGCGACGAGGCGGTCGAACTGCTCGGGGGTCACCTCCTCGGGCGCCACCCCGCCCATGATGGCCGCGTTGTTGACCAGGATGTCCAGGGTGTTCGCCCCGGTGCGCTCCTTCAGCCCGGCCTCGACGGCCAAGAGCAGGGTGTCGGCGTCGCCGGGGACGCCCAGCTCGGCGCGGACGGCGAACGCCCGGCCCCCGGCGGCCTCGATGCCGGCCACCGTACTCCCGGCGGCGTCGGCGTCGGCGTGGTAGTGCACGGCGACGAGGGCGCCTTCCCGCGCCAGCCGCTGGGCGGTGGCCCGGCCGATACCGCGGCTCGATCCGGTGACGAGCGCGGTCTTGCCCGCGAGCTTGCCCACGGTGTCCTCCTGTGGTCGTTGGGGTGAGGTGGTCGAAAGAGCGGTCAGGGCCGCTGCGGCGGCCCGAACCAGCGCCGCAGCGCCGCGCGGAGGTCCCGGTCCGTGCCGTCGGCCCATGCCACGTGCCCGTCGGGACGCAGCAGAACGGCTCCGAACGGCGCGTCGGGCCCTGCCGTGCCCCGTACGACACGCACCCGGCCGTCCGTCCAGGGCGTGACGGTCCGGCCCGGGCGGGGCCCGCCGGCGAGGTCGAGCAGTACGCCGGATCCGGGGCGGGACACGGCGAAGGTGTCGGTCGGCCCTGCCTCGGTGTCGAACCGCAGACGCGGCAGCCGCGAGCCCGCCAGGGGGTGTGGCTCCCCCTCGGGGTCCCCCTCGGCGTCGACCGGGTACCGGACGTCGACGCCGCTGATCATGGCCGCCAGATGTGCGCGGGCCGGTGGCAGTCGCAGGAGTTCGGTGAAGAGCTCGCGCAGGGGCTCCACCTCGGGGCCGCCGAGCAGCAGGTGGGCCTGGGTGGCGATGTTGCCCAGGGTGCGCCGGCCGACGGGGTGGCGTTCGGCGTGGTAGGTGTCCAGCAGGCTCTCGGGGGCGCGGCCGAGGGCCACGGCGGCGAGCTTCCAGCCGAGGTTGAAGGCGTCCTGCAGGCCCAGGTTGAGGGCCTGCCCGCCGGCCGGCAGCTGCTGGTGGGCGGCATCGCCGGCGAGCAGGACGCGGCCCCGCCGGTACTCCTCGGCCTGGCGGCGGGTGTCGCCGAAGGCGTTCAGCCACAGCGGGGTGCCGCCGCCGATGTCGTCGCCCGCGACCCGCTGCCAGGCGTCGGTCACCTCGGCGAAGGAGGGCGGGCGGGTGCGCGGCCGGGCGGGCGCGCCGTAGACGTGCGTCATGACCCGGGTGACGCCGTCGGGCCCCCGGTGCGCGATGGCCAGCCCGCCGGGGTGCCGTTCGAAGCGCCGGTCGGGGATGTCGATGCCCGCCACGTCGGCGCGCAGCAGTTCCCTGGTGGCGTCCTGCCCCGAGAGGCGGAAGCCCGCGAGTTCGCGGACGGTGCTGGACTCCCCGTCGCAGCCGATGGCGTAGGCGGCCCGGATCCGCAGCCGCTCTCCCCCGGGCGCCTCAGGTTCGGCCAGCGCCTCGACATGCCCGTCCGACTCCTCCAGCCCGGTCAGCCGGTACCCCTTGACGAACCGTGCGCCGAGCCCGCGCGCCCACTCCTCCAGCAGTTCCTCGGTGCGGGCCTGCGGAACCTTCCACTGGCCGGCGTACGGGCCCGGGGTGGCGAGGTCCAGCGTCAGGCCGCCGAAGTGCCCGGGGCCGCCGCGCGGTGGAGTGCCGAGCCGGGCCAGCAGGCCGCGCTGGTCGAGGAGTTCCATGGTGCGGGCGTGCAGGGTGGACGCCCGGGACTCGGTGAGCGGCCCCGTGCGCCGTTCCAGTACGACGACGTCGGCGCCGCCGAGGCGCAGTTCCCCGGCGAGCAGCAGACCGACCGGGCCCGCCCCGACGACCAGGACCCGGGTGTCGAGCGTGCGTGCCGTCGACACGGTCAGCGCCGTGCCGCTTCGGCGTGGTCCTTGGCGTGGCGGAGCGTGGCCAGGCTGTTGGCGCTCAGCGCTCCGCGGACGTACTCCAGCGCCTCGGCGGCGGTCGCCGCGGGCCCGAGGACCGCGGCGATGTTGTCCGTGTTGATCACGACGGTGTGCCAGGAGGTGGCCGTGACGCCCTCCGTGTCCTCGTCGAAGGTCCACAGCCCGGTGTGCAGGGACATCAGCGCGGGGAGGGTGGTCTGCTTGTAGGCGATGCGCTCGTGGGGGACGCAGACCCGGTAGGAGCGGGTGCGGTGGGTGGAGCCGTCCTTGGCGCGGGTCTCCATCTCCAGGTCCTGGAGCCCGGAGGGCTGCCGCTCCAGCCGGACCGACTCCACGTGCGGGAGCCGCTGCGGCCAGTGGTCCGCCGCGTCGATGAAGTCGTACAGGTCGGCGGCGGAGCCGGTCACGCGGACGGAGTCCGAGAAGGTGAGGGTGTGGTCCTCGGCGGCGTGCGCGGCCTCGACGTTGGCCTTGAGGGACGCCAGTTCCGTACGGGAGTTGCGGTCCACGGCCTCGTCGATCCAGCGCAGCGACTCGGGGTCGTCGTCGACGGCGCGGTAGTCGTGCAGCAGCCGGATCCGCGAGGTGCCGGGGCCGAGCGGCTCGATGATCCAGGCGCCGCCCATGGCCGCGACCGGGTCGGCGGTGCGCTCCTGCCGGAAGTCGATCCTGAGGGCCTCCGGGTCGAGTGTGCGGCGCGACGTCCAGTGCTTGGCCTCGCCGTTGGCGGTGGCCCAGATGCGGATGCGTTCCTCGGTGTCGTCGCCCTCGGTCCGTTCGGCGTGGATGGTCGGGGGGAAGATCCGCGGCCAGTGCGCCACGTCCGCGAGCAGCCGGTAGACGGCGTCGGCGGGGGCCGAGACCGTGATGTCGTGTTCCACCTCGCGCGTCCGGGGGGATGGCATGCGCCTGCTCCTTTGCTCTCCTGTGGGGGTCCGCGGGCCGTGTCAGAAGTTGCCGAGTCCGCCGCAGACGTTGAGGGCCTGGGAGGTGATGGAGGCGGCGGTGTCGGAGGCCAGGTAGCCGACCAGGCCGGCGACTTCCTCCGGGGTCGAGTACCGGCCGAGCGGGATCTTCGCCTGGAACTTCTCCAGGATCGCGTCCTCGGTGGTGTCGTAGGCGGCCGCGTATCCCTGGCGCACCCGCTGGGCCATGGGCGTCTCGACGTAGCCGGGGCAGACGGCGTTGACGGTGATGCCGGTGGGCGCGAGTTCGTTGCCGAGGGCCTTGGTGAAGCCGACGACGCCGTGCTTGGAGGCGGAGTAGGGGGCGCCGAGGACCACGCCCTGCTTGCCCGCGGTGGAGGCGATGTTGATGATCCGGCCCCAGTTCTTCTCCCGCAGGCCGCCGGTGGTGAGGACCTCGCGGGTCATCACGAAGACACTGGTGAGATTGGTGGCGATGACGTCGTCCCACAGCTCGTCGGCGATGTCCGCGGTGACCCCGCCGCCATTGCGGCCGGCGTTGTTGACCAGGACGTCGACGCCGCCGTACCGGTCGACGGCGGCCTGCACGAACGCCCGGACGTCGGAGCCGGAGCGGACGTCGCAGGCGAGCCCGTCGGCCTCCAGCCCTTCGGCCCGCAGTTCCTTGACGGTGGCGGCGACGCTCTCGTGGTTGCGCGACCCCAGGAACACGGCGTGTCCCCCGGTGCCGAGGAGCCGGGCCACGGCCAGTCCGATTCCGCTGGTGCCTCCGGTGACCAGGGCGACCCGCTGCTGTTGCGGCATGGTGTCCTCTCTGTACCTGTACGTGTGCCTGTGCGTACCTGTCCGTACCTGTCTGCGGGCGTCCGTGCTGCGAGGTCAGGCCGCGGTGGCGGCCAGATGAGCGTTGACCAGGTCGAGCAGCTCCCGGGGGGTGGCCGCCTCGAGAAGGGCGCCGTCGTCGAGCGTGATGCCGTACTCCCGCTCGATCCGGCCGCCGGTCTCCAGCAGGGCCAGCGACTCCAGGCCGAGGTCCTGGAAGCTGACGTCCAGAGCGCCGTCGGCGGGCGTGCCCTCCTCCAGACCGGCGGCCTCCCGGAGGATGGCCCTGAGCGCGGCCGGGGTGAACTGACGTGAGGTCATCTCTCTCCTTCTGCGGTTCCGGGAGCGCGCACCACCAGCGCGGCGTTGAAGCCGCCGTGGCCGCGCGCCAGGACGAGCACGCTCCGCAGGTCGGCGGGGCGTGCCTCGAGTACGAGGTCGAGTTCCGGCGTGGAGCCGGGCTCGACGTTGACGGTGGGCGGGACGACGCCGTCCCGTACGGCCAGCAGCGCGGTGGCGACGTCCAGCGAGGCCGCGCCGGAGTAGAGCCGGCCGGTCATCGTCTTGGGCACGGTGACCGGCACCCCGCTCGGGCCGAAGACGTCGGTCAGGGCCTCGGCCTCGACCCGGTCGTCCGCGGGCAGCCCGGCACCGTCGGCGAACACGGCGTCGATGTCGCCGGGGGCGAGGCCCGCGTCGGCGAGGGCGGTCTCGATCGCCGTACGCAGGGTGGGCGGGCGTCCGCTGC
>NZ_VJZE01000437.1 GCF_009377205.1 Streptomyces phyllanthi
CACCCGCAACTGCCCCTCCCCGCACTCCACCACCTCGGTCATCATCCGGGGCCCCTCCGCGAGATCGACCACGGCGGCGACGTACGGGGTGCGCTCGCCGAAGGGCGGGAGGTCGTTGCGGTGGACGACGGACCAGGTGTAGAGGGTGGCCCGGCCGCTCGCGGGCTCCCAGGCCACCTCCCCGCTCCAGCAGTGGGGGCAGAACTCGCGGGGGTAGTGGTGGGCGCGACCGCAGTCACCGCAGCGGCGCAGCAGCAGCCGGCCCTCGGCGGCGGCGTCCCAGAAGGCACGGGTGAAGGCGTCGGCCTCGGGACGGTCGAAGCGCGCGCTCACAGGAACAGCCCCAGCGCGCTGTCGAGCGACCAGGTCTGCCACGACATCCCGAACAGCCCCACCACGGAGATCAGCGCCATCATCGAGTTCTGCCCCTGCTCGGCCCAGTCGTGGATCATGAGGACGAGGTAGAGGAGGTTGAGCAGCAGGCCTCCGACCAGCGCGATCGGCGTGAGGAACCCGGCGATCAGACCGAGGCCGAGAGCGAGTTCCGCGTACACGACGACGTACGCCATCGCGCGCGGCCGCGGCGCCACCACGGTCTGGAAGCCGCCGCGCACCGCGTTCCACCGGTGCTTCGCCGCGACGTCCGCCGCCCACGCGATTCCGGTACCCCGCTCGAACCACGCCTTCTTGTCCTTGTGCCGCCAGCTCTCCAGCCACCACAGCCCCAGCCCGATACGCAGCACGGCGAGCCATTCCGCACCGGTGAGCCAGATCGTGTCCATGGACTCCCCTGCCACCGAAGGAATCTGACAGTATGTCAGTTCAACCGATCGGGAGCGCACGCGCAAGACGTACGGACACGAACTCTTCCGGGACCGCTTCGCTAGGGCACGAACCCGGTCGGCATGGCTCGCCCATAGAGTTCGTCAAGGCCGACCAGCAGTACGCCACCTCGCTCGGCCTCGGCGCGCAGCGCATCGCTGAAGCCCGCGGCACTGAAGCACGCCAGCCCGCAGCGGGTGGTGTCCATTCCCCGTGCAGTGAGCAGCTCCCGGGCACGGCTGAGCCTTTCCAGGTGACCGACCCCCATGACGGTTCCCCACTTCGCCTCGCCGAGCAGAGCCACCGACGGTCGGCTCCCGCCGGATCCCGGCTCGACCACGGCCACGTCGATCTGAATCTGCCGACGTTCCTTCGAGTCGGTCACCACACCGCCGCCCACCTCACCCAGCGACGTACTGAGCAGCGAACGCCCCGGCCCGAGCACGTACTCACGGCACACCGCCTCGAAGTGCGGCCCGGCCACCTGCGCGGCGAAGCGTTCCGACGCACGCTCCCACACCTCCGCCGCCTGACCGCTCTCCAGACGCGCCCAGGCGGGGCGCATCACGGCTTCGTAGAAGTTGATCAGCGGCTCGGTGATGCGGTACTGCGACTTTCCGGCACGGAAGACATCCGGTTCCCGGACGAGGAGGTCACTGTCCTCCAGCACATTGAGCGGGTGGGAGATGTCTACGGACTTGCGGCCGATGTACCCCGCGATGCCGCCGCGCGTCGTGTTCCCCTGCGCCACGGCCGCCAGGACCGAGTGGTAGAGCGCGGTGGCACGGATGTCCGCTTCCTCGGCGAGCAGGTATCGCGCCTCACGGAACAGGGGACTGAACGGCGAGAGGACCGTACGGCAGATCCAGTCGTCGAAGTCGCGCAGACTCGCGGGAACGTCGTCCGCCAGGAACTGGCGGCGGTACGCGGGTGTGCCACCGACGACAGCGTGCAGCCTGGCGGCGAGCCCGGGATCGCCGGCCACTCCCCAGAAGTCGGCGGCGGCACGGTAGCCGAAGGGCCTTACGACGAGCTCGAGTTGCGCTCGGCCACGCAGAGGCGCGGTACTGGCCAGCAGCCCGCCCATGACGGACATCGCCGAGCCGCACAGCAAGAGTCGCATGCGGCTCTCCTCGACCTGGAAACGATCGATCTCACGCTGGATGAGCGAGGGCAGTTGCGGAGCGGTCTGCACCAGGTACGGGAACTCGTCGATGACCACCAGGAGCGGGGCGTCCCCCCTGCCGGGCGCGGCGAGCCCGAAGAGATACGTGATCGCGTCGTCCCAGCCGTCGAACGAGAAGGGCACAGGAGAGCCCACGTGTTCCGCCAAGGCGGAGCTGAACTGTCGCAGGGACTCAGCCTCCGTACCCGCCGTGGCCCCGAAGTAGAAACCTCCGCGCTGCTCGGCGAGCGCCCTCAGGAGGTAGGTCTTCCCCATACGCCGTCTGCCACTGACGATCCCGAGCATCGCGTGCGGAAAGGGCCGGTTCACGAACCCCGTGAGCCCATCCCATTCGGCGCCACGGCCGAAGACGTGCGCCGGCTTGGCCGGCCCGCTCTGATACCGCACAACAGCCACCTCATTAGGAGTACACCCCTAAGGAGCGTACTCCTAACACACCCTCCGCCGTCGGCGACCCTCCGCTCCGGGGAAGAACGAGCGCTCTGCCCGCATCCACGGAACCAGCACACTCCAAGGGCCCTACGTCACGAAACCCACCCACTTCTCCCACAGCCGTGATCAATCCGCAATCGATTCCGGGCTTGGCCGAGACCCATCAAGGGCAGGCGCGAATACGCTCGGGCGCATGGCCGACTCCTCCGCGTCCACCGGCTCCGCCGAGCCCGGCGCATCCAGCGAATCCGCCGCGTCCGTGCACCTCGCGGGGCGGTCGCGGCCCGATCGTCCCGTGTACGTCATCGGTGGCGGACCGGGCGGGCTGGCCGTCGCGTACGCCCTGCGTGCCCAGGGGCTGCGGGCCGTCGTACTGGAGAAGTCCGACCGGGTGGGGGCGTCCTGGCGGAAGCACTACGACCGGCTGCACCTGCACACGACCCGGCGGCTGTCGAGCCTGCCCGGGCTGCCGATACCGCGCAGGTTCGGCCGCTGGGTGGCGCGCGACAACGTGGTGCGCTACCTGGAGAAGTACGCCGAGTACCACGAGCTGGAGATCGTCACCGGCGTCGAGGTCTCGCGCGTGGAGCGGACCGCCGACGGCGCGGACTGGCTGCTGCACGCCACCGGCGGGCGCGAACTGGCCGGCAGCGCGGTCGTCGTCGCCACCGGCTACAACCACACGCCCCACGTGCCCGACTGGCCCGGCCGCGAGGCGTTCACCGGCGAACTGCTGCACGCGGGCGAGTACCGCAACGCCGAGCCCTACGCCGGCCGTGACGTCCTCGTCGTCGGCGTCGGCAACACCGGTGCCGAGATCGCCGTCGACCTGGTGGAGGGCGGGGCCTCCCGCGTGCGGCTCTCGGTGCGCACCGCCCCGCACATCGTGCGCCGTTCCACGGCCGGCTGGGCGGCCCAGTTCACCGGTATCGCCGTACGGCGGCTGCCGGTCACCCTCGTCGACACCCTCGCCAGGCCGCTGGCCAAGGTCAGTGTGCCGGACCTGTCGGCCCACGGGCTGCCCCGGCCCGACACCGGGCTGTACTCCCGCGTCAAGGAAGGGGCCGTCCCCGTCCAGGACGTCGGCCTCATCGACGCCGTACGCGCGGGGAAGGTCGAGATCGTGGCCGCGGTGGAGGGCTTCGAGGGCGGCAAGGTCGTCCTCGCCGACGGCGAGCGCGTCGAGCCCGAGGCCGTGGTGGCCGCCACCGGGTACCGGCGCGCCCTGGAGGGCGTCGTGGGCCACCTCGGCGTCCTCGACGAGCGCGGAAAGCCCATCGTCCACGGCGCCCGCGCCCCGAGGAACGCCCCCGGCCTCTACTTCACGGGCTTCACCAACCCCATCAGCGGCATGCTCCGCGAACTCGCCATCGACGCCGAGAAGATCGCCAAGGCGATCGCCCGCCGGGGTGGAGTGGAACGGATACCGGGCCGCGGCTGAGCCCGCGCGGCGCGTATGTGCCGTGTTGATTTCTGAGGAATGTTCCTCACAGGGGTCAAAGCTCACCACCCGGCTCCCCTATTGGGTGGATTCACCCATCTTTGGTGGGTCGGACCGCGCATCCCTCTCCCAGCAATTCCGACCCGAGCGTTGACCTCGCCGATCAAGGGGGCGTAGAACAGCCCCTGCACGTCTGGAAGCGTGTATTCCTGGTCGATTTTGTTCGGAGAGGTGCACACCCATGGAAACCTCGAGAAACCAGGACCTGCCCGACCGACAGCAGCCCTGGCGCGTGGGGGCACTGTCGCGCCGACGGCTCCTGAAGGGTGCGGCGGTCACGGCCGGGAGCGTGGCCCTGGGCCTCGGTGCCGCGGGGGTGGCAGAGGCGGCGGACGCCTCGATCACCGCGACCTCACCGGACGGCAAGAACAAGATCACGATGTCCCTGACCGGCGGGGTGCTCCAGTGGTCGGCCAAGCGCAACGGCACAACCGTCGTCGCTCCCTCGGTGCTGGGCCTGCAGCTGAGCAACGGCACCACGCTGGGCCGGAGCAGCACGACGGTGACCAACTACCAGCACTGGACCAAGGACTCCACCTGGACCCCGGTCTTCGGCCGCAACGCGACGGTCCGGGACCACCACCAGGAGATGCGCTGGAACCTCCGGGACGACTCCAGCGGCGTCAACTTCAGCGTCCAGCTCCGCGCCTACAACACCGGTGTCGCGCTGCGCTACGTCCTGCTGGACGCGGGCAGCGCCACCATCGCCGACGAGCTGACCACCTTCGTCTTCCCCGACAACACCCTGGTCCACAGCGCCCGCGACGAGGCCGCCTACAGCCCGGTCGCCCCGGGCGCCATCCCGTCCACGGGCACGTCCGGCACCGACACCGGCCCCCTCACCGACCTGCCCCTGCTGGTCACCCTGGACAGCGGACTCGTCGCCACCGTCTGCGAGTCCTCCCGCGTGAACTACCCGCGGTCGATGCTCAGCTCGGTCTCCGGGGAGCCCAACACCCTGAAGACCTACCTGATGAAGAAGACGGCCCGCGGTTCGGGCACGGTGCAGAACACCTCGACGGTCACCACGCCGTTCACCACACCCTGGCGGGTGATGGTGCTCGGCTCCGAGCACGGCGAGCTGATCGACAACGCCGAGCTGGTGCTCAACCTGGCCCCGGCCAACGCCCTGGCCGACACCTCGTGGATCAAGCCGGGCAAGGTGTTCCGCTGCGAACTGACCACCGCCGCCGGAACCGAGGGCGTGGACTTCGCCGTCGCCCGCAAGCTCGAGTACATCGAGTACGACGCGGGCTGGTATGGGCCGGAGTTCACCACGACCGACGCCACCACGCCGATCACCGCCATCGACCTGCCCACCGTGATCAACTACGCCACCCAGAAGGGCGTCGGCGTCTTCCTCTACGTCAACCGCCTCGCCCTGTCGGACCCGGAGTCGCTGTTCGCCCTCTACAAGAGCTGGGGCGTGGCCGGTATCAAGCTGGGCTTCATCAACGACGGCACCCAGGCCATGACCAACCAGATCATCACCTGGGCCAAGATCGCGGCCAAGCACCGGCTGCTGATCGACATGCACGACAACGTGCGCCCCTGGGGCTACGAACGCACGTACCCCAACTGGATCAGCCTGGAGGGCGTCCGGGGCAACGAGCAGTTCCCGACCGCCACCAACAACGTGAACCTGGCCTTCTCCCGCAACGTCGGCGGCCCGATGGACTACACGATCTGCTACGGCCAGTCACGCGACAAAACCACCAACAACCACCAGATGGCGATGGCCGCCGTCTACTACCAGCCCCTGAACTTCCTCTACTGGTACTCCAAGCCCTCCGCGTACACCAACACCGCGAACTGGCCCGGCCTGGCCTGGTTCGACGCCGTCCCCACCAGCTGGGACGAGAGCACGACCGTCGCGGCCTCCATCAACGAGTACGTCGCGGTCGCCCGCCGCAGCGGCACCACCTGGTTCCTCGGGGCGATGAACAACGAGACCGCGCGCACCCTCTCCGTCCCGCTGTCCTTCCTCGACAGCGGCACCACGTACACGGCCACCGTCTACGCCGACGGAACGGCCGCGACCTCCCCGTACGGGACCCCCACCGTGGTCAGCACCCGGACGGTCACCGCGGGCACCGTGCTCAGCGTGGCCATGACCAGCGCGGGCGGCCAGGCGGTGATCCTCAGACCGGCGAGCTGACTCCCGAGAAACTCCCCCATGAGAGCTGTCGCCCCCTGCGAAGTCACTTTCACCGACCGGCAGGGGGCGCGGCTGCGCCCGGAGACCGCGATCGAGGGCACGACTGCGGGCTCAGCCGTGGGCACGACCGAAGGCACGGAGGAGGGCACGACCGAGGGCACGGCCGAGAGTCAGAACGTCACTCACCGGGTATACGGGTATAGCTGAGACTGCGGAGGACGCCGGGGGCCCACCCCGAGATCCGGGCACCAGCAACAAGCCCTCGCACGCGCACCGAGCCCTCGCACGGACACCCGCACCCCGCACCCGCACCCGCACCCGCACCCGCACCCGCACCCGCACAAAGGTCTCACCTCTCCCGTGCACGACGGTTCCTGACATTGCGTCAGTTCAGTAATCTGACAGAGCGTCAGTTAATTGGCTGTCACACAGGAGCGGGGCGGACCGATGCTTGGATCAACCCACGGCACCCTCACCACCGACTCCCGCCGGGCCCGGGTCATCGCCTGCGGCGAGCACCCCTCACCCGTCGTGCACGGCAGGCCGGCCGCGGTCGACGACCTCGACGTCAGCGGGCGCCCGCTGTACGCCGACGTCCCCGATCTGGACCGCTTCTTCCGCCCCGAGTCCGTGGCCGTCGTCGGCGCCTCGGACACGGAGGGGCGGCCCAACACCGGCATCACCCGGCAACTGCTCACCTGGGCCGAACGCGTCGGCGCCCGGCTGCACCCGGTGCACCCCACGCGTCAGTCCGTCTTCGGCATCCCCTGCTTCCCTTCCGTCGCCGACCTGCCCGAGCAGGTGGATCTCGCCGTACTCCTCGTCGCCGACCCCCTTCCCGTGATCGAGGAACTCACCGAGACCAAGGTGAAGTTCGCGGTCGCCTTCGCCTCCGGGTTCGCGGAGACGGGCGCCGAGGGCGCGGCCGCGCAGGAGCGGCTGGCCGCCGCCGTCGCACGGTCCGGTCTTCGGCTGCTGGGCCCGAACACCAACCTCAACGCCTTCGAGCGGTTCCGGGACGACCTGGAAGGCCCCTCGATCGCCCTCATCACCCAGTCCGGCCACCAGGGCCGCCCCGTCTTCGCACTCCAGGAACTCGGTATCCGCCTCTCCCACTGGGCACCCACCGGCAACGAGGCCGACCTGGAGACCGCCGACTTCATCTCGTACTTCGCCGAGCGGCCCGAGGTGGGCGCCATCGCCTGCTATGTGGAGGGACTGAAGGACGGCCGCTCCTTTCTGCTCGCCGCCGACCGGGCCGCCCGGCGCGGAGTCCCCGTGGTCGCCGTCAAGGTCGGCCGCACCGAGACCGGCGCCCGTACGGCCGCGTCACACACCGGCAAGCTGACCGGCGCGGACTCGGTGGTGGACGCGGCGATGCGGCAGTTCGGCGTGATCCGTGTCGACGGGCTCGACGAACTCCAGGACACCGCCACCCTGTTGGCCCGGGCACGCCGGCCACGGACCTCCGGAGCACCGGAGCGGACGACGACCTCCGCCGCCTCCGCCGCCTCCGCCACGGCCGCCGCCTCCG
>NZ_VJZE01000438.1 GCF_009377205.1 Streptomyces phyllanthi
CCGAACTCGACCTGCGCACCTTCAACGGCCGCCACCCCGTCGAACTCATCGGCGGAGTCCGCTTCCCCGCCATCGGAGAACTGCCCTACCTGCTCACCCTCGCAGGCCACGGCTTCTACTGGTTCCGGCTCTCCCGAGTCGCTCCCCGCGCCCGCCAAGAACTTTGAGCGTGTGACCGCGAAAGGACGCGTCATCATGGCGAAGACCGAGACCCTGTCCCTCCGCCCGAGGAGCCCCGGCAGCATCCACCCCATGGCCTCGCTGCGCGGACTGCTGCGGGAATGGCTGCCGAGACAGCGCTGGTTCGCGGGGAAGGACCGGCCCGTCACCGATGTGGCGCTGCTGTCGATGACGGAGCTGCACCCGGGCTGTCTGCATCTGCTGGTCCACGCCGAGCACGCCGGACTGCCCGCGCACAGCGGCACTCCCCCGTCCGGCGACTGCTACCAGCTGTTGCTCGGTGTGGAGGAGCAGCTGCCGCCCCGGCTCTCCGGCGCGTCCGTCGGCCGTGCTCAGGAAGGCCCGCTGGCGGGTCTGGCGGTGTACGACGCCTTTCACGACCCGCGGTCGGCCGGGCTGCTCCTGGAGCGGCTCCGGCGCCCCGGAGCGGAGGGCCCGCTGCGGTTCGAGAACGACGCGTCGGTGGCCGTACCGCCCGGACTCGCCCCACGGCTGCTGGACGCGGAGCAGTCCAACTCCTCGATCGTCTACGGCGACACTTTCATCCTGAAGGTGTTCCGCCGCGTCCAGACCGGCGTCAACCCGGATCTGGAGGTGCCGTGGGCGCTGGCCCGGCAGGGCTGCACCCGCGTCCCCGCGCCCGTGGCGTGGATCCGCACCACGTGCCCGGACGCCACCCTCGGTGTGCTCCAGCCCTATCTGCACGGCGCGTCCGACGGCTGGGCCCTGGCCCTGAGGGCCCTCGCCACGGACGGTGACTTCACGGCGGAGGCGCACGAGCTGGGGCAGGCCACGGCCGAGGTGCATATGGCGCTGGCCACCGCCCTGCCCACCGACCCGCGGAGTGAGAACGGGCCCCTGGCGGCCGCGATGACCGAGCGGCTGGGTGTGGCCGCGCACTGCGTGCCCGCCCTTCAGCCGTACGTCCGCGGGCTGCGGACCGCCTTCGACACGTTCGCCACGTGCGCGGCGGACCGCCCCGTGCAGCGGATCCACGGCGATCTGCACCTCGGGCAGGTGCTGCGGGCCGACGGTGAGTGGTTCGTCATCGACTTCGAGGGCGAACCGTCCCGTCCGCTGGCCGAACGGTGCAGCCCCGAGTCGCCGGTGCGGGACGTGGCCGGGATGCTGCGGTCCTTCGACTACGCGGCCCGTACACGGCGGCCGTGGCATCCGGAGTGGGCGGAACGCTGCCGCGAGGCCTACTGCGCGGGCTACGCGGACCGGGCGGGCTGGGACCCGCGGGCCGAGCCCCAGCTGCTGCGCGCCTACGAGACCGACAGAGCGGTGTACGAGGTCGTCTATGAGGCCCGGCACCGCCCCGACTGGCTTCCCGTACCGATGGCGGCGATCCGACGGCTCGCCGCCCGAGGAGGTTGACACCGTGGCACTCCGTGACCCCTCTCGCCCCCAACCGGCCAAGCCGGCCGACGCACCGCCGACGACGGGCAAACACGGCTCCGGGCACCGCGGCCCGGCCGGCAGATCCGGTTCCGGGCGCCGGACTCCGGCCGGCAGAGGCGACCCGGGCAGCCGGGCGCCGGTCAAGGCCGCTCCCCTCGACACGGCCGACCGGGGGCGCCTGCTGTCGGGGGCCCACCACGACCCGCACGCTCTGCTCGGCGCCCATCCGGGCCCCGGGGGCGTGACGTTCCGGGCGCTGCGCCCGTACGCGCTCGGGGTGAGCGTCGTGGCCGACGGGCGGACCACCCCGCTCGACGACGAGGGTGACGGGCTGTTCTCGGTCGTACTGCCGCTGGACGCGGTCCCCGAGTACACCCTGCTCGTGTCGTACGAGGGAGGCCGGTACGAGGTCCAGGACCCGTACCGCTTCCTGCCCGCGCTCGGTGAGCTCGATCTGCACCTCATCGGTGAGGGGCGGCACGAGCAGCTGTGGAAGGCGCTGGGTGCCGAGCCGATGGAGCACCAGGGCGTGACCGGAACCCGGTTCACCGTGTGGGCGCCGAACGCGCAGGGCGTCCGGGTCGCCGGTGACTTCAACTTCTGGGACGGCACGGCGTGCCCGATGCGGTCCCTCGGCTCGTCCGGGGTGTGGGAGCTGTTCCTGCCCGGTATCGGCGAGGGCGAGCGGTACAAGTTCGAGATCACCACCCGGTACGGCGCCCGGTTCCTCAAGGCCGACCCGATGGCCCGCCGCACCGAGGCCCCGCCCGCGACGGCGTCCGTCGTGGCGGCGGCCCATCACGAGTGGCGTGACCAGGGGTGGCTCGCGCACCGCGGGGACACACCCGTGCACGAGGCGCCGTTCTCGGTGTACGAGGTGCACCTGCCGTCCTGGCGCCCCGGACTGACGTACCGGGAACTCGCCGAGCAGCTGCCGCCGTACGTGCAGGACCTCGGTTTCACGCATGTGGAGCTGATGCCGGTCGCGGAGCATCCGTTCGGTGGCTCGTGGGGCTACCAGGTCACCGGGTTCTACGCGCCCACGGCCCGGCTCGGTACCCCCGACGACTTCAGGTACCTCGTGGACAGCCTGCACCAGGCCGGTATCGGGGTGATCATGGACTGGGTGCCGGCGCACTTCCCGCGGGACGACTGGGCGCTGGCCCGGTTCGACGGGTACCCGCTGTACGAGCCCGGCGACACGCGCCGTGCCGATCACCCGGACTGGGGGACGTACGAGTTCGACCTCGGGCGCACCGAGGTGCGGAACTTCCTGGTGGCCAACGCGGTCTACTGGTGCGAGGAGTTCCACATCGACGGCCTGCGCGTGGACGCCGTCGCCTCCATGCTCTACCTGGACTACTCGCGTGAGGACGGCCAGTGGGCACCGAACGCCTACGGCGGGCGGGAGGACCTCGACGCGGTGGCGTTCCTGCAGGAGATGAACGCCACGCTGTACAGCCGGGTACCCGGTGTGGTGACGATCGCGGAGGAGTCCACCGACTGGGGCGGAGTGACACGGCCAACCGACTGGGGCGGCCTGGGCTTCGGGCTGAAGTGGAACATGGGCTGGATGCACGACTCGCTCGGCTATGTCTCCAAGGAGCCGGTCCACCGCAAGTACCACCACAACGAGATGACGTTCTCGATGGTGTACGCCTACAGCGAGAACTACGTGCTGCCGATCTCCCACGACGAGGTGGTCCACGGCAAGCGGTCGCTGGTCTCCAAGATGCCGGGCGACTGGTGGCAGCAGCGTGCCACCCACCGCGCGTACCTGGGCTTCATGTGGGCACACCCCGGCAAACAGCTCCTGTTCATGGGGCAGGAGTTCGCCCAGGGGGCGGAGTGGTCGGAGGCCCACGGCCCGGACTGGTGGCTGCTGGACCCGGCCTACGGCGCGGAGGCGGACCACCGTGGCGTACGCGACCTCGTCCGCGACCTCAATTCCGTGTACCGCGAGACACCCGCCCTCTGGCAGCGGGACACCGATCCCGGCGGGTTCCGGTGGGTGGTCGTGGACGCCGCCGAGGACAACGTGTTCGCGTTCCTGCGCTTCGCGGCCGACGGCCCGCCGCTGCTCGCGGTGTCGAACTTCTCCCCGGTGGTGCGGCACGGCTACCGGCTCGACGTTCCCGACGGCTTCCCCGCCTGGGAGGAGGTGCTCAACACCGATGCCGCCCGCTACGGGGGCGGTGATGTGCTCTGCCCCCACCCGGTGCGGACCGACGAGGGCCCGCACCTGCGACTGACCCTGCCTCCGCTGGCGACGGTGTGGCTGCGTCCGGTGCGCGGGTGAGTGCGCCGCATGACCGGTCCGCGGCGAGGCCGGCGAAGCTCACAGGATGAGGATCAGGGCATAGGCGAGGAAGAAGGCGGCGATCAGGACGGCGAGGACGAGGATCAGGGCGAGGGGCGCCTTGCCCCAGCCCTTGGGCGGGTTGTGGGTTTCCTGGGGGCCTGCTCCCGGCATGCTGCTCTCCGCGGGCGGGGTTTCGCCCGGAGGGACGCCTCCGCCGGGCTCGAGGCCACTGCTGCGTTCTGGTTCCGGGTCTGGATTCGGGGTGCTCATGCGCCACGAGTTCCCCGCTCACACCCTTGAGACCTGCGACGGGCCCCTCAGTCGGGCCCGCGGCACAGGGCTCATCAGCAGCCCGGGCCCTGTTCGGCCTCCCGCTGGAGGAAGCTGCTGACCTGGCAGGCCAGCTCCTCCGCGCCGCCCTCGTGCCCGGGGTCCCGGTCGAAGGCGCCGTCGAGCGCCCCGATACCGCCCGCCCACAGATACCGGTCGGCCCATTCCTCGTCCGTGCGCAGCTGGATCTGGACGTCCATGCGGGCGAGGGAGGCTTCGGTGGCGGCGGCGTACACAACAGCGGTGGCACGGCGCAAGGGATAAAGATCAAAACCCTCGATGAATTGTGAATTGCGCCAGTCGAGGAATGCGGCTTCACCGTCGGGCCCGGTTCGGACGTCGAACTGTCCGTCCTCCACATGGATACCGAACGGCGTGCTCGCACGATTCTCCACCGTCACCCGGAACCGGAAATACACCAGCCCCTCGGCCGCGTCGTCACGTCCCCGCGGCGGTTCCGCCCGCTCCACGCCATGGACGCGTACACGCAGGCCCGCGTGCCCACCGTCGCACTCCTGCCAGTCCCCGATCACATTGGGCACGCGCACTCTCTCCACCTCCCGGCCCCAGCATCTCCCAGCCCCAGCGAAACGCTTCCTATCCACGCGCCGGACACACTGTCAAATGCGCGAGACACCCTGTTGCCGGGGTATTTCCACCCAGTGATCGGCGATCAAGCCGTGCCCAGCCATGATTCACCGCAGGGCGACTTCGAACCTGATTCCCACGTGCCACACATCACACTCCGGCAGCATGCCGCCACTACCTGCGTACGCTGTTCCTGGGTGATCAGATACGGTGAAAGCGGTTGCTGGCAGACTGCTCCGCATGGCCCCCTTCACGCCCGCGCGCGCCCTTCTTCTGCTCACCACCGGACTGGTCTGCCTCCTGACCGCCGCGGGTGCTCTCATCGGGGCCCTCCTCGGGGGTGCGGTCGCCGCGTCGGCGGCGGGGGCGGGTACCGGCGCGGCCGGTCTCGCCGGCTCGTTCCTGGTCCGAAGACGGGCCCTGGCCGGTTTCGCCACGGCCCAGCGCGAGGCCGGCGTACGCGGATACGCCGAGGGGATCGCCCACGGGGTGCTGCTGCACGTCACCGTGTACGAGGCGGCCGTCTTCCCCCGGTCCGGGCCCGCCGGGGTCACCCCGGAGGAGCGCCTGGCGCGGCGGACGATCGCCTATCGCATGGCGGCCCTGGAGGAGGTGCCCCGCCGGGTCAGGGAGGCCGCGGCCGACGCTCTGGCCGCGCTCGACGAGGCCGACCGCTCGCGCGCGGAGGAGACGCTGGCCCGCCTCGCCGGGGCCGTGCGCCAGGAGTACGCCCGGCCCTGAACGGGCCCTGACCGGCTGCCCCGACGGCGGGCTCCTTGCCTATTCGGCCCACGGGCGCCGACCGCATGCGATACGTTCGATCACTGCCAGTTCACCACCGGCGACACGCAGGAACGACACAGGACGGCGCATGCAGAACTTCCGGACCGCCGCCCCGCCACCGGTCGCCCCCCTTGCGACCGGAGGGCTCGCCGACAGCGTCTTCGACACGGCGGGCCGTGACCCCGGTCTGCCTCTGATCGCCCGCCGCATGGAAGGCGCCACGGGCGGGTGGAGGCAGGTCAGCGCGATCGAGGTACGGGACGAAGTGGTCGGTCTGGCCAAGGGGTTCGTCGCGTCCGGGATCCATCCCGGCCACCGGGTGGCCATCATGGCGCGCACCCGGTACGAGTGGACGGTGCTCAGCCTCGCCCTGTGGTCGGTGGGCGCCGAGGTCGTGCCGGTCTATCCGACCTCGTCACGCGACCAGGTGGAGTGGATCCTCAGGGACGCGGACTGCGTCGGGGTCGTGGTCGAGGACGAGCAGGGCGCGATGACGGTCGGCTCGGTGTGCGCCGGGCTGCCCCGGCTGGGCCATGTGTGGCAGCTGGACGACGGTTCGCTGGAGCAGCTGACGGAGCGGGGCACGGCGGTGCCGGAGACGACCGTCGACTCCCTGCGCCGGATCGTGCTGCCGGACTCGACCGCGGTGATCGCCTACACGTCCGGTACGACCGGGCGTCCCCGGGGGTGCGCCCTGTCGCACCGCAGTCTGGCGAGCCCCTGCGACACGCTGCTGGCCGGCTGGTCGCATACGACGGCGCCTCCCGGTGTCCAGCCCGCGATTCTCGCCTTTCTGCCCTTCTCCCACGTGTACGGCCTGATGATCCAGAACATGTGCCTGCGGGGCGGAATGCTGATGGCCCACGAACCCGAACTGCGGGGGGAGGCCCTCGCCGCCGATCTGCTTTCGTTCCGGCCGACCTTTCTCTACGGAGTTCCGTCCGTTTTCGAGAAGCTCTACAAGAATTTCCTCCGCCTGGCGCAGGAGGCGGGCCGGGGCGCGTTGTTCGAGCGGGCGGTGCGTACGGCTCAGGATTTCGCGACGGCCGTCGAGCGGCAGCATCTGGGCCGGGGGCACGGCCCGGGGCTCGATCTCCGGCTGCAGCACGCCATCTACGAGAAGACCGTGTACCGGAAACTGCGTGCCTCGCTCGGCGGGAGGGTGCGCGGGGCAGTGTCCGGCGGTTCCCCCCTCAATCGTGAACTCGCCCTGTTCTACTCGGGGATCGGCCTTCTCGTACACGACGGCTACGGGCTCACGGAGACCAGTGGGGGCGTCACGGCACAGCCGGTGGGGCGGGAGAAGTTCGGCACCGTGGGGCGTCCGCTGCCGGGCACGGACGTGAGGGTGGCGGACGACGGGGAGATCCTGGTGCGCGGGCCGTCGGTGTTCCAGGGGTACGTCAACGACGGGCCGGGCACCAGGACGGCGCTGCGGGACGGCTGGCTGGCCACGGGCGACATCGGCCGGCTCGACTCCGAGGGCTATCTGTCGATCACGGGCCGCAAGAAGGAGATCGTTGTCACCAGCGGGGGCAAGAGCGTCGCCCCGGCGCCCCTCGAGGAGCTTCTGCGAGTGCATCCGCTCATTCACCAGGCGGTGGTCGTGGGCGACAACCGGCCCTGCGTGGGGGCGCTGATCACGCTGGATCCCGAGTTCGTGCAGCACTGGCGCCGAGCTCTGTTCGACCAGCGGGGCGGGTCCGGGCCGGGGGCGCGTGAGGAGAACGCGCTGCGGCAGGAGGTGCAGCGGGCCATCGCCGCGGCCAACGCCACGGTGTCGCGTTCGGAGTCGATCCGGGTGTTCCGCATCCTGCCGGAGCCGTTCGAGGTGGCCAACGGGCTGCTGACCCCGTCGATGAAGCTGCGCAGGGACGCCATCGCGCGGCGGTACGAGGTCGAGATCGACGCGATGTACCAGTCCTCGCGCACCGCCCGCCGGAGGCTGCCGGAGGAGTCGCCGAGCTGGGACGACGCGGACGACGTGTTCCGTCGCGTGCGGTGAGGGCTGCCGTCCGGACCGCGTGAGGCCGGCCGGGGCACGGG
>NZ_VJZE01000439.1 GCF_009377205.1 Streptomyces phyllanthi
GCGGTGGGCCAGGCGGGTCGGGTGTCGCGCTGCGCCGGCCAGGCGCCGGCCAGGCGGCCGCGTGGCCCGTGGCAGGGTTGGTGGGCCGGGAGCTCAGGCCTTCAGTGCGGCCGCGATCGAGTCCGCGATCGGCGTGGTGGACCGGCCGATCAGCCCGGACAGCTCACCACTGGTGCCCGCCAGCTGGCCCTTCCCTATGGACTCGTCCACGCCCGCCAGGATCTGGGCGAACGGCTCGGGCAGCCCGGCGCCGGTCAGGATGCCCACGAGGACATCGGCGGGCACGGGGTTGGCGACGATCTCCTTGCCGGTCTGCTGGGCGATCTCGGCGGCGTACTCGGCGAAGCTCCACGCCACGTCGCCGGTCAGCTCGTACGTCTTGTTCTCGTGACCCTCGCCGGTCAGTACGGCGACGGCGGCGGCCGCGTAGTCGGCGCGCGCGGCGGAGGCGACCCTGCCCTCGCCCGCCGCGTGGACGACGGCGCCGTGCTCCAGTACGGGGGCGAGCTGCTCGGTGTAGTTCTCGTTGTACCAGCCGTTGCGCAGCAGCGCGTACGGCAGACCGGACTCCAGGAGCAGCTGCTCGGTCCCGCGGTGGTCGTCGGCGAGGGCGGCGGTCAGGCTTCCGGGCGCGCTGGTGTACGCGAGAAATGCGACCCCGGCGGCCTTGGCGGCGTCGATCACGACCTTGTGCTGGGTGACGCGGCCCTTGTCGACCTCGCTGCCGGAGATGAGGAGAACCCTGTCACCGGCGGAGAAGAGGCCGTCGAAGGTCTCGGGGGCGTTGTAGTCGGCGACCGCGAGCTTCACACCGCGGGCCGCGAACCCGGCCCCCTTCTCCTCGCTGCGCACGACGGCGGTGATCTGCTCGGCGGGAACCTTCTCCAGCAGGCCCTCGATGACGAAACGGCCGAGGTTCCCGGTCGCGCCCGTGACAACAATGCTCATGGTCAGACAACTCCTAAGTGGGTGGCTCTGACCGCTAACCCTAGGGGGTGCGCTAACTCAACGAAAGTACCCACTTTGAAGTAAGGTACTGGCGTGGCCGTAAGTAACCCCGCAGCAGAAGCCCCGATCGCCAAGTACGACACGGGCGCGGCGATGTGTCCGTACCGCCTCGTCCTGGAACACGTCACCAGCCGCTGGGGCGTCCTGGTCCTGATCGAACTCCTCGACCGCCCCTACCGCTTCAGCGAACTGCGCCGCGCTGTCGGCAGGGTCAGCGAGAAGATGCTCACCCAGACCCTGCAGACCCTGGAACGCGACGGCCTCGTCCACCGCGACGCCAAACCCGTGATCCCGCCGAGGGTCGACTACTCCCTGACCGACCTCGGCCGTGAGGCGGCGGAACAGGTCCGCGCGCTGGCCACCTGGACGCAGCAGCGGATGGACCAGGTGCAGAAGGCGCGGGAGGAGTACGACGCGTCGAAGGGGCGGCTCTGAGACTCCGGGGAGGCCTGAAGGGGCCCGGAAAGGTCCGGAGGGATCTGAAGAGCTTCACCGTCGGTAGGCACTGAGGCTACCGCCCCTTGACGCCGGGAGGGCCCGGGTGACGCACCCAGGCCCTCGAAGCTCACTCGATCGTCAGCGATTTGTCAGTGATCGTTCGGCGAGCGTCAGCCGACGACCGTCCAGGTGTCCCCGCCCGCCAGCAGCGTGGCCAGGTCTCCCTTGCCCTTCTGTTCGATGGCCGTGTCCAGTTGGTCGGACATCTGGGTGTCGTAGACCGGTCGGTCGACGGATCGGAAGACGCCGATGGGGGTGTGGTGGAGGGTGTCGGGGTCGGCGAGCCGGGAGAGGGCGAAGGCGGTGGTCGGGGACGCGGTGTGGGCGTCGTGGACCAGGACCTGGGCCTCGTTCTCCGGCGTGATGGTGACCACCTTCAGGTCGCCCGTCGCCTGATCGCGTACGACGCCCTTGGCGCCGTCGGTGCCGAAGCGGATGGGCCGGCCGTGCTCCAGGCGGATCACGGCCTCCTCCGCCTGCTGCCTGTCCTTGAGGGCCTCGAAGGCGCCGTCGTTGAAGATGTTGCAGTTCTGGTAGATCTCGACCAGCGCCGTGCCGGGGTGGGCGGCGGCCTGCCGCAGTACCTCCGTCAGGTGCTTGCGGTCGGAGTCGACGGTGCGCGCCACGAAGGAGGCCTCGGCGCCGATGGCCAGGGACACGGGGTTGAAGGGCGCGTCCAGTGACCCCATGGGGGTGGACTTGGTGATCTTGCCGACTTCGGAGGTGGGGGAGTACTGGCCTTTGGTGAGGCCGTAGATGCGGTTGTTGAAGAGCAGGATCTTGAGGTTGACGTTGCGGCGCAGGGCGTGGATGAGGTGGTTGCCGCCGATGGAGAGGGCGTCGCCGTCGCCGGTGACGACCCAGACGGACAGGTCACGGCGTGAGGTGGCCAGGCCGGTGGCGATGGCGGGGGCGCGGCCGTGGATGGAGTGCATGCCGTACGTGTTCATGTAGTACGGGAAGCGGGAGGAGCATCCGATGCCGGAGACGAAGACGATGTTCTCCTTGGCCAGCCCGAGTTCGGGCATGAAGCCCTGAACGGCCGCGAGGATGGCGTAGTCACCGCATCCCGGGCACCAGCGCACCTCCTGATCGGACTTGAAGTCCTTCATCGACTGCTTGGCCCCGGCCTTGGGCACGAGGGAGAGCGCCTCGATCGTGCCCGTGCCTTCCGTGGACGTCTCAGCCATCGATGGCCTCCTTGAGCGCCGTGGCGAGTTGTTCGGCCTTGAACGGCATTCCGTTGACCTGGTTGTAGGAGTGGGCGTCGACCAGGTACTTCGCCCGGATCAGCGTGGCGAGCTGACCGAGGTTCATCTCCGGGATGACGACGCGGTCGTAGCTGTGGAGCACCGCGCCGAGGTTGGAGGGGAAGGGGTTGAGGTGGCGCAGATGGGCCTGCGCGATCGCCTGTCCGGCGTTGCGCAGCCGCCGTACGGCCGCTGTGATCGGCCCGTACGTCGACCCCCAGCCCAGCACGAGTGTGCGGGCGCCGTGCGGATCGTCGACCTCGATGTCCGGTACGTCGATGCCGTCGATCTTCGCCTGGCGGGTGCGGACCATGAAGTCGTGGTTGGCGGGGTCGTAGGAGATGTTGCCGGTGCCGTCCTGCTTCTCGATGCCGCCGATACGGTGCTCCAGGCCCGGCGTGCCCGGGATCGCCCAGGGCCGGGCGAGGGTCTGGGGGTCGCGCTTGTAGGGCCAGAAGACCTCGGTGCCGTCGTCCAGGGTGTGGTTCGGTCCCTGCGTGAACCGCACCCGCAGGTCCGGGAGTTCGTCCGTCTCAGGGATGCGCCAGGGCTCGGAGCCGTTGGCCAGGTAGCCGTCGGAGAGCAGGAACACCGGGGTGCGGTACGTCAGCGCGATCCGGGCGGCTTCGAGGGCGGCATCGAAGCAGTCGGCCGGAGTGCGCGGCGCGACGACCGGGACGGGGGCTTCGCCGTTGCGTCCGTACATCGCCTGGAGCAGGTCGGCCTGTTCGGTCTTGGTGGGCAGGCCGGTGGAGGGGCCGCCGCGCTGGATGTCGACGATCAGCAGCGGCAGCTCCAGCGAGACCGCGAGCCCGATGGTCTCGCTCTTGAGCGCCACGCCCGGACCGGAGGTCGTCGTCACGGCCAGGGAGCCGCCGAAGGCCGCGCCCAGCGCGGCGCCGATGCCGGCGATCTCGTCCTCGGCCTGGAAGGTGCGCACACCGAAGTTCTTGTGCCGGGACAGCTCGTGCAGGATGTCGGAGGCCGGGGTGATCGGGTACGAACCCAGGTAGAGGGGCAGGTCGGCCTGGCGGGAGGCGGCGATGAGCCCGTACGACAGGGCGAGGTTGCCGGAGATGTTGCGGTAGGTGCCGACCGGGAACGCCTTGGCCGCCGGAGCGACCTCGTACGAGACCGCGAAGTCCTCGGTGGTCTCCCCGAAGTTCCAGCCCGCGCGGAACGCGGCGATATTGGCGGCCGCGATATCGGGCTTCTTGGCGAACTTCGACTTCAGGAACTTCTCGGTCCCCTCGGTCGGCCGGTGGTACATCCACGACAGCAGGCCCAGCGCGAACATGTTCTTGCTGCGTTCGGCCTCCTTGCGGGACAGGTCGAACTCCTTGAGCGCCTCCACCGTGAGTGTGGTCAGCGGCACCGGGTGGACCTGGTATCCGTCCAGCGAGCCGTCTTCCAGCGGGCTGGTGGTGTAGCCGACCTTCTGCATCGCCCGTTTGGTGAACTCGTCGGTGTTGACGATGATCTCCGCGCCACGTGGCAGGTCCGCGATGTTGGCTTTGAGGGCCGCGGGGTTCATGGCGACGAGGACGTTGGGCGCGTCGCCGGGGGTGAGGATGTCATGGTCGGCGAAGTGGAGCTGGAAGCTGGACACGCCGGGGAGGGTTCCGGCGGGTGCGCGGATCTCGGCGGGGAAGTTCGGCAGGGTGGACAGATCGTTGCCGAACGAGGCCGTTTCCGAGGTGAACCGGTCACCGGTGAGTTGCATACCGTCCCCGGAGTCCCCCGCGAACCGGATGATCACCCGGTCCAGTCGGCGGACGTCCTTCACACCCGCCGCTCTGCGCTGCTCTCCCACGACGGCCTCGTCGGCCTGCTCCTCTGGGCTGCTGACCTGGCTGGTCACTGATCTGGACCTCCCTTGAGGCGGGTGTCTGGGCCTGGCCGTCCCGTCGGCCTTCCCAAGGCCAACCCTACGTCGGTAAGGGGCGCCCTCCCGTGGCCGTTCGCATGATGGACATCACTTTGAGACGGCACAACGCCCCGACTTGTCATGATTTACTCGCCCCCCGACACTCTCCTTGAAGACGCTTCGTGCTGTCCCGCGGTTCTGGCTTGTCCGCTCCCCGCGTCGATTCTCGGCCCGGGTCCGACCCGAAGGTCCACGAACCGCAGGCCGGTTCCCCGTGGGCCGAGTCCCTATCTGACACAGTGTCAGCTCATCATGAGTTCAGGTAGGTCAACACCGCCAGAACACGCCGGTGGTCCCCGTCACTCTGGGACAGCCCGAGCTTCAGGAAGATATTGCTGACGTGCTTCTCCACGGCACCGTCACTCACCACCAGCTGCCGCGCGATCGCCGAGTTGGTCCGCCCTTCGGCCATCAGCCCCAGGACCTCCCGCTCCCTCGGGGTGAGCCCCGCGAGTACGTCCTGCTTACGGCTGCGTCCCAGCAGCTGTGCGACCACCTCCGGGTCCAGTGCCGTACCGCCCCGGGCCACCCGCACCACCGCGTCCACGAACTCCCGCACTTCGGCCACCCGGTCCTTCAGCAGATAGCCGACACCGTGAGTGGAGCCCGCGAGCAGCTCCGTGGCGTACCGCTCCTCCACGTACTGTGACAGCACCAGCACACCGAGCTCCGGATGCTGCTTCCTTAACAGCACCGCGGCTCTCACGCCCTCGTCCGTGTGCGTGGGCGGCATCCGTACATCCGCCACCACCACATCGGGCAGCTCGTTCTGCGCCGCCAGATCGGTGATGGTCTTGATCAGCGCGTCCGCGTCCCCGACCCCCGCCACGACCTCGTGCCCACGGTCGGTCAGCAGCCGGGTGAGTCCCTCCCTCAACAGCACGGAATCCTCGGCGATGACCACCCGCACCCTGTCCTCCACGATCCTCGGCCCCCCGAACCCTGTGTGTCGGGCCGCCCTGATGCATCCGACGGCCCCCTCCTCGGCGACCCTGACGTACCGCCGCCGTTCGACACATCAGTATCCCGCGATCCGTCGTCCCCCACCGGGCCTGTGGATAACGCCCCCACGGTTTTCCACACCCAGAGTGACCTGCTCGCCTCGTGTCCCCCTCAAAAACCACACGAGCGGCCTCCGGCCTCCAGCGTTCGTGTCGCGCGTGGGGCCAGGGCCCGTCCCCTTCACGCCCCGAACACGACAGCGCCCCCGCCCGCGCGACCGCACGAACAGGGGGCGACAGCCCAGCCAGGCCCCGAACGGGAGGCGACAGCCGAGCGAGAACACAGCCGGGCGAGAACACAGCCGGGCCAGAACACAGCCAGACCAGAACAGCCGGGCCAGAACACGGCCGAGCCAGACCAGGAGGCGACACCCAGCCAGCTCCACCCCGCAGCCGAGCTACGCCCTTCGCCAGGGCAGCTCCGCGGTGATCCGCGTAGGCCCCGCCACCGGCGAGTCCACCACGAGAACACCGTCCACGGCGTCCAGACGCTCCGCCAGCCCCGCCAGCCCCGACCCGGCCGAGGGATCGGCCCCGCCGGCCCCGTTGTCCGCCACCTGCAGCATCAGCCGGTCGTCCACCTTCCACACATCCACCATCGCCCGCGTGGCCCCGGAGTGCTTGCTCACGTTCTGCAGCAGCTCGGACACCGTGAAGTACGCGATTCCCTCGATGGCGGGCGCCGGCCGGGCCGCCGGAAGATCCACCTCCACCCGCACCGGCACGGTGCACCGGGAGGCCACCGCCGACAACGCCGCGTCCAGCCCCCGGTCCGTCAGTACCGCCGGATGAATCCCGCGTGCCAGGTCCCGCAGCTCCTGCAGCGCCGTCTTGACCTCACCGTGCGCCTCGTCCACCATCCGCGCCGCCGCCTGCGGATCCTCCGCCAGCTTCTCCTTCGCGAGCCCCAGATCCATCGCCAGCGCCACCAGCCGCGCCTGCGCCCCGTCGTGCAGATCCCGCTCTATGCGCCGCAGGTCGGCCGCCGCCGTGTCGACCACGACGCCCCGGTCCGACTCCAGCTCCACCACCCGCGTCGCCAGCCGGGACGGCCCCAGCAGCCCCACCACCATCAGCCGGTCCACCATCGTCAGCGCCCGCACGATCCACGGCGAGGCCATCGTGATCAGCAGCCCGACCAGCGCGGTTACGGTGATCTCGAACGGGTTGTCCAGGTACACCTGGTGGGACTCGCCGCCGTACAGCAGCAGGCCGTCCTGCCCCGCCCACATCGGGAACGCCCAGAACCACAGCGGATACGTCAGCAGCCCCCATCCGAACACCATCAGGTGCACGGCCACCACGAACGAGAACACCGCCCAAGGGAACTGCACCACCGTGTACAGCAGGTGCCGCCACGACGTACTGCTCCTGAGCACGGCCCCCATCCACTCCACGGCGCCGGACCGCTTCGTCCGCAGCGGCTCCGGGGTGGCCACCTCTACACCGAGCAGTCCGCGCGCCCGCGCCCGCTCCAGTGCGCCGATGCCCCGGCTGCCCGCCAGTGCTGCGGCCAGCACCGGCACACCGAGGAACGTGACCAGCAGTCCCACCCCGGTCGACACCATCGTTATGGCGTAGGTGAACATCAGGATGCCGAGGGGAAAGCCCAGCAGTATGTACGTGAACTCCCGCCAGGTCCGCGCCTCGAACGGCGCCCGCAGCCCCGCCGGGAGCCGGTGCCGTCGCTCCTCGGCCACCTCGGAGCCACCCCAGCCCCCGTACCCGTGTCCATACTCCGTGGCCATCGCCGCCGTCCGTTCCTGTTCGGATTCCACACTTCGGATGTCGTGGTTCCACAGTGCTCGCGCCCGGGCGGACGGACCATGGAGTCCGTCGGCATCTTGGTGCGGGGGTTTTCCCTACCTGGGGCCTCCGGGGCACCGGTAGGAACCCCGTTCCCTCCGGGGCACCCGTAGGCGGCGCCCGGTCCCTCCGGCCC
>NZ_VJZE01000043.1 GCF_009377205.1 Streptomyces phyllanthi
ACGGGTGGTTCCGCGTTCTTGAGGGGCACGGGGAACGGCGCGACCGGCCACGGCTGACCCGCACCTTTGAGGCGACGGGTGGCTCCCCGTTCCTGAGGGGCGCGGGGAACTGCGCGACGAGCCACGGTCGACCCGCACCTTCGAGGCGACGGGTGGTTCCGCGTTCTTGAGGGGCGCGGGGAACGGCGCGACCGGCCACGGCTGACCCGCACCTTTGAGGCGACGGGTGGCTCCCCGTTCCTGAGGGGCGCGGGGAACTGCGCGACGAGCCACGGCTGACCCGCACCTTCGAGCCGACACGCAGCCCCGTTCCTGAGGGGCGCGGGGAACGGCGCGACAAGCCACAACCCACCCGCACCCTCAAGACGACCCGCACCCCCAACCGGCTCAACCCAGCGGAGCGCTCACGCCTCGACTTCCGACCGGTCTCCACCCCACAACGTGTGGAACGACCCCTCCCGGTCCGTCCTCCGGTACGTGTGCGCCCCGAAGTAGTCCCGCTGCCCCTGCGTAAGCGCCGCAGGCAACCGCTCGGCACGCAGAGCGTCGTAGTACGCGAGCGCCGCGGAGAAGCCCGGCGTCGGCACACCCTGTTGCGTCGCCGCGACCAGCACCTCGCGCCAGTCGTCCTGCGCCGCCGCGATCTCCTGCGCGAACGTCTCGTCGGACAGCAGGCTCGGCAGGTCCGGCCGAGCGTCGTACGCGGCGCGGATCCGGTCCAGGAACGCCGCACGGATGATGCAGCCGCCGCGCCAGATCGAGGCGACCCGGCCCAGGTCGATGTCCCAGTCGTACTCCGCGCGCGCCGCGTCGATCTCGTGGAAGCCCTGCGTGTACGACACGATCTTCGACGCGTACAGCGCCTGCTCCACCCGGTCCGCGAAGGCACCCGCCTCGGCGGCGCTCAGCGCGGTGGCCTTCGGGCCGGCGAGCCCGCGCGAGGCCTCGCGCAGCGCGCTGTGCCCGGACAGGGAGCGCGCGAAGACCGCCTCCGCGATACCGGACACCGGCACGCCCAGGTCGAGGGCGATCTGGACCGTCCAGCGGCCCGTGCCCTTCTGCTCCGCCTGGTCCTGCACCACATCCACGAACGGCTTGCCCGTCGCCGTGTCCACATGCGCGAGCACCTCGGCCGTGATCTCGATCAGGTACGAGTCCAGCCGGCCGGAGTTCCAGGTGCGGAAGATCTCCGCGATCTGGGCGGGGGAGTAGCCCGCGACATCGCGCAGCAGCTGGTACGCCTCACCGATCAGCTGCATGTCCGCGTACTCGATGCCGTTGTGCACCATCTTCACGAAGTGCCCGGCGCCGTCCGGCCCGACATGGGTCACACAGGGCGCCCCGTCCGCCGCCTTCGCGGAGATCTTCTCCAGCATGGGACCGAGCGACTCGTACGACTCGGCCGGGCCGCCCGGCATGATGCTCGGCCCGTTCAGGGCGCCCTCCTCACCGCCGGAGATGCCCGCGCCCACGAAGTGGATGCCCTGCTCGCGCAGTGCGGCCTCGCGGCGGCGGGTGTCGGCGAAGTGGGCGTTGCCACCGTCGATGATCATGTCGCCGGGCTCAAGCAGCGGGGCGAACTCCTCGATCACAGCGTCCGTCGGCCCGCCCGCCTTCACCATGACGACCAGACGCCGCGGCCGCTCCAGCGCCGCCACGAAGTCCTTGGCGGACTCGGCCGCGATGAAGTCGCCCTCGTGACCGAACTCCTTCACCAGCGCGTGCGTGCGGGACGCGGTGCGGTTGTGCACGGCGACCGTGTAGCCGTTGCGCGCGAAGTTGCGGGCGAGGTTGCTCCCCATGACCGCGAGACCCGTGACGCCGATCTGGGCTGTTGTGCTCATACGGTTTGGCTCCTATGGATCCTGAATCGGTGCTGCCGGTAGGTCCTGATATCGGTGGTGCCGTTCTGCCCGCCAGTATTGCCCTTCCGGCCGTCCCGACGTGCCGTGGCCCCGGCCCCGACCGCGCTGCGCGGCCTGTCGGGCTTGTGTACGCAGGAAGGGCCGCACCTGCCTCAACCGCTTCGCAACCTTGGTCGACCGCTCGGGAGTTGGCGTGACAGGGCGGCTGATTGCCGTCTTGTCATGGCCGGTTAGCAGCGTTTACTTTTGCGGCTCCTGGCAAATGTGAGGGGGGCATTTCCATGGCCGCACGCGGTCGGCACCGCCGGTACCAGCCGAACAGAATCAACCGCGCCTCACTCACGGTGACAGCCGGCGGCGCGGGCATGGCGATCCCGCTGATCGGCGCCGGCGTGGCGGACGCCGCAGACGTGAGCACCTGGAACAAGGTCGCGGCCTGCGAGTCCAGCAACAACTGGAGCATCAACACCGGCAACGGCTACTACGGCGGACTCCAGTTCAGCCAGTCGACCTGGGAGGCGTACGGCGGCAGGGCCTACGCGGCGCGTGCGGATCTGGCCACCAAGGACCAGCAGATCGCCATCGCGGAGAAGGTCCTCAAGGGCCAGGGACCCGGCGCCTGGCCGGTGTGCTCGGTCCGCGCGGGCCTCACCCGCGGTGGGGACACGCCGGACATCAGCCCTTCCGGCGGGTCGGACGCGACCCCGGCCTCCACGACCCCGAAGCGCACGATCAAGGACGTCACTCCGCAGACCACGCCCCAGTCGCAGGCGGGCACCACGGAGATGTACACCGTGGTCAGCGGTGACACGCTCTCCGGCATCGCCGACTCGCGCAAGGTGCGGGGCGGCTGGCAGCGGCTGTACGAGGCCAACCGCAAGACCATCGGCACCGACCCCGACCTGATCATTCCGGGCCAGCGTCTGAACCTGCGCCCGGCGGGAAGCCCGCCCGGCACCAGCGGTGACCGTTCGACCCAGGAATCCTCATCCGGCCAGAGCCAGAGCCAGAGCAAGAGCCGGGCCTCCGAGGACGAGAAGACCAAGAGCCGGACCAAGACCAAGACCAAGCCGAAGCAGCAGCAGACGCAGACGTCCGTCTCGTTCGTCGCTCCCGTGGACGCCGCGTCGGGCACGCCCTACCGCGCCACCGGCTCCTCCTGGTCGAAGGGCTACCACACGGGCCTCGACTTCCCCGTCCCCACCGGCACCACCGTGAAGTCGGTGGCGGCGGGCGAGGTCGTCAGCGCGGGCTGGGGCGGCTCGTTCGGCTACCAGGTGGTCATCCGGCACACCGACGGCCGCTACACCCAGTACGCCCATCTGTCGGCCATCGCCGTGAAGTCCGGGCAGAGCGTCGCATCCGGCCAGCGCATCGGCCGCTCCGGATCCACCGGCAACAGCACGGGCCCGCATCTGCACTTCGAGGTACGGACGGGCCCCGGCTTCGGCAGCGACGTCGATCCGGTGGCCTATCTGAGGGCCCGCGGGGTCCGGGTCTGAGCCCGGCTCCGGTACGAGGACCCGGTACGACGACCCGGTACGACGGCGGGCCGCGGTCGGACGATCAGGATCTGACCCGTGCGTGATGCCGGTCGAGCAGCGGCATCGGCACGTACGGTCCGCCGTGGAACGGGCCGTACGAGCGCACGGGCTCCGGGGAGCGAGCGCCGTCGTACGGACCGTCCTCCCGGGCCTCGGCCGACGGTGCCGGGGCCGGTACGAGGATCTCCTCGTGGGCAGAGCCGACGCGCTGCTCGGGCAGCCTGGCCAGCAACTCCTCGACGAGGTCCGACCCGGCCGTGCCACCGTCCTGTGCGTCACCGGTCCGTGCGGACGGCGCGGTCCGCGCGACACCGGCCATGACGTCGCCCTCGCGTGCCGCGACCGTGGCCCTGGCCGGCTCGGGCCGCGTGCTCGCGAGCCGCTCCGTGGTCAGCAGGATCAGGCCACCGGCCGCGACGACACCGCAGCCCAGCGCCAGGACGGTGCCCGTCGTGCCGTAGCGGAAGGTCTCGCCGAACATCGTGATGCCGACGGCAGCCGCCACCACCGGGTTCACCACGGTCAGCGTGGCGAGCGGCGCGGTGAGCCCGGCGCTCCGGTAGGAGGCCTGCGACAGCAGCATGCCGGCCGTCGCCAGGACGCCTATCACCGCCAGCGACGGCAGATCGGCGAGGGAGACACCGCCGCTCCAGTCGACCGCGACCAGCTTCGTGAACACCGACGACATGCCGAACGCGACACCGGCCGCCACCGCGAGCAGGATGCCGCGCACCGCGGGGTGCCGGTGCGCCGCGCGCGCCGCCACCATCAGCGCCACCACCGCGCCCCCGGTGACCAGGGCCACCGCCACGCGCTCGGTGGCGCCCAGGGACTGCGACTCCGCCGTGCCGACCAGCGACAGCAGGCCCGCCAGACCCACCGTGGCCATGATCGCGCCCCGCCAGGCCGCCGCACCGGCCTTCCGCCCCACGAAGAGCGCCGCCATCGGCAGCGCGAACACGATGGTCAGCGCGCCCAGCGGCTGCACCAGGCTCAGCGGGCCGAACGCCAGCGCGACCACGTGCAGCAGCCCGCCCAGGCCGTTCAGGGCGACGGCGGCCCACCAGCTCGGCCGGCGCAGCGGTGCGTACTGCTCGTCCGGGGAGGACGCCGCGACCTGCTCCTGCACGATCGCCCCGCCCGCGTACGCGACCGCGGAGACGAAGGACAGCAGCACGGACAACGCGAGGGCGCTCATGAGCTGCTCCTCTGCGAGGAGCGGGGGCTCTCGGCCCGGCGTGGCGAAGGGTCGGCTTCCATGTTCACCACGATGCCTCGCGACGGGGGCCCGCGTCGTCGTACCTGAGCACTCATTGAGTCCTACTCCCGTTGGAGTAGGACGGGGCGCTCGTCATACCCAAGGTGGGTGGCACCCCGTGCGACCCTCCGGGTGAACACCCCTAAGGGGCTTGGTACTACTGCTCTTCGTGGCTCTCGACCCCGACCTCACCGCGCTCCGCGCACTCGGCGGCTTCTTCGTACTACACACGGGGGAACCGCCGCACGGACCGCTGCCCACACTCGCGCGGGCGTACGCGGCACGGCACGCCGAGCGGAACGGTGAGGCACGCGCGGATCCGATAATTTTGCGTGTCCGTAAGGTTGCGACGAGTATGCGCGCCCCCGAGAGCCGGGTCGCGGTCTCCATCGCCCACCAGGGACTGGTCGCCCGGCTGTGGGCGGTCGCGCTCGGCTGCGCCGTCCTGTACGACCGGGTGCCGGACCTCGACCCCGGGCTGCTGCGCTGGGACCCGGAGGGCGCCGCCCCGGACGAGCTGTGGCTCACCGAGGTGCGCGCCCTGCCGGCCGGCGCGATCGACGACGTCGTACGAGAGGGCCATCTCGTACCGCTGGCGGCCGCCCTGCGCGAGCGGTTCCGCACGTCGGAGCGGCTGCTGTGGGGCAACGCGGGCTCCGCGCTGATGGGCGCCACACGTCAGCTCGACCGCTGGGCGCGCGCCCAGGGCCGTACCGACCTGGGAGAGCGGGCCCGTGCGCTCGCTGTCGAGCTGCTCGCGCACCCCGACCTGTCGGGCACCCTCGACCCGGCCACCCTGCGCCGCCGCAGCTGCTGCCTGTACTACCGGGTGCCCGGCGGCGGGGTGTGCGGCGACTGCTGCTTCGACCGGCCGCCCCGCCACTGACGGTCACCTGACCCAACAGGCAAGGAAAATGGCGGTCTTCCCCAACCGTCACATCTGGGTGACCATGTGGGAACCAACCGCTGAGACAGGGGGTTCCAGGTGCGAGTCGGCCTGCTGACCCGGGAGTACCCGCCTGACGTGTACGGCGGCGCGGGGGTCCATGTGGAGTTCCTCGCCCGGGAGTTGAGGTCGCTCACCGACCTGGACGTGCACTGCTGGGGCGAGGGCGCCGCGGGCGGAGTCGTCCGCCACCGCCCCTGGCCCACGCTCGACGGCGCCAACGACGCGCTGCGCACCTTCTCCGTGGACCTGTCCATCGCGGCCGCGCTCGAAGGCCGCGAACTCGTCCACTCGCACACCTGGTACGCCAATCTCGCCGGCCACCTCGGCAAGCTGCTGTACGGCATCCCGCATGTGATGACCGCCCACTCGCTGGAGCCGCTGCGCCCCTGGAAGGCCGAGCAGCTCGGCGGCGGGTACGCGCTGTCCAGCTGGGCCGAGCGCACCGCCGTCGAGGCCGCCGACGCCGTGATCGCCGTGTCCGGCGCGATGCGCGAGGACATCCTCACCTGCTATCCGGCGCTGGACCCGGACCGGGTCCGCGTGGTGCACAACGGCATCGACACCATGCTCTACCGGCCGGACCACGGCACGGACGTCCTCGACCGGATCGGCATCGACACCGGCCGCCCCTACGTCCTGTTCGTCGGCCGGATCACCCGTCAGAAGGGCGTGCCCCATCTCCTGCGCGCCGTCCGGGACATCGACCCCGCCGCACAGGTGGTGCTGTGCGCGGGCGCGCCCGACACCCCGGAGATCGACCAGGAGTTCCGTGCCCTCTTCCAAGAGCTGAGCGCCGTGCGGGAGGGCGTGCACTGGATCCCGCAGATGCTGCCGCGCCCGGAGGTCATCCAACTCCTCACCCATGCCGCGGTGTTCGTGTGCCCGTCGGTGTACGAGCCGCTGGGCATCGTCAACCTGGAGGCGATGGCGTGCGGGACCGCGGTCGTCGCCTCGCGGGTGGGAGGCATCCCGGAGGTCGTCGAGGACGGAGTGACCGGGTTGCTGGTGTCCACCGAGGGCGACTTCGAGGCACAACTGGCCCGCGCCCTCGACACGCTGATCTCCGATCCGGAGACCGCCGCGCGCATGGGCGCGGCCGGGCGGGAGCGTGCGGTCGAGGAGTTCGGATGGGACGCGGTGGCCCGGCGCACGGTCCAGCTGTACGAGGAGGTCCTGAAACAGGGCTGAGCGGGGTAGGCAGACAGCAGAGCACAGCGGCACAACCGGGCGAAGAGGGGCGGCGGCATGCGGCGCGGTGGACCTTCGGTTCTGGGAATCGTACTCGCGGGCGGTGAGGGCAAGAGGCTCATGCCCCTCACCGCGGACCGGGCGAAACCCGCGGTGACCTTCGGCGGCACGTACCGCCTCGTGGACTTCGTACTCTCCAACCTCGTCAACGCGGACATCCTGCGGATCTGTGTGCTGACGCAGTACAAGTCGCACTCGCTGGACCGGCACATCACCACGACCTGGCGGATGTCGAGCCTGCTCGGCAACTACGTCACACCGGTCCCGGCCCAGCAGCGGCTCGGCCCGCGCTGGTACCTCGGCAGCGCGGACGCCCTCCTGCAGTCCCTGAACCTGGTCAACGACGAACAGCCCGAGTACGTCGCGGTGTTCGGCGCCGACCACGTGTACCGCATGGATCCGCGGCAGATGCTGAAGCAGCACATCGAAGGCGGCGCGGGCGTGACGGTCGCGGGCATACGGGTGCCGCGCACCGAGTCGTCGTCGTTCGGCGTGATCACGCCCGGCTCGGACGGCCGGGTGGTGGAGCGGTTCCTGGAGAAGCCCGCCGATCCGCCGGGTCTGGCCGACGACCCCGAGTGCGTGTTCGCCTCGATGGGCAACTACATCTTCACCACCAAGGCCCTGGTGGAGGCGCTCCAGCGGGACGCCGAGGACGAGGACTCCGTGCACGACATGGGCGGTTCCATCCTGCCCCAGCTCACCGACCGCGGTGAGGCGCAGCTGTACGACTTCAGCGCCAACCACGTGCCCGGAGAGACCAGCCGCGACCAGGGCTACTGGCGCGACGTGGGGACCCTCGACGCGTACTACGACGCCCATATGGATCTCATCGCCGAGCGCCCCCGGTTCAATCTCTTCAACCGCGACTGGCCCATCTACACCCACTCCAACCAGCTGTCCCCGGCCCGTTTCAACGCCGGCGGCATCGCCAGCGAGTCGATCATCAGCGCGGGCTGCCTGATCCGGGGGCAGGTGACGAGGTCCGTGCTCTCGCCGGGAGTGGTGGTCGACCCGGGGGCCGTCGTGCAGGGCTCGGTGCTGCACGACAACGTGCACATCGGGCGGGGCGCGGTCGTGCGGGGCACGGTCATCGACAAGAACGTCCAGGTGCCGCCCGGCGCGACGATCGGTGTCAACCCCGAGCGGGACTCCGAGCTGTACACGGTCTCGAAGGGCGGAGTGATCGCACTGGGCAAGGGCCAGCGCGTCCCGTAGCCGGCGTCCCGTAGGGAACCGTTCCCCGGCAGGCTTTCCGCTCGCCCCCTTCGCCCGGCTCGCGGCCTTCACGATCGGCTCGCACCCGTACGGGTGGCGCACGCCCGTACGGGTGGTGCCCTCTGTGCCTGTACGACCACAGGCGTGTCATGCGTCCCGCCACTTTCGGAGGAGCGAGACTTAATCTGGTGTTAACTGTGTGTAGCCTGATCGTACTTGACCGTAATCGCCTGTCGGCGATTGACTGCTGTTTCACCCTTCGTCGACGCGAGGCAAGCCATTGACTTCTGACCTGCTCGCACCACTCGACCTGGCGTTCTGGAACATCGAGTCCGACGAGCACCCGATGCACCTCGGTGCACTCGGTGTGTTCGCGGCCCACTCGCCCACCGCCGGCGTCCACGCGGCCGACCTGCTCGCGGCCCGCGCCGCCGCCGTGCCCGGGCTGCGCATGCGCATCCGCGACGTGTGGCGGCCGCTCGCCTTCCCGCCCGCCTTCGGCGGCGCCGTCCGCGAGCCCGCCCCCGACTTCGACCCCCTGGACCACGTCCGGCTGCACGCCCCGACCGCGGACTTCCACGCGGTGGCGGGCAGCCTCATGGAGCGTCCGCTGGAGCGGGGACGACCGCCGTGGGAGGCCCATGTGCTGCCGGGCGAGGACGGCACCTCGTTCGCCGTGCTCTTCAAGTTCCACCACGCCCTGGCCGACGGTCTGCGCGCCCTGACGCTCGCCGCCGCGATCCTCGACCCGACGGACCTGCGACCCTCCCGCCCCCGGCCCATCGAGCCGCCGCGCGGTCTCCTGCCCGACGTGCGCAGACTGCCGGAGCTCGTCCGCGGCGCCCTCTCCGACGTGGGACGCGCCCTCGACATCGGCGCCTCCGTCGCCCTCTCCACCCTGGGCGTACGCTCCTGCCCGGCGCTCACCTCCCGACCCACAGGCACCCGCCGCACCGCCGGTGTGGTGCTGGACCTCGACGACGTGCACACCGTGCGCAAGGCGGTCGGCGGCACCGTCAACGACGTCCTGATCGCGGTCGTCGCCGGCGCCCTGCGCCGCTGGCTCGACGAGCGCGGCGACGGCAGCGAGGGAGTGGCCCCCCGCGCGCTGATCCCCGTCTCCAAGCGCCGCCCGCGCACCGCCCACCCACAGGGCAACCGGCTCTCGGGCTACCTGATACGGCTTCCTGTCGACGATCCGGACCCGATCGGCCGCCTCGGCGCGGTCCGTACGGCCATGGACCGCAACAAGGACGCGGGACCCAACCGGGGCGCGGGCGCCGTCGCGCTGCTCGCCGACCATGTGCCCCCGCTCGGCCACCGGCTCGGCGGGCCGCTGGTCAGCCAGGCGGCCCGGCTCTGGTTCGACATCCTCGTCACCAGCGTGCCGCTGCCCGGCCTCGGACTGAAGCTCGGCGGCCACACGCTCACGGAGGTCTACCCCTTCGCGCCGCTGGCCCACGGTCAGTCCCTCGCGGTCGCCGTCTCGACCTACCGGGGACGCGTCCACTACGGGCTCGTCGCCGACGCCGAGGCGGTACCGGATCTCGACCGGTTCGCCCATGCCGTCACCGCGGAGGTGGAGACACTGCAGGCCGCCTGCGCCCCGTGATCCGTTGACCGGTTTGGTCACCCGGCCCGGCGCTCCGTACAATTCCGCGTTCGAAAGCGAGCGCGGTCGGAGCGCCGCGACGGGTGACCCAGGGAACGGCAACGGCGATGACGGTGACACAGGACGGTTCGGCGACCATGGACGAGGCGTCGGCGCCGTCGTCGTACGAACCCGGCATCGACCCGGAGCGGCTGGCCGTCTGCCTCAGCGTGCTCGAGGAGCTCGACAAGCTCGACATCGACCACCCCGACGCGATCGCCGTGCGCCGGGCCACCGCGGGCATTTACCGCACGGTCAAGCAGCGCCGCCGCCAGGAGCGCCGGGCCGCCAAGACCGCCCACGACAAGGCGGTCACCGAGGCCACCGCCACCGGTTCCGCCCAGCGCATCGACGACGAGACCGAGGGCATCCTCCCGTCGTCCGTCACGGAGGCGGGGAAGGTCGCGGGGATACTCCAGCGCCCGCGCTCCTGCTACACCTGCAAGGCCCGGTACGTGGAAGTCGACTACTTCTACCACCAGCTCTGTCCGGACTGCGCCCGAGTGAACCGCGCCAAGCGCGACGCCCGCGGCGACCTCACCGGCAAGCGGGCCCTGCTCACCGGCGGCCGCGCCAAGATCGGCATGTACATCGCGCTGCGGCTGCTGCGCGACGGCGCGCACACCACGATCACCACGCGCTTCCCGAAGGACGCCATGCGCCGCTTCAAGGCCATGGACGACTCGGTGGACTGGCTGCACCGCCTGGAGGTCGTCGGCATCGACCTGCGCGACCCGGCGCAGGCCGTGGCCCTCGCCGACCAGGTCGCCGAGGCGGGCCCGCTCGACATCCTCATCAACAACGCGACGCAGACCGTACGCCGCCTGCCCGCCGCCTACGCCGCCCTGGTCGACGGCGAGAGCGCCCCGCTGCCCGCCGGTGAGCTGCCCGCCCACCACGTGATCGGCGCCTTCAACTCCGGCGCGGTCGACGGCCTCGCCGCCCTGCCCCTCGGCACCAGCGGCATGGACGCGCAGAAGGTCGCCGACCTCGCGCTGGTCGCGGGCAACGCCAGCGTCGCCCGGCACCTCGACGGCACCGCCATCGACGCGGGCGGTCTGGTCCCCGACGTCGTCGATACCAACACCTGGGTGCAGACCATCGAGCAGATCTCCCCGGTGGAGCTCCTCGAGACCCAGTTGTGCAACTACACGGCGCCGTTCATCCTGATCAGCAAGCTCCGCCCGGCCATGGCGGAGGCCGCCAGGAAGGCGAGGAGCGAGCGTGCGTACGTCGTCAACGTCTCGGCGATGGAGGGCGTCTTCGGCCGCGGCTACAAGGGCGCGGGCCACCCGAACACGAACGCCGCCAAGGCCGCGATGAACATGGTGACCCGGACCAGCGCCCAGGAGATGTTCCAGACCGACGGCATCCTCATGACCTCCGTCGACACCGGCTGGATCACCGACGAGCGCCCGCACTTCGACAAGCTGCGCCTCGCGGAGGAGGGCTTCCACGCGCCGCTGGACCTGGTCGACGGCGCGGCGCGGGTCTACGATCCGATTGTGCGCGGCGAGCAGGGCGAGGACCTGTACGGCGTCTTCCTGAAGGACTACGCGCCCGGGAAGTGGTGAGTCGCGTCCCTGACGCGCCTTTGGCATCAGCCGGGGTACCCGGCCCTGGTGAGGACCGCGCTGGGAGGTGCCATGGACAGTTCACACGGAATCGATCCGCGTAGCCTCGAAGATCCGCGCAACGTGTACATGACCGACGAGGAGTTCTACGCGAGCGACCGCCCGGCCCACCCCGTGCTGCCGGAGGACCGGCCCCGCGGTGGAGGGCCCACGGATCCCCTGAAGCATCCCTGGACCGTGGGCACGATGCTGTTCGTCGCCTTCGTCTTCCTGGTGATCTTCGGCGGGATCGCCCTGTTCCCGTGAGGGAGCGAGGTGCGCCGTCAGTCATGGGTGAGGTGGTGCCTGTGACCGCAGACGGTCGTGGACGGCGTACCCGGGTGAGGCGTACGCCGTCCTGACCCGGGTTCCGCCGTCCACCAGCAGGTCGGCCCCCGTGATCCACTCGGCCGCGTCCGAGGCCAGCCACACCACCGCCCGCGCGATGTCCCGCGGCTCTCCGATCCGGCCGAGTGGCAGCCCGGCGGCGAGCACCTCCTCCGCCCCCTCCCAGACGAAGCGGGCCATCTCGGTGCGGACCAGGCCGGGGGAGACGGAGTTGACCCGTACCTTCGGGGCCAGCTCGCCGGCGAGCTGCCGGGTGAGGTGCAGGAGAGCTGCCTTGCTGGTGCCGTAGGCGCCCACGTGAGGCCCGACATGACCGGCGCCCTCGGTGCAGACGTTCACCACGGCACCGCCGTGCTCCGCCATCCATACCCGCCACGCGTGCTGCACCAGCCGCAGCGGCGCCTCCACGTTGACGGCGAAGGCGTCACTCCAGCTGCCGGGGTCGACGTCCATGAGCGGTCCGTACGGCTCGTTCGTGGCCGCGTTGTTGACGACGACGTCGATCCGGCCGAACTCCCGCAGCGTCAGCTCCGTCACCTCCCGCAGATGGTCGGCATCGGCCACGGACCCCGCGAGCCCGACCCCGCCGAGGGCCTCGGCGGCCCGCGCCGCACCGTCCGGATCACGCGCGGTCACACACACCCGGGCACCCGCCCCCACCAGTGCCTCGGCGACGGCAAGCCCGATTCCGCGCGAAGCCCCGGTGACGATCGCGACCCTGCCCTCGAGCCCGTGGGGTGACGTCATCCGCGTACCGTCTCATGACGGACCGTCAGTTCACAGCCCCGCGGGCCGATGCCCTCGGTAGCCGACGAGGGGCGGCCGCCGGCGCTGCCTGCAGGCCGTGCCATCGTGTTCGTTCGGCCGAACAGGTGACGGGCGTGGGGGCCTGACACGGAACGACTCAAGACAGTTACCCCATGTTTTCAGCCCCATCGAGCGGGCATCCGCTCAGATGGGTACTCTGTAGCGGACGGACAGCCTTATATGGGTTCCACCCACACCCACGGTCCGTCCCGGGACAAGCCGGTCACCACGGTCTGCTCCCACCACAACTCGACAGGCGCCACCGCGTCCGAAGCTATTTCGATTCACACCCGAGCGGACGCCGAGCGCACGACAGTACGGTGGGCCGGCCCGTCCCAAGGGTGACCCGACACATGAGGAGTGCGCGGTGACACCGGAGAAGAGCAATCTCGATCAGCGTCCGAAGGACCGTACGGAGCGCGCGGGCCGTCGGCCCGAGCAGGAGCTCGGCAGCCTGGACGTGTGGGCCAGGTCCGCCCCGATCCGTCTCGCGGGGTACGAGGAGGACCTGGCGGAGCCCCATATCCTCCCCAGCGTGGACTGATCCGGAGCGGAACCCGTCGGAAACGCCGGTGGCACGGGCGTGCGAGACTCACGGCCATGCTGATCAGAGAAGCCACGGCCGACGACTGGCCGCGCATCTGGCCCTTCTGGCACCGCATCGTCGCCGCCGGCGAGACATACACCTGGGACCCGTACACCACGGAGGAAGCCGCCCGCGCGCTGTGGATGGCCCCCGCCAAGAAGGTGTACGTCGCCGAGGACGGCACCGGAGCCGTCGTCGGCTCCGCCTTCCTCACCCCCAACTACGGCGGGCCCGGCGCTCTCGTCGCCAACGCGGGCTTCATGGTCGACCCCGGCCAAGGCGGCCGGGGCATCGGCCGGGCCCTCGCCGAACACGTCCTCGCGCAGGCCAAGACCCATGGGTACCGGAGCATGGTCTTCAACGCCGTCGTGGAGACCAACCCCGCCGTACGGCTGTGGACCTCGCTCGGTTTCACCGTGCTGGGCACCGTTCCGGAGGCGTTCGACCATCCCCGGCACGGACGCGTGGGACTGCACATCATGTACCGGGCGCTCTGACCGGCGGGGACACCGCTGGGGCGTACGAAAACCGCTGGGGGCGTTCGCCCTCCCCGTGCTTGCATGACCCCATGGTGCCCACCGACCGCCTTCTCGCCTTCGCGGCGATGTCGTTCCTGCTGATCGTGATACCCGGCCCCAGCGTGCTGTTCGTGATCGGGCGGGCGCTCGCCCAGGGCCGCCGGGCCGCGCTCACCACCGTCGTGGGCAACACCATGGGCGCCTATGTGCTCGTGGCCGCCGTGGCCCTGGGGATCGGGGCCGTCGTGGAGCGGTCGGTCCTCGTCTTCACCGCCCTGAAACTGGTGGGCGCCGCCTACCTGGTGTACCTGGGCGTCAGGGCGTGGCGGCAACGCCGCTCGCTGCGGGCCGCGTTCGAGACCGAGGCGCCCGCGTACGGCGGCCTGCGCACGCTGTGGGAGGGGTTCGCGGTCGGTGTGGCCAATCCCAAGACCATCGTGTTCTTCGCGGCCGTACTGCCCCAGTTCGTGGACCGGGGCCAGGGGCATGTCGTGCTCCAGATGCTGTTCCTCGGTCTGGTCTTCAACGTGATGGCGCTGGCCTTCGACAGCCTGTGGGGGCTGGTCGCGGCCACCGCGCGGGACTGGTTCGCCCGGTCGCCCCGCCGGCTGTCGCTGATCGGCGGCGTGGGCGGTCTGACGATGGTCGGCCTGGGCGTCACCGTCGCCGCGACCGGCCGCAAGGACCCGTGAGCTCCGGTACGGACCGGTAGTCGCTCACGCCGCCTCGTGCCTCGTCGAGCAGCCGCCGCGCGCGGTTTCCAGTGCGAGGCCGCCGTGTCGTCGGCGGTGCGGATGGCGAGGCGCCAGGCCGTACCGCGTCGGTCGGCGGCCCGCGGCCGACAGGGTGCGGCGGTGGTCCAGCGGGTCGCGGGCGATGCCCTCGTTCTTCGGTGGGGCCTCGGCGTCCGGCACCGTCGTCCCCGGCATCGCCCCGTGGCCGTCGCAGGCCCGGGCGGCTTCCCCGCGCAGGAGCGCCAAGCGGGCGTTCCAGCGTTGACGTACCGTCAGGAGAGCGCCATCAGGAGAGCGGTGCGGTGCGTTGCCACGGGTGCAGCTCCTCCAGCTGTCCCGCCACGGCGAGGAGTTCCCGTTCGCTGCCGGGGCGCCCCACGAGCTGGACGGCACAGGGTGCCCCGCTCGGCAGCGTGCCGAACGGTACCGACATCGCGGGCCAGCCGGTCAGATTCCACGGCGGTGTCAGCGGGGAGTAGTTGGTGTTCGCCATCACGTTGCGCAGCCAGCCCCGCTCGTGCCAGGCCGCGGCGGAGGGCGCGCGCCGGGCCAGCGTGGGGGTGAGCAGCACGTCGTGCTCGGCGAAGAACGGCTCCATACGGCGGCGCAGTTGCTCCTTGCGGTCACCCTCGCGGACGCCGCGCACGAAACGGCGGCCGACGGTCGCGTGGACCCGGGTGCGCCGGGCGAGGAGGCGCGGATCGAGCCCCTCGGCGTCGGTGGCGGTCCCCGCAGTCCAGTGTGCGAGGGACGTCGTGGCCAGCCAGAGCGGGTACGGCGGGTCGGCGCGCCGTACCTGATGGCCCGCGTCGGCCAGCAACTTCGCCGCCTCGCGGGCCGCCGTCGTGTACGGGCGGGAGACGGTGACGCCGAGCAGCGGGCTGCGTACGGAGACGGCGATCCGGCGGGTCCCGGGTTCCGTCGGGAGTGACGCGTCCGGCGTCTGCGCCAGCACCGAGAACATCAGCCGGGTGTCCTCGGCCGTGGTCGCGAGCGGCCCGTTCTCGGACATGCCGAACCAGTCGCCGTTGCCGATGCCCGCCGGGACCACGCCATGACCCGGCTTGAGGGTGATCAGTCCGCAGTTCGCGGCCGGTATGCGCAGCGAGCCCATCCCGTCGTTGCCGAGCGCGATCGGCACCATTCCGGCGGCGACCGCCGCCGCGCTGCCGCCCGAGGAACCGCCCGCCGTCCGCGCGGTGTCCCACGGGTTGCGCGGGATGCCGTGCACCCCGTCCGACGTGCCGAAGACGCACAGCTCGGGCACGTTCGTCAGGCCCACGACCACGGCGCCCGCCGCACGCAGCCGGGCCACCGTGACATGGTCGTGCCCGGCCGGGGTGTCCGGGGTCGCGGCGGTGCCGAGGCGGGTCGACTCGCCCCGTACGGCGAGGTTGTCCTTGACGGCCACGGGCACGCCCGCGAGGGGGAGTTCGGCGAGATCGTCACGGGCGCCCACCTCGTCCGCCTCGGCGAGGGCCGCCCGCGCCCGCACCGTACGGAAGGCGCCCACGCGGGCGTCGAGCTGCTCGATCCGCGCGAGATGTTCCGCCACCACCTCGCGGGGAGTGACCCGCTTCTCCTGCACTGCGGCGGCGATCTCGGCGGCGGTCCGGCCGATCCAGCTGGTCACGGGCGCTCCCTGGGCGTGCGACATGGACGTACTCGTGAGTAGCCGACGAGTACGAGGAGCACTGTGCCCTGTCGGGGGCGCCACGTCGAGAGCCGGGGTGAGAGTGCTGGGCAGGCCCTCCGATGAGTCTGTGGTTTTCTGCCCCGGGTTCTTTCAACTCCCTTGTCCCGTCGCCCCATTGACAGCCGGGTGGCATCGCTCCAAGGATCAGACATCCGATGACTGCGAACTGCCTGTGAGGTGGAGCGGTATGACGTGGTCCAGAGTGGCCAGTGCCGTGGCGGGGCTGGTGCTCCTCGTGGCGCCGGTTCCGGCGGCGGCTCAGGAGCGGCGGGCGGGACCGCCCGTGACGGTGCCCGCGCTGTCCGACTGGGCGCCCGGAGAAGGAAGTTACGTGTTCGCCCGAGGTGCCCGCATCGTGGCCCGGGACAAGAAGTCGCTGCAGGTCGCGGACACCCTCGCCGACGACCTGCGTGCCGCCGGCCGAGGCGCCGTTCCGGTCGTCCGGGGTACCGCCCGAGCCGGTGACATCGTTGTCGACATCGACCCGTCCGTGGCGCGGCTGGGCGCCGAGGGATACGAACTCCGCGTCGGCACCCGCCTGTCGATCACCGGCAGGACGGACACCGGCGCCTTCTACGGCACCCGCACCCTGCTCCAGCTCCTCGCGCAGGGCGACCGCGTCCCCGCCGGACGCGCCGTCGACGTGCCCGAGTTCGGGGAACGCGGTGTCGGCGTCTGCGCCTGCTACGTCCACATCTCCACCGAGTGGCTGGAGAACCTGGTGCGCGACATGGCGTACCACAAGCTCAACCAGCTGCTGCTCGAACTGAAGGTGAAGAGCGACGCCCATCCCGAGGCCAACACCTGGGGCTACTACACCAAGGACGAGATACGCCGGCTCGTCGCCCTCGGCGAGAAGTACCACGTGGAGATCATTCCGGAGATCAACTCCCCGGGCCATATGGACCCCTGGATCGAGAACCGCCCCGACCTGCAGCTCACCGACTCCGACGGCGTCAAGCAGCCCTCCCGGCTGGACGTCACCCAGCAGGCCGCCTTCGACTACTACACGAGCCTGATCGACGAGTACGCCCAGGTCTTCCCGGCCGCCTCGTGGCACATGGGGGCCGACGAGTACATGCTGGGCTCCGACTTCGCCAAGTACCCGCAGATCCTCCGGTACGCGCGGGACAAGTACGGCGCGGACGCCACTCCGCAGGACGCGTTCATCGACTTCGTCAACCGCGTGCACGCGTACGCGGCGAGCAAGGGCAAGAAGCTCCGCATCTGGAACGACGGGCTCACCGGGGCCAACACCGTGCCGGTCACGGCGGGCACGACCATCGAGCACTGGCTGGACGTGGCGGTGAAACCGAGCCGGCTCATCGCGCGGGGCTACCCGGTGATGAACGCCGCGTACGCCCTCTACCTCGTGCGCGGCGGATTCCACTCGGACACCGAGGGCCTGTACGACCAGAGCTGGGACCCGCGCGGCTTCGAGGGCGAGAAGCTCGCCTCGCGCGACGGCGTCACCGGGGCCAAGATCAGTCTCTGGCCGGACAACGGACGCGGTGAGACCGAGAACGAGGTCGCCGTCGCCCTGGACCCGGCGCTGCGGCACATCGCGCAGGCCACCTGGGGATCGCCCCACCCGGACGCGACGTATGCCGAGTTCACCGCTCGCGCGCAGGCGGTGGGCCATGCCCCCGGATGGCGTGACCTGACCCGGGTGCCGCTCGCCGACGGGACGTACACCTTGCGCAGCGGCGGAGTGACGGGCGACTTCCAGGTCGCGCGCACCGCCGACGGGTATCTGACCCTGAGGTCCGCCGCGAGCGGCAGGTGCCTGGAGACGCGCAGCGGCAGGATCACGCTCAACGTGCCGCTGGAGCCGGGCAGCGCGGTCACGGAGGAGACCTGCGCCGCCTCGAACACCTTGCAGCGCTGGGTGCCGGTGCCCGTCCCCGGCGGCTACGAGTTCGTCAACGCGATCACGCGGATGGCCGTGCACATCACGGACGGCGGACGCCTCGTCCAGTACCCGCCGGACCAGCGCGAGCCGGCCGTGTGGCGGGTGACCGCCCGTTAGGGGTCTACCGGTCGCGGGTGCGGGTCATGGGCTGTCCCTGACGGGCCGGCCGGTCCCGGTGTGCCGCTGACGGGCCGGCCGGTCCCGGTGTGCCGCTGACCGGTCGGCCGGAGTGGCGAGGCCCCCCGCCCCGCGTCCGTGGCCCTTCCAGCTGGTCACCCTGTGGCTGTGGCGGGCCTGGGGCAACCACCGGGTAGGGTCCGCCGGGTGGCGAATCTCAACCTCTTCCACGACGTGCCCGAGGGGCTGACCCGACGGGCCCGGAGCTTCGTCTCCGCGCACGGCGTCAAGGTCGACGTCGTGCCGGCCGAGCGGCACCGGGAGTCCTGGCTCGGGCACGGCATACCCGCCGCGCAGATCGACCGGGTCGTGGCGTTCCAGCAGCGGTGGGGCGGGCTGGTCCTGCCCCCCTCCCCGCTGTACGACGGCGGGCCCCGCTACCTGGATCCCGACGTTCCGGAAGGTTCTGCGGACGAAGGGTGGTGGTTCGAGGCGGGGATCCAGCGGACGGCGGTCCCCTTCTCGTTCATGATCGGGCCGAACGACGAGTTCGGCATCCAGGAAGAACGCTGGACGCCCCTGCACGCGACCATCGAGGGATGGGTGGAGTCCCTCGCCCTGGCCCACCACGCGGCCCTGTGGGCCCGGCGGATCACCCGGGTCAGCGGCGACGAGGTCGACGAGATCCCGCTGGACTCCTACGAGCCGGTGCCGGAGGTCAGGGGACTCGCCGACACCTGGTGGAGAGGGGCGGACTCCCTCGTGGCGGTCCACGGGGGAAAGGCCGAGTGCTTCTCGGCTCCCCGGTGGCGGACCGCACTGGTCTACTCCGGCCTGGAGGAGTGGGCCCTCAAGCCATAGCCGTCACGTCATGGCTCCTCGCAGCCATCCCGCCCACTACGGCGTGAGCTGGCTGCGCAGCCACTCCTCCACCTCACCCACATGCGCTGCCGCGGCCGCCCGCGCCGCCTCCGGGTCGTGGGCCACCAGCGCGCGGTGGATGGCGGCGTGTTCGCGGCGGGTGCGGGCGAAGGCGCCCTCCTCCTGGTAGCCGCGCCAGACGCGGGCGCGGAAGGTGCGCGAGGACAGGCCCTCCAGAATCGCGGCCATCGTCTCGTTGCCCGCCGCCGAGGCGATCTCGCGGTGGAAGGAGAGATCGTGGGCGAGGATCTCCTCGGGATCGTCCGTCGTGTTCATCGCGGTCAGGTGCTTCTCGACCTCCGCGAGCTGCTCCTGCGTGATGCGTGCGGCCGCCAGCGCGGTCGCCGTCGACTCCAGGATGCGGCGCACCTCGAGGAGCTCGATCAGACGGGGGCCGCGGGAGAGGTCGGCCACCACTCCGAAAGTCTCCAGCAGGTCCCCGGCCTCCAGCTGGGTGACGTAGATGCCCGAGCCATGGCGGGCCTCCAGTACCCCGAGGACCGTGAGCGCGCGGATCGCCTCCCGCATCGAGCTGCGCGAGATGCCCAGCTGGGCCGCCAGATCCCGCTCGGTGGGCAGCCGCTGCCCGGGCTCCAGGCGGCCCTCGGCGATCATCGCCTTGATGCGCTCGATCGCGCGCTGGGTCACCGTCCCCTTCTGTGGAGCGGTCACGGCTTCCCGGGCCTGGGTCTCGTCCACGCCACTCCTCCTGCTGTCCTCGGTGCGCGGAAGTCTAACCAGCCATGTGGTCGGACCACTACAGCCGGAAGGCGGGGAAAACCTGCGTAGGAGGGTGTTGTGATGGGGAAGTGGTCTGATAAATATTCGGGCACCTGCTTGAACCACGCTGATCCACGCTCGACGAGGAGCTGACAGATGGCCGGCACACACCCACGAAACGGGCAGACGGGGGCACGGAGGGTACGCGCGGCGGTCGCCGCCGCCTGCGCCGCCTTGGTGCTCGCGTCGTGCGGCAGCACCAAGGACAACGTCGCCTCCGGCGGTGAAGGCGGCGGCGACGGCAAGGTCGGGGTGATCCTGCCCCTGCTGACCTCGCCGTTCTGGCAGTCGTACAACGACTACGTACCGAAGACGGCCAAGTCCGAGGGCGTCGACGCCCTCAAGACCGTCAACTCCAACAGCGACCCGTCCCAGCAGATCACCGACATCAACAACCAGCTCAACCAGGGTGTGAAGGGCCTCGTCGTCGCCCCCCTGGACAGCGCCGCGATCTCCGCCGGACTCGACCAGGCCGAGCGCAAGGGCGTGCCCGTCGTCGCCGTGGACGTCGCGCCCGACAAGGGCAAGGTCGCCATGGTCGTCCGCGCCAACAACGTGGCGTACGGCGAGAAGGCCTGCGAGTACCTCGGCCGGCAGATCACCAGCGGCAAGGTCGTGCAGATCATGGGCGATCTGGCCTCGGTCAACGGCCGTGAGCGGTCCGAGGCGTTCCGCTCCTGCGTCAAGGAGAAGTACCCGAAGCTGAAGGTCCTGGAGATCCCCGCCAAGTGGGAGTCCGACACGGCCGCAGCCAAGCTGGACACGCTCCTCAACGCCAACCCCGACATCAAGGGCATCTACATGCAGGCGGGCGGCGTCTACCTCGCGCCCACCCTCCAGACCCTGAAGTCCAAGAACATGCTGAAGACGGCCGGCAGCAAGGGCCATATCTTCATCGTCTCCAACGACGGCATCCCGCAGGAGTACGACGCCATCCGCAAGGGCCAGATCGACGCGACGGTCTCGCAGCCCGCCGACCTGTACGCCAAGTACGGCATGTACTACATCAAGGCCGCGATGGAGGGGAAGAAGTTCGAGCCCGGCCCGACCGACCACAACTCCGAGATCGTCAAGCTGCCCAGCGGCAACCTGGAGGACCAGCTGCCCGCGCCCCTGGTCACGAAGGAGAACGTCGACGACCCCGAGCTGTGGGGCAACACGGTCAAATGAGCGCACTCGCAGGGGAAGGCAACGCCGTGCCCGCCGGTACGCCGCTCGTCGAGGCCACCGGCATCGTCAAGCGGTACGGTCCCACCGTCGCCCTCCAGGACGGCCGGCTCACCGTACTGCCCGGTGAGTCGCACGCCCTCGTCGGCCGCAACGGCGCGGGCAAGTCCACCCTCGTCACCATCCTCACCGGCCTCCAGGCCGCCGACGAGGGCACCGTCCGCTTCGACGGCGAACCCGCACCCCCGCTCGCCGATCGCGACGCCTGGCGCCGCAAGGTGGCCTGTGTCTACCAACGGCCCACCGTCGTACCGGAGCTGACGGTCGCCGAGAACCTGTTCATCGCCGATATCGCGGCTTCCAGATCGACTTGGCTCGGCTTCAGGCGCGGCCGGAGGTCCGGGAGTCGTCCCCCGGACAAACACAGCATCAACCGGCAGCCCCTCGGCCGCGGCGGTCTCATCAGCTGGCGGCGGCTGCGGGCCGAGGCCGCCGAGGTCCTCGACACCTGGGACGTGCACGTCGACCCCGACGCCCGCACGGCCGACCTCCAGGTCGAGGACCGCCAGATGGTGGAGATCGCCCGGGCGCTCAGCTTCGGCGCCCGCTTCATCATCCTCGACGAGCCCACCGCACAGCTCGACAACCGCGAGATCGAGCGCCTCTTCACGCGCATGCGCGCCCTCCAGGAGTCCGGCGTCACCTTCCTGTTCATCTCGCACCACCTCCAGGAGGTGTACGAGGTCTGCCAGACGGTCACGGTCCTGCGGGACGCCCGCTGGATCACCACCGCCCCGGTCGCCGAACTGCCGCGCGCCGCCCTGGTGGAGGCCATGGCGGGGGAGGCCGTCGCCGAGCGGTCGGCCTCCCGTACGGCTGTCGCGGCGGGCGCCCCGGTCGCCCTCGACGTACGCGGGCTCAGGTCCGAGTCGTTCTACGAGGACATCGACCTGACCGTCCGCCACGGCGAGGTCGTGGGCCTCGCCGGCTCCAGCGCGAGCGGGAAGATCGCCCTCGCCGAGTCCCTCGCGGGACTGCACACCCCGACGGGCGGCACCGCGCGGCTGGACGGCCGGCCGCTCCCGTTCGGCGATGTGCAGGCGGCGCTGCGGGCCGGTGTCGGCTGCGTCCCGCGCGACCGGCACGACGAGGGCCTCGTCTACGGGATGACCATCGGCGACAACGCCACCATGACCGTCCTGAACCGTCTCGGCCGGTACGGCTTCGTCGGCACCGATCGCCGACGTGATGTCGCCGGCGAGCTGATCGAGCGTCTCGACATCCATGCCGAGGGCCCCGACCAGCCCGTCTCCGACCTCTCCGGCGGCAACGCGCAGAAGGTGGTGATGGCCCGCGCCCTCGCCTCCGACCCGCGCCTGCTCGTCCTCATCAACCCCACCGCGGGCGTCGACGTGAAGTCCAAGGAGTCGCTGCTGTCCCGTGTGGACAGCGCCCGCCAGGACGGCACCGCCGTGCTCGTGGTCTCCGACGAACTCGACGACCTGCGCCGCTGCGACCGCGTCCTGGTCCTCTTCCACGGCCGGGTGGTCGCCGAGCACCCGGCGGGCTGGCACGACCACGAGCTGATCGCCTCCATCGAAGGAGTGGACCATGGCTGACACGAAGGTGCCGGAACTGACCCCGCTGCGGGCCCCCGACCCCCGTGCCGCCAAGACCGTCCTGCTCCGCCGCGCCCGCGAACTCGCCCTGGTCCCCGCCTTGCTGCTGCTCATGGTGTTCGGCGCGTTCGTCAACGACTCGTTCCTCACCGAGCGCAACCTGGTCTCCATCCTGGGCGCGTCCGCCGCCCTCGCCATGGTGGTCCTCGCCGAGTCCCTCGTGCTGATCACCGGCAAGTTCGACCTGTCGCTGGAGTCGGTCGTCGGTATCGCGCCCGCCGTGGGCGCCCTGCTCGTGCTGCCCGCCGCCCAGTCCGGCTGGGGCACGGAACTCCCGGCGGCCCTCGCCCTGCTCGCGATCCTCGTCGTGGGCGCGTGCATCGGCGCGTTCAACGGCGTCCTCGTGGTGAAGTTCAAGCTCAACGCGTTCATCGTGACGCTCGCGATGCTGATCGTGCTGCGCGGACTGCTGGTCGGCGCGACCAAGGGCAAGACGCTGTTCGGTATGCCCGAGGCGTTCTTCTCCCTGGCCACGACCACCTTCCTGCGCGTACCCATGTCGGTCTGGCTGGCGGCGATCGCCTTCGGCGTCGCGGGCCTGGTCCTGCGCTACCACCGCATCGGCCGCGCCATGTACGCCATCGGCGGCAACACGGACGCGGCCCGCGCGGCCGGCATCCGGGTGGAGCGGATCATGCTCGGTGTGTTCGTCGTCGCGGGCACCCTCGCCGCCGTCGGCGGGATCATGCAGACCGGATACGTGGGGGCGATCAGCGCCAACCAGGGCAACAACATGATCTTCACCGTGTTCGCGGCGGCGGTCATCGGCGGCATCAGCCTCGACGGCGGCAAGGGCACCATGTTCGGCGCCCTCACCGGGGTACTCCTCCTGGGTGTCGTCCAGAACCTGCTCACCCTCGCACAGGTGCCGTCCTTCTGGATCCAGGCCATCTACGGCGGAATCATCCTGGTGGCCCTCATGATCGCCCGAGTGACCACAGGCCGCGCCCAGGACTGACCCCGCCGCCGGACCAGGACCGGCCACCCGCCGCGTTCCCCGGCGCATCCCGCCACCGACCCGAAAGGCCTTCCGTGTCACCGACCCCCGGCCCCTCTTTCCGCGTAACCGCGCTCGACACCTACGACATCCGCTTCCCGACCTCGCGCGAGCTCGACGGCTCCGACGCGATGAACCCGGACCCCGACTACTCGGCCGCGTACGTGGTGCTGCGCACCGACGCGACCGACCCGGCCGGTGCGCCCGACGCGACCACCGGTCTGGAGGGGCACGGCTTCACCTTCACCATCGGTCGGGGAAACGATGTCCAGGTCGCCGCGATCGACGCGCTGCGGAGCCATGCGGTCGGACGGTCCGTCGACGAGCTGTGCGACGACCCGGGCTCACTGTTCCGGGACCTGATCGGCGACAGTCAGCTGCGCTGGCTCGGACCCGAGAAGGGGGTGATGCACATGGCGATCGGCGCGGTCGTCAACGCGGTGTGGGACCTGGCCGCCAAGCGCGCCCGCAAACCCCTGTGGCAACTGCTCGCCGAGGCCGAGCCCGAGTGGCTGGTCCGCCAGGTCGACTTCCGCTACATCACCGACGCGCTCACTCCCGAGGAGGCGCTGGAGCTGCTGCGGCGGGGCAAGGAGGGAGCCGACGAGCGCAGAGCCCGGCTGCTGGAGCGGGGCTATCCGGCGTACACGACCTCCCCGGGCTGGCTCGGCTACGGCGACGAGAAGCTCACCCGCCTCGCCGCCCAGGCCGTCGCCGACGGCTTCCGGCAGATCAAACTGAAGGTGGGTGCGGACCTCGCGGACGACGTACGCCGCTGCCGTGTGGCCCGGTCCGTCGTCGGCCCGGACATCCGGATGGCCGTCGACGCCAACCAGCGGTGGAACGTCGACGAGGCGATCCGGTGGGTCAAGGCGCTCGCCGAGTTCGAGCCGTACTGGATCGAGGAGCCCACCAGCCCCGACGACGTGCTCGGCCACGCCACGATCCGCAAGGCCGTGGGCCCCGTCAAGGTCGCCACCGGCGAACACGTCCAGAACCGCATCGTCTTCAAGCAGCTCCTCCAGGCGGGCTCCCTCGACGTCCTCCAGATCGACGCCGCCCGCGTCGGCGGCGTCAACGAGAACCTGGCGATCCTGCTGCTCGCGGCCAAGTTCGGGGTGCCCGTCTGCCCGCACGCGGGCGGGGTCGGGCTGTGCGAGCTCGTCCAGCACCTGTCGATGTTCGACTACGTGGCGCTGACCGGGACCACCGAGGACCGGGTCATCGAGTACGTCGACCATCTGCACGACCACTTCCTCGACCCGGTGGTGATCCGCGAGGGTCACTACACGGCACCCACCGCGCCGGGTTTCTCCGCCACCATGCGGCCCGAGTCCATCGCGCAGTACACGTTCCCGGGCGGCACCTTCTGGGCCGCCGACCTCGACCGGAAGGACGGACAGGCGGCATGAGCGACTTCGAGGGCCTCAAGGCGCTGGTGACGGGCGGCGCCTCGGGCATCGGCCGGGCCACCGCGGAGCTGCTCGCCGCCCGGGGCGCGCGGGTCGCCGTCCTCGACCTGGACATCTCGGCCGTCGACAAGCCGCTGCTCGGCCACCGGGCCGACGTCACCGACGACACCTCCGTACGGCAGGCCGTGGCCGCCGCCGTCGCCGACCTCGGCGGACTCGACGTACTGGTCAACAACGCGGGCATCGGCGCCCAGGGGACGGTCGAGGACAACGACGACGAGCAGTGGCACCGGGTGCTGGACGTCAATGTCGTGGGCATGGTCCGCGTGGCCCGTGCCGCGCTGCCGCATCTGCGGGAATCGGCGCACGCCGCCATCGTGAACACCTGCTCCATCGCCGCCACGGCCGGACTGCCGCAGCGCGCGCTGTACTCCGCGTCCAAGGGCGCCGTGTACTCCCTCACCCTCGCCATGGCCGCCGACCACGTCCGCGAGGGCATCCGCGTCAACTGCGTCAACCCCGGCACGGTCGACACCCCGTGGGTGGGCCGCCTGCTGGACGCCGCCGCGGACCCGGCCGCCGAACGGGCCGCCCTCGAAGCCCGCCAGCCCACCGGCCGCCTCGTCTCGGCGCCCGAGGTCGCGGGTGCCGTCGCCTATCTGGCGAGCCCGCTGTCCGGTGCCACCACCGGTACGTCACTCGCGGTGGACGGCGGCATGCAGGGGCTGCGGCTGCGCCCGGTGGGCCGGTGAGGACCGTGGAAGGGAGGACCCGCGTATGAGCACGCTCGGTCGCAGCGGGGTCGAGGTCAGCGCCCTCGCCTTCGGCGCCGCGGGAATCGGCAACCTGTACCGCGAGGTGGGCGAGGAGCAGGCGCACGAGGCCGTGGCCGCCGCCCGGCAGCGGGGCGTCCGCTACTTCGACACCGCGCCGCACTACGGCCTCGGCCTGTCCGAACGCCGCCTCGGCGCGGCCCTGCGCGAGCACCCCCGCTCGTCGTACACGGTGTCCACCAAGGTGGGCCGCCGCCTGGAACCCACCCCGAGCGGTGGCGACGACCTGGCGAACGGCTTCGCGGTGCCCGCCACCCACCGCCGCGTCTGGGACTTCAGCGCCGACGGCGTACGGCGCGGCCTGGAGGCGAGCCTGGAACGCCTCGGCCTCGACCACGTCGACGTCGTCTACCTCCACGACCCCGACGACCACGCCGGACAGGCCTTCCAGGAGGGCTATCCCGCCCTGGAGAAGCTCCGCTCGGAGGGCGTCGTCCGGGCGATCGGCGCGGGCATGAACCAGACCGGGATGCTCACCCGCTTCGTCCGCGAGACGGACGTCGACGTGGTCCTGTGCGCAGGCCGGTACACCCTGCTCGACCAGGGTGCCCTGACCGAGCTGCTGCCCGCGGCCGAGGCACGCGGCACGTCCGTCGTCCTGGGCGGCGCCTTCAACTCCGGCCTGCTGGCCGATCCGAAGCCGGGAGCGACGTACGACTACGCGACGGCTCCCGCCGAGTTGCTGGACCGCGCCCTGCACCTGAAGTCACTCGCCGACCGCCACGGCACGACCCTGCGAGCCGCCGCACTGGCCTTCTGCACCGCCCATCCGGCCGTCGCCGGTGTCCTCGTCGGCGCCCGTTCCGCACACGAGGTCCACGACTGCGCCGACCAGTTCGCGGCACCGGTGCCCGCCGCCTTCTGGCAGGAGCTGCGAAGCACCGGCCTCCTGCCCGAAGACGCCCCCGTACCTCCCGAGGAGCCGTCATGAGAGTCGCCCTGCACACCAAGGTCCGCGCCGACCGCATCGAGGAGTACGAGGCCGCGCACCGCGAGGTCCCCAAGGAGCTCACCGACGCGATCCGCGCCGCCGGAGCCACCTCCTGGACGATCTGGCGCAGCGGCACCGACCTGTTCCACGTCCTGGAGTGCGACGACTACGCCCGGCTGCTGGCCGAACTGGAGAAGCTGCCCGTGAACGTCGCCTGGCAGGCCCGTATGGCCGAGCTGCTCGACGTCGTGCACGACTACTCCGGCGAGGGCGCCGACGCCGGGCTGCCCGTCGTGTGGGAGCTGCCGTGAGCGTCGACGCCCACCACCACGTGTGGGACCTCTCCGTACGCGACCAGGACTGGATCACCGGGCCCGAACTCCAGCCGCTGCGCCGTGACTTCACCCTGGCCGACCTGGAACCCGAGGCCCGCGCCCTGCATGTCGACCGCAGCGTCCTCGTACAGACGATCACCGTGGCCGAGGAGACCCCCGAGTTCCTGGCGCTCGCGGAACGGCACGAGCTGGTCGCGGGCGTGGTCGGCTGGACGGATCTGACGAGCCCCCGCGTCACCGACGAACTGGCCCTGCTGCGCGAACTCCCCGGCGGCCGGTACCTGAAGGGCGTCCGCCACCAGGTCCAGGGCGAACCCGACCCCGAGTGGCTGCTCCGCGCGGACGTACGCCGGGGACTCGACGCGGTCGCCGCGGCCGGGCTCGTGTACGACCTGGTGGTGCTGCCCCACCAGCTGCCGGCCTGCGTCAAGGCGGCGGCCGCGCACCCCGGTCTCACCTTCGTCCTCGACCACCTGGGCAAGCCGCGCATCGCCTCCGGAGAACTCGAACCCTGGGCGTCCGACATCAGGGCGCTCGCCGCGCTCCCCAACACCGTGTGCAAGCTGTCGGGGATGGTTACGGAGACGGACCCGCGGACATGGCGTTCGGGCTGGCCGACTGGGGAGCTGCGCCCCTACGCGGAGACCGTGCTGGAGGCCTTCGGCCCCGGTCGGCTGATGTTCGGCTCCGACTGGCCGGTGTGCACCCTGGCGGCGACGTACGCCGAGGTCGTCCACGGTACGGGCGTGCTGCTCCTGGGCCTGAGCCCGGACGAGAAGAAGGAGATCCTCGAGGCCACCGCCACCCGCGTCTACGGCCTCTGACTCCGATAGACACGCCCTGCCCCCGATACACGCCCCTGACCGGCCCACGGCCCCGCCTGCCGCCTACGGTCTCCGACCGCGTACGACCTCCGCACCGGACAACCGTGTCGGCGGCAGGAAATCCCGTACATACGTCCGGTCCCAGCACGCGCCCGTCTCCCGCAGTTCCCGCCACGTCGTGAAGCGGTAGCGGAACAGCCGGGCGCGGATGTGGCGGGGTGGGGCGTCCGGCGGGAACGGGGAGTGGCGCAGCAGCTTCAGCGTGTCGCGGTCGTTCTCCAGCAGCCGCTCCACCAGACCGCCGAACCAGGCACCCGCGTACGCGGGGGAGAGCGCGGCGAACCACATCAGCCAGTCGAGCCGCAGGTGGTACGGGGCGTACTGGCGCGGCCAGCGCCGTGGATCACCCGGCTTGCCCCTGAACTCGTACTCCCGCCACGCGGAGTCCTCACGCGGTACGTCGTCCGCCGTGCCCTCGACCACCACCTCGTACCGGACCCGGCTGACGCTGCCGAACGCTCCGTACGTGTTGACCAGGTGCAGCGGGTCGAAGGAGCGGTTCATGACCTGGCCACGGGAGATCATGTTGCGGACCGGGCGGTAGCTCAGGCCCACCACCAGCGCGGCGACCGCGAGGACCACGACCTCGTACCAGAGCGGAGCCCCGGGCGGCGACGGCCGCTCGCTCGGGAACTCCACGGCGGACAGGGCCACCACGATGGTGATCCAGTTCAGCCAGGAGAAGTTGCCCGACAGCACCAGCCACAGCTGGGTGAGGATCATCAGCGACGCGCCGGCCGTGGCGATCGGCTGCGGAGTGAACAGCAGGACGGGCACGACGAGCTGGGTGAAGTGGTTGGCGGCCACCTCGACCCGGTGCAGCGGCTTCGGGAGACGGTGGAAGAACCAGCTCAACGGACCCGGCATCGGCTGCGTCTCGTGGTGGTGGTCCAGGCACGTCAGCTTCCGCCAGCACTCGTCACCGCGCAGCTTGATCAGCCCGGCGCCGAACTCCAGGCGGAACAGCACCCAGCGCAGCAGGAAGAGCACCACGATCGGCGGCGCCACCTCGTCGTTGCCCAGGAAGACCGCCAGGAAGCCCACCTCCAGCAGCAGGGACTCCCAGCCGAACGAGTACCAGGTCTGGCCCACGTTGACGATCGACAGGTACATCACCCACGGCACGAGCCACAGCAGCATCGCCCCCCACAGCGGGAGCAGCGAGTCCAGCCCCGCGACCAGCGCCACCGACACCGCGCAGCCCGCCCACGCCCAGGCCGCGAAGAAGCGGTCGGAGTAGCGGAAGTGGAACACGCTGGGCGACCGCCGGAACGCAACCCGCCGCACGAAGGCGGGCACCGGCAGCATCCCGCGCTCGCCGAGCAGGGCACGGAACTGCAGCGCGGCGCCCAGGAACGCCACCAGGTAGACGACGGCCAGGGCCCGCTGGAAGACCAGCCTGCTCATCCAGTAGTCGGGGGCGGTGAACCAGTCCACGGCGGAACGCTCCTCTCCTGTCAGCGGCTACCACTCGAAGAATCGGACAAACCCCGGCAAGGTGGCTCCGCGGCTGATCGGGGAGCGAGCGCCCGGTCACTCCGGGACGACCGGCCCGCCCACCCGGACACGATTCTGGCGCCCAACCGCCCGGGCGGCTTCGACCGGGACCCGGACACCGGCCTGATGGAGCGATCCGGGGGAGAACCTCCCCGCGTGGCGCCGTCGGCCGCGGATGGCACTCTGGACGTATGCCGGAACTGCCCGAGGTCGAAGCGCTCCGGGACTTCCTGGCCGAGCGTCTCGTCGGCCACGAGGTCGTCCGGGTGCTGCCCGTCGCGATCAGCGTCCTCAAGACGTACGACCCTCCGGTCACCGCCTTCGAGGGCCGCGAGGTGACGTCGGTGCACCGGTACGGCAAGTTCCTCGGCCTGGAGGCGGGCGGCCTGCACTTCGTGACCCACCTGGCCCGCGCGGGCTGGCTCCAGTGGCGGGACCGCCTCCCCGACGGCCCGCCCCGCCCGGGCAAGGGCCCTCTCGCGCTGCGGGTCGCGCTGGAGACCGGCGAGGGGTTCGACCTCACCGAGGCCGGCACCCAGAAACGCCTCGCGGTCTACGTCGTACGGGACCCGCGGGACGTCCCGGGGGTGGCCCGCCTCGGCCCCGACCCGCTCGCCGCCGACTTCGACGAGGCCCGCTTCAGGGAGCTGCTGGCGGGGGAGCGGCGGCGGATCAAAGGCGCGCTGCGCGACCAGAGCCTGATCGCCGGAGTGGGGAACGCGTACAGCGACGAGATCCTGCACGCCGCGAGGATGTCCCCGTACAAGCAGGCCTCCTCACTCGGACCCGAGGAGACCGGCCGGCTGTACGAGGCGCTGCGCACCACGCTCACCGAGGCCGTCGAGCGTTCCCGGGGGCTGGCCGCCGGGAGGCTGAAGGCGGAGAAGAAGAGCGGGCTGCGCGTGCACGGCCGTACGGGCGAGCCCTGTGCGGTGTGCGGCGACACCGTCCGCGAGGTCTCCTTCAGCGACTCGTCGATGCAGTACTGCCCGACGTGCCAGACGGGAGGCAAGCCACTCGCGGACCGCCGGATGTCACGGCTCCTGAAGTAGTCCCGGCGCCCGTGCGGTCACGGCTCCCGGGCAGCCCCGTTCTCGAGGCGGCCGTGCGGCCGGCGGCTGTTCCCGAGGCTGCCGTGCGGCCCGAGCCTCAGCCGTCCCCACGGACTCGCTCATCCCCACGGCGACTTCAGCGTCACCAGTCGCTCGCCGTCCGAGCGCACCTCGAAATGGCTGATGTCCTCGCGCTGCATGGCCGCGCCGCCCTTCATGGCGGAGGGCGTGTCGGTGTGGTCCGGCGCCATCCAGCTCGTGACCGTCTCCTCGGAACCGTCCTTGCCGATCACCACGAGCTGACACACCCGTGGTCCCGAGGCGTCCTTGACCTGGACGTCGATCTCGCTGCCCCAGAGCTTGTCCGCTGCCTTGACCTCGGCCCACACACCCGTCTTCGTGTCGGTCGCCGCCACGGCGGTCTTCTGCTCGCCCGGCCCCGCCAGGATCGCGACGGCGGGCCCGCCCACGGCGAACACCACCGAGGCCGCGACCGCGAACAGCCAGCGTCTGCGCCCGGCGCGGTTCCGGTTGCCCACCTCGTCGAGCAGCCGGTCCAGCAGCCGCGGCCCAGGGCCCGCGAACGGGTGCACCGAACGGGGTGTCGCCCGGCGGTACAGCATGAGCTGGCGGGCGGCGGGCCGGAACTCTGCGACCTGTACCGCGCACCGAGGGCACTCGCGGAGATGGCCCTCGAAGTGGAAGGCTTCCACCTCGTCCAGCACGCCCAGCGCGTAGGCGCCGACGTCGTGATGACGATCCTGGGACCACATGGCAAATTCCTCGAGCCGGTGATGCGGTGGGGGTTGCTTCTTGCTACCACCGGTACGCACCGGACCGACGAATCACTCAAGTCCCGGATTACGGAATGGCAACCGAGACGTTCGGAGCCGACGGGCCCGCGGATTGGTCGGAGACTAAAAAAGATGGATCGCCAGGTGCCCGAGGGGCAGACCGAGCCGCCAGGCTGGCGTCCACACCTTCGGACCGTCGTCCTCGCCGATGACCGGACCGCCGCCCGGCACCGCGTCCAGATCGGGGGCGAGCAGCTCGGTCTCCTCCAGCCAGCGCCAGGCCGCGGCGGCCAGGTCCAGATCCGGGGAAGGACCGCCCGACTCGGCCGTCTCGGCGGCCAGCCGCGCCATGCGCTCGCGCACCCAGTCCTCCCAGGGCTGGTCGTACGCGGTCAGCGACAGCCAGGTGTCCAGCTGCGAGACGACCCGGATGCCGGAGAGCTCACCACCGGTGTCCGCGAGGAAGATGGTCAGCGCCAGCGCGTCCCGCCCCGCGCGGAACTCGAAGGACGTCGGCGGCATCAGGTCGCCCGTCCGCAGCAGTTCGTCCGCGATGTACTCGGCGTACAACCACGCCATGGGGACGGTCAGTTCACCGCCGCCGGAGCCGTCCGTGCTCTCTTGACCTCTGTGCAGCATCCCTTCCTGCCTTCCTCCGGTGCGTGCGCGTCGCCCGACCCCGGGGCCCGACCCCGGGCCCCCTTGCGGAACACGGATGAAGACAGCTGATGGCTCAACCATGGTCCTCAGCAAGGCGCTTTACTGAGGTTTGACCCGACCATTGGTTTCAGTCCAGGTCAGTCGCGTATCCCGGAAGCACCCGGCGCAGGGCGCGCAGCGCGTAGTACGCGCGGGACTTCACCGTACCGGGCGGGATCCCGAGGGCCTCCGCGGCTTCCGCCACACTCGCCCCCTGGAAGTACACCTGCACCAGGACTTCACGGTGCTCGGGAGTGAGTGTCTTCACAGCGCGGCGTACATCGAGGGCGGCGGCGGACCGCTCGGCATGGTCGGCGCACACCCGCGCGTTCTCCAGTACGGCGTCCCCCACCTCGGCGGGCCTGGCCTGCCGGGCCCGGCGCGCGTCGATGGCGAGCCGCCGCCCGACGGTCAGCAGCCAGGGGCGCACGGAGGTGAAGTCGTCCGCGCGGAGCGCTTCGGGGTGCTGCCAGGCGCGTACGAGCGTCTCCTGCACCAGGTCCTCGGCACGCTGCCGGTCCCCGTCGGACAGGCGCAGCATGAGGGCGAAGAGGGGCCGTCCGTGCTCCCGCTGCAAAGCGGCCAGCTCGTGCTCGGCGGTCGTCCCGTTCGTGATCGTGGTTCCGGCCGTCATGGCCGTATGGGAACGCGCGCCACGCCGCGGGGACAGAGGGCGGTCACGGGTCTGCGGCGGGCGGTCGAACCCGTCGACGAACGGTGCGACGAACGGTCCGGCGAGCCGCTCGCGGCGGGCCCGGCCGCCCCCGCCGGACGGGCTAAGGGTGGCCGGGACCAGGTGGCTCGGTATGCGGATTCGTGCTGACTTATAGGTCAATACGACCGCAACGGGGTGAATTCATGACGACATACACACAGCGGGCGACCGCGGCCTTCCTGCTCCTCCTCATGGCGGGATTCACCGCCTGTCAGACCCAGGACCCGTCGGCGCGGGCACCCGGCAGTGCCACGCCCTCCGCCCCCGCCGCGCTCGCCGAGCGCGACCGCCCCTTCACCCTCGTCGCCTCCGGAGACGTCCTGCCGCACGACTCGATCATTCGCCAGGCCCGCGCGGACGCGGGCGGCACCGGCTACGACTTCCGGCCCATGCTCGCGGGCGTCACCCCCGTCGTCTCCCAGGCGGATGTGGCGATCTGCCACATGGAGACGGTCTACGGCACGGACGGCCAGTACACCGGTTACCCCCTCTTCAGGTCCCCGCCCGAGGTGGCGGAGGCCCTCGCCGCCACCGGCTACGACACCTGCTCCACCGCCTCCAACCACACCCTGGACGCCGGTGCCGCGGGCATCCACCGCACCCTCGACGCGCTCGACCGGGCGGGCGTGCAGCACTCGGGTTCCGCCCGGACGGCGGGCGAGGCGGCCGGCACCACCATGCTGCGCGCGGGCAGCGCCCAGATCGCCCACCTCTCGTACACGTACGGCACGAACGGCATCCCGCTCCCGGAGGGCCGGCCCTGGGCGGTCAACCTCATCGACGCCGACCGGATCCTCGCCGACGCCCGGGCCGCCCGGGGCAAGGGCGCCGACGTGGTCGTGGTCTCCGTCCACTGGGGCAGCGAATGGCAGGAGGCGCCCGACGCGCAGCAACTGGACCTGGGCTCGCGGCTCACCGCCGCCCGCACCGGCGGCCGCCCCGACATCGACCTCGTCCTCGGCACCCACGCGCACGTCCCGCAGGCGTACGAGAAGGTCAACGGCACCTGGATCGTCTACGGCATGGGCGACCAGATCGCCGGTGCGATGGTCAACCACCAAGGCGCCCACGACCCGCGCGGCAACGAGAGCTCGATCGCCCGCTTCACCTTCTCGCCGCCCGCCCACGAGGGCGCCCGCTGGGAGGTGACCAAGGCGGAGTTCGTCCCGCAGTGGTTCGACGTGGGCACCAACCGCGTCGTGAACCTCAACTCCGCCCTCGCACAGGGAGCGGACGTCGGCGCCGTACGTGACCGTATCCGCGAGGTGGTCCTCAGCCGGGGCGCGGCTCAGGACGGCCTGGTCATGGCGGAGTGACCGTCCGCCCGGCCGGCCCCGCCAGGACCCCCGTACGGCTGTGCCCAAACTGCTCCCATCGAGTGGTTCCATGGGACCGTCCCGGTGTTGCCGGGGTGCGTCGGGCCTCCGGCGGGCGACTCATGAGTCATGACGACGGATCACATGTTCACGCGGCGCCGGATGCTCATGGCCGGCGCAGCCGTCGCGGGCGCGACCGCTGCGGCGGGCGCGGCCGCTCTGCTCACCGGGGGCCCTGCGCCGGCCCCCGCCACGGCGCCCGGTGAGGGCCCGGCCGCGGGTGCGCAGGCGCGCCGCGCGCTCAAGCCCTCCTCCTACCGTTTGCAGCCCCTCACCGGCTACGGCCCGACGCGCGCCCGCGCCCGCGGCCGGACCCTCGTCCGGCACGAACCGCTGCTGCGGGTGTCCGGGATCGGCCGCGCCATGGTGCTGACCTTCGACGACGGCCCCGACCCCCGTTACACCCCCAAGGTCCTGCGCACGCTTCGTGAGTACGACGTCCGCGCCATGTTCTTCGTGTGCGGCGAGATGGTCGCGGCCAACAAGGGACTGCTCCGCGAGATGGCCGACGAGGGGCACGTGGTGGGCAACCACACCTGGTCCCACCCGCTGCTGACCGGGATGTCACCCTCCGCGATCCGCTCCGAGCTGGAGCGCACCTGCGAGGTCATCGAGGAGGTGTACGGCGAGGCGCCCCTGTGGTTCCGTGCCCCCTACGGCGCCTGGAACCGCTCGGTCTTCCAGATCGGTTCCGATCTGGGGATGGAGCCGCTGGCCTGGAGCCTCGACACGCTCGACTGGCAGAGCCCGGGCGCCCGCACCATCACCCACCGGGTCGCCCGCGGAGCGGGCCCCGGCGTCGTGGTCCTGGCCCACGACGCGGGCGGCGACCGCTCCCAGAGCGTCGGCGCCCTCCGCGCCTACCTGCCCGCCCTGCTGGACTCGGGCTACCGCCTCACGGTGCCGCGACGGGAATTCGCCTAGGGGCGATACGTGAGGGGGCCGGTCCGCACACG
>NZ_VJZE01000440.1 GCF_009377205.1 Streptomyces phyllanthi
CCGCTCATACGGGCCAGATGGGCGACGATGCGCTGGTGCGGTGGTAAGGACGGATCGCCGTTCATCCGCGCGACGAGGGCGTCGATGTCGAGGGTCGCCGGGCCGTGGCCCGCCGTGGCCAGGCTGTCCACGGCGCGTCCGAGGACGCGGGGGAAGGCTCCGGTCTCCGCCTGTTGGTGCGGGTAGGCGGATGTGACGACGGCCAGCCCGGTCCCGAACGCGTGGTGCCGGTCGTTGCCTACGCCGGTCAGGGCGGCGGCGACGAATTCGTTGCCGCCCTGACCGGCGTAACAGGTGTCGAGCATCAGCAGGAGTCGGCGGATGGAGGTGCCGAGCAGCATTTTGGGGGCCAGGGCGGCGGTGGTGAGGGCGTCGTCGGGATCGTCGGGGTCGGTGTCGGACATCAGCAGAACGTGTTGGCCGGTGTTCTCGACGATCTCGCCGTGCCCAGCGATGTAGACCGCCAACACGTCGTCCGGCCGACGCTCCGAGGATCTGCAGAAGTCCCTCAGATGCCGGGTCAGTTGGTCGGCCGTCGGGTCGAGGCCGAGGTCGGTGACGTGCTGGTAGCCGAGGCGTCCGGTGAACAGCTCCACGATGTCGTCCCGGGCCGCAACGAGGCCGGGTCGGTCCCAGTCGAGGTGGGTCGCCGCCGGGTATCTCGTCACCGCCGTCGCGATGAGGAACCGGCGGGGCTCGCCACCGCCGGCCCGGCGGTCACCGGACACGGAGTCCGCCGGATATCGCCACCCCGGTCCTGACATCGGTCAGATGGGCCGTCACGTCGTGGGCCGTCACGTCGTGGGCGGGCGCGCCTCTGTGCAGAGCCACTCCTTCGACCCTCGGTCCGAACCGGGTGCGCGGGTCCTTGAGGAGGGCGACGACATCGCCGTGGTCGACCACGTTCCTCCACGCCAGGTCCTCCCCATCGGGCCGGGCGCCGAGCGGGACCGGCGCGGAACACCGGGCCTCGCAGGCCACCACCGAGCCGAGGGAGTGGGCGACGACGACCCGGGTGTCGTCCCCGATCCCCGAGAGGACGCGCTTGCGAGCGGCGGCCCGCACCTCGTGTGCCGGCAGGTAGCGGGTCACGAGCAGGCTCCCCGCACTCCCGAGGTGCCGGCCCACCCCGTGCACACACACCACACGTGCCATGTCGTCCCCGTTCGTGCCCCTCCGGCACGGGCAATCCTAAGGTCGTCGAGGCCGGACCGGGTCGGAGCCCTGCCGGAAGAACCCGTTGCTGCCGGGCGCCGGAGAGCAGGTCCGGTCCGCGGTCGGGAGCAGGCGGCGAAACAGCCGCTCGGCCGGACGACCTCCCAGCGCCACCGAGGATCCGCTGGTGCCGCAGCGGAGCCGACCCTTGCGCGTGGAGCGGTGGGCGCAGGCCGCAGCGCACGATCCGAGGTCGATCTCCGGCACCCGGACCAGGGGGGCGAGCAACGGGCGCGGTCGCCGCACAGCAGGTCCGGCCGTCCTTGCCGCCCTTTCCTGCGGGTCCTTCCGGTCCTTCCGGTCCTTCCGGCCCAGCCGGCCCAGCCGGTCCTTCCGGCCCAGCCGGTCCTTCCGGTCCTTCCGGCCCAGCCGGTCCTTCCGGCCCAGCCGGCCCAGCCGGCCCGGCAGGTCCCGCCGGCCCGATGGCGGCGACGGGCCCGGGCTTTCCTCCCGCCCCGTCGGCGCCGTCCTCCCCATCCCGGCCGGGCGAGCCGTCCCCTGGCGCGTTGAGGGCGTCGGCGACGGCGGCCGGCGCGTCGACCGACGGTGTCGACCGTTCGTGGACTCTGGTGAATTCGAGGAATGCCCGTAGGCTGTGCGGCCGATGGGCGGCGTCGGAGGGTGGGCTCTCAGGTGGATGTACCAGGCAGGCAGCGGCCCACGATGGCGGACGTCGCGGCGAAGGCGGGCGTGTCCCGGGCGCTCGTGTCGATCGTCTTCCGTGACCAGCCGGGGGCGAGCCGGGAGACCCGCGAGCGGGTGCTGCGCGTCGCCGACGAGATCGGCTACCGCCCGGACAACGCGGCCCGGTTGCTGGCCCGTGGGCGCAGCCGCACGCTCGGCGTGATGTTCACCGTCCACCAGACCTTCCACACCGACCTCATCGCGGGCATCTACCCCGAGGCCGAGCGGCTCGGCTACGACGTCCTGCTCTCCGCAGCCGCCCAGGGGCGTGGCGAGGCCAAGGCCGTCGAGGCGCTGCTCAGTCACCGCTGCGAGGCGGTGATCCTGCTCGGCCCCGACTCCGAGCCCGAGTACCTCGACGCCCTCGGACGCCGTACGGTCGCCGTCTCGGTCGGCCGCCGCGTTCCCCAGGCCCAGGTCGACTCCGTGCACTCAGCCGAGGCCAAGGGCGTACGACAGGCCATGGACCACCTCGTCGAGCTGGGGCACCGGCGCATCGTGCACATCGACGGCGGTCGCGGCCCCGGCTCGGCCGAGCGGCGACGTGCCTACCGGGCCGCGATGCGCCGGCACGGACTGGAGTCCGAGCTGCGGGTGCTCCCCGGTGAGCACACCGAGCAGTCGGGCATCGAGGCGGGCCATCTGCTCCTCGCGGAACGTGACCGGGGGCAGGCCCTGCCGACGGCGGTTCTCGCGGGCAACGACAGGTGCGCGTGGGGGCTGTTGATGGCCCTGACACGGGCGGGCGTCGACGTCCCGCGGGACCTGTCCGTCGTCGGCTACGACGACAGTCACCTCTCCCATCTGATGCCGATCGGCCTGACCACCGTCCGCCAGGACGCGGGCCTCATGGCGGAGTGCGCGGTGCGGTACGCCGTGGAGCGGCTGGAGGGGGAGGGGCTGGAGCCGCGGGAGGCGGTGCTGGACCCGAAGCTGGTGGTACGGGGGACCAGCGGGCCGCCGCCCGGGGCGTCGGGCTGAGGCCGTCAGCGCGTCCCCTTCGCCGCGAACGCGGCGACGTCGTCGACGTTGTCCTTGGTGATGAAGGCGGGTCCGGTGAGCACCGGGGCGGTGCCGCCGCCGCTGAAGTTCCCGTTGGTCCTGTACAGCCACAGGGCGTCGACCGAGAGGTAGCCCTGCAGGTACGGCTGCTGGTCGACGGCGAACTGGACCGTGCCGTCCTGGACGGCCTTCACCAGGTCCTTGTTGAGGTCGAAGGTGGCGACCTCGGCCTTGCTGCCCGCGTCGGACACCGACTGCACGGCGGTGAGCGCGATCGGGGCGCCGAGAGTGACCACCTGGTCGATGGAGGCGTCCTGCTTGAGCTTGGCGTTGATGGTGGACTTCACCGACGGCATGTCGGTGCCGTTGACGTACAGGTTCTCCGTCTTGCCGTCGAAGCCCTTCTTCAGGCCCGCGCAGCGTGCCTCCAGAGCGACCTGCCCCTGTTCCTGGATGACGCAGACGGCGTGCTTGGCGCCGAGCTCGTCGAGCCGCTCGCCGAAGGCCTGGCCCGCGATGTTCTCGTCCTGGCCGAAGTACTCGAGCATGCCGAGTTCCTTCCAGTTGTCCAGGCCGGAGTTGAAGCCGACGACCGGGATGCCGGCGGCCTTGGCCTTGGCCACCACGTCCTTCATGGCGTCCGGCTTGGCCGCGGTCAGCGCGATCCCGTCGACCTTCTGGTCGATGGCGTTCTGCACCAGGTTCGCCTGCTCGCCGGCGTTCGGGCTGCTGGAGTAGACGAGCTTGACGTTGTCCTTGGCCGCGGCCGCCTGGGCGCCCTTGCGGATGAGGTCCCAGAAGGTGTCGCCCGGTGCCGCGTGCGTGATCATGGCCACGGTCATGCGGGGGGTGTCGGCCTTGCCCGCCGCGGTGTTCGTGCCGCCTTCCTCGGACTCCTTTCCACCGGAACTGCTGGAGCACCCTGCGGCGAGCAGCGTGCCGGCGAGAACGGTGGCGGTCAGGGCGGCGGCTCGGATGCGGTGGTGTCTGCGCATGTGTCTGGCACCTCGTTGTGCTGGTCAGGGCGTCGGGTGTCGGCGGCCGGGGCGGAGGCCGTCGACCACGACGAAGGGGTCGCGCCAGGGGAGGCGGGTGGGGAGGGGGCCTCCTGTCGATTCACTGGAGCGCATTATTAGCGCGCGCTAGTCGCAGGTACTATGAAGCCGCCCCGAGGTGATGTCAACAGTCGGCGACCTGGTGCCGGACGGGTACGTCGTCCCTGGTGCGGAGGGCTGCCGCGGCCGTGAGGCGGCCGAGGCGCAGGCGGGCGGGCTCGTCGTGGTCGTGCAGGACCGCGGACAGGTGTCCGGCCGCGAAGGCGTCGCCCGCGCCGACCGGTTCGACCACCTCGACGGGCGGGGCGGGTACGAGGGTACGGCCGCCCGAGCCGTAGGAAGTGGCTCCGTGTTCGGCGTCCTTGACCACCACCAGCGGCGACGGCGCGAGCAGGTCCGCGATGTCGTCGGGCCGGGCGGTGTGCCACAGGGATTCGGCCTGGTCCGCCCCACCAAGACGATGTCCGCGGCGCGAGCGAGCCGCAGCAGGATCCGCGGAGCGCCGGCACGCCCGTGGCGCCACAGGGCGGGCCGGTGGTTCACGTCGAAGGAGACGGCAGGCCGGGACGGTGTACCGGCGACGCCGTCCGTCCAGGGGGCGCGGCGCAGCAGAATCTCCTCCAGGAGCCGGGCACGGCTGTCGGAGAGCGCCGCGGTGATGCCGGACAGGTGCACGACGCGTGCGCCGCGCAGCACGGACGCCCGGGCCGGTTCCGGTCCCATATGGGCGTCGCGGCGCCGCGGAGAGCCGTCAGAAGGGCCCTGAGCCAGGCGGCACGGTGCCCGAGGGCCGCCGGCCCGCGGGCTACGTTGGACTCGGCGCCCCCGGCCGAGAGCCGGAGCGTGCTCTGAGCGGCGAGCGGACCGGCATCCGGCGGGGCGAGGACGGCCATGGTCTCACCGATGCATACGACGTCCGTCGGCGCGTGCCGGGGCTGTTCGGCTCCCCGGGGGGCGGCGGGCCAGTGGGTCGAGGCGGTCTCCTGGCGGTCGGGTCGGTGCTGGGACCCGGCTCCAGGACGCGGCATGGGCCGTGCGGGCCCTGCACCGGAGCCGGGTGCGGTTCTGTGGGGAGTCAGCCCTGCGCCGAAGCGTCCGTCGTCAGGCGCAGCAGCACCTTGCTGCTGGCACTGCTCGGGTCCGCGGCGGTCGCGAGGGCCTGTTCGGCCTGTTCCAGCGGGAAGCGGTGGGTGATGACCGGTGAGACGTCCAGGCCGTCGCGCAGGGCGTCGAGGGCGTCGTCGATCTCGTTCACGAAGCGGTAGGAGCCGATCCAGGTGATCTCGCGGGTGACCAGATCACCCAGAACGGAGGGTGCCGCCGTACCGGGCAGATTGCCGACCTGGACGAGGGTGCCGCCGCGGGCCGTGGCCCGCAGTACCGCTCCCAGGGCGGCCGGGGCACCGGACGCCTCGAAGACGACGTCGACGTCCTGCGGCAGCTCCTCGCCGCGGGAGAGGTCGACCGTCGCGTCCGCGCCCATGCGGCGGGCCACGGACAGCGGGGAGGCGGAGAGGTCGGCGGCGACCACCGTACGCGCTCCGCGGTACCCGGCGGCGGCGACGACCAGGGAGCCGATCGGGCCCGCGCCGTTGACCAGGACGTTCCGCCCGCGCAGTGCGGGCACGCGTCCCACGGCGTGCAGGGCCACCGCCAGCGGCTCGGCCAGCGCGCCCGACTCGGTGTCCACACCGTCGGGCAGCGGCCGCACCTGAGCCGCGGGTACGGCCCTGAACTCGCTGAACCCGCCGTCGGTGTGCGGGGTGAGGGCCGCCGACCCGAAGTAGCGGATACGCGGGTGGAGGTTGCCGCGCCCGGCGATCCGCTCCGGCAGCGCCTGTCCGTCCACGACCTGGGCCGGGTGGACGGTGACCGGCTGTCCCACCGACAGACCGGTCACCCCCGCGCCCAGGGCCGCGATCCGGCCGGCGACCTCGTGGCCCAGGACCAGGGGGTGGGCGAGTGCCGCGGTGCCGGAGGCGCCCCTGCGCCAGTAGGAGACGTCGGATCCGCAGATCCCGCCCCACTCCATGGCGAGCAGCACCTCGCCCCGCGCCGGCTCCGGCCGGGGGCGCTCGTCGATCCGGACGTCCCCCGCGCCGTGCACGACGACGGCTTTCATACGGCGCTCGCCTCCCGGACCCGTACGGCCCGCGGTGGCCGGCCCCACCAGGCTCATACGGCGTCCTCCAGCCGCACCAGGTCACGGCCGCGTGTCTCGGGCGAGAGAAGCGCGCCGACGAGTGTGATCAGGGAGTAGACGACGAGCATCGCCGCGATGGGCCACCAGCTGCCGGTGGCGGCGGTGAGGCTCGCCGCGAGAACCGGTCCGACGGCCGTGGCGAGGACCCCGCCGATCTCCTTGGCCAGCGCCAGCTGGGTGAACCGGGTACGCGCTCCGAAGAGTTCGGCCATGGTCACGCTCTCCAGCGAGAACAGCCCGAGGACGCCGATGTTCAGTGCCAGGACCATGCCCAGCATCAGCGCCGGAGTGCTGCCCGAGGTGATCAGCAGCATCACCGGGAAGGCGAGGGCGACGGTGAGGACGGTGAGTGCCACGTACACCGTGCGGCGTCCGAAGCGGTCGCCCAGCATGCCCACGGCCGGCACCGTGAGAAAGCCCAGGAGCGATCCGTACACGATGGCGTCCGTGGGGACGGAGCGACCGGTGGACAGGTTGGCCGCGATGTAGCCGACGAGGAACGTCTGAACCAGCCCCGAGTTGCCCGCCTGGCCGAAGCGCAGCGCAAGGGCGAGGAAGAACGCCCTGCCCTTGCGCTGCCGCATGCCCGCCTCCAGCAGACCGGCGTCGCCCCCGGTGCCCTCGGTGAGGGCCGACTCGACCTCGTGCCGGGTCAGCGCCACACCGTCCACGACATCGGGGCGCTCCTCGAACACCGGGCTCTCCCTGAGGTTGCGCCGCAGCCACACGGCGAACAGCATCAGCCCGAAACTCAGCAGGAACGGCACGCGCCACCCCCACGCGAGCAGCTGCTCCTCGCTGAGGAAGGCGAGCAGCACGGCCCACACGCCCGAAGCGGCGAGCGTTCCCGAGTTGGTGCCCAGGGACACCAGGGAGGCGATCAGGCCGCGCCGCCGGGTGGGGGCGTACTCGGCGAGCATCACGGTGGCCCCGGCGATCTCCGCCCCGGCCCCGAAACCCTGGGCGAGACGGAGCACGACGAGCAGGACCGGCGCCAGGATGCCGATCGACGCGTAGGTGGGCAGAACACCGATGAGCGTGGTCGAGGCGCCCATCAGCAGGATCGTGATCGTCAGGACCTTCTTGCGGCCGAGCCGGTCTCCCATCCGGCCGAAGTAGACCGCGCCGGCGAGCCGGGCGACGTAACCGACGCCGTAGGTGGCCATGGCGGCGATGAGCCCGATCGCCGGACTGACGTCGGGGAAGAAGATCTTGTTGAAGACGATCGCGGCGGCCAGCGAGTACAGCTGGAAGTCCATGAACTCCATGGCGGTACCGAGCCAGCCGGACACGGCGGCCTTGGTCAGATCACGGGTCGTGCGGCGTACGGCGCCCGAGGGCTCCGCCGTGGTGGTGTCGTCCTTCATCGGGAACTCCGTTGTTCGTGTGCTGGGGACGGTGCGGCAGGACGCGGCAGGTGGGGGGAGGCGTGGCG
>NZ_VJZE01000441.1 GCF_009377205.1 Streptomyces phyllanthi
GGGCGGGGTCGACGTACGCGACATCGGCCGGGTCGAGCCGTGGGACGTGGCACCGGGCGGACTGCCCGCCGACGCGATCGGCGAGCGCAGGGACGAGGCGGCACGCCGGGCGGTCCGGCGAGCGGCGCCGGACCGCCCGCCGCGGGGTTCCTCGCCAGGAGAGGAGCAGGGCTTTTCCCTCGTGGTCCTCGCGCCGCGCGACGGCGTCGACGTCCACGCACCCGACCCGGCCACCACCGAACCGCTCATCGCCTCCGGAACGCCCCATCTCTACGCGGGAGTCGTGGAGGGAACAGGCGTGGTCGGCCCGCTGGTCCTGCCCGGTGAGACGGGCTGCGCGGGCTGTCTGGACCAGCAACGGACCGACCGGGACGCGTGCTGGCCACGTCTGGTCGCCCAGTGGCGCTCGGGAAGGCCACGCCAGGTGGGGGCCTGCGACCTGGCCCTGGCGTCGGCGGTCGCCGCGCTGGCCGCGGGGCACGCGCTCGCCTTCCTGGACGGGCAGGTACCGTCGACGGCGGGCGCACGCTGGGAGGTGTCCGCCCCAGGGTTCGACTGGCACTCCAGGCCGGTGTGGGCACATCCCGCCTGCCCGTGCGCGGCCACGGAGAAAGCCAAAGAGGAAAACACCTCGGAGGACGGGGAGCCACGCGAGACAATGGCGGGGCAACAACGGTCATCGAGTTTGTCCCGCAGAGCACACGCGGCACGGCGGTCTGGGACTTGGAGGGCGCATGTCTGATCTTCCCCGGAAGGCGGTCACCCGGACCGCCAAGCTCGCCGCGCTCCCGCTCGGCTTCGCCGGGCGGGCGACCTGGGGCCTCGGCAAACGGATCGGTGGGAAGTCGGCGGAGATCGTGGGCCGTGAGCTCCAGCAGCGCACGGCGGAGCAGCTGTTCAAGGTGCTCGGCGAGCTCAAGGGCGGCGCGATGAAGTTCGGTCAGGCGCTGTCCGTCTTCGAGTCGGCGCTGCCGGAGGAGATCGCGGGGCCGTACCGAGCGGCTCTGACGAAGCTCCAGGAGGCGGCACCGCCTATGCCGACGCGCACGGTGCACTCGGTGCTGGCGGAGCGGCTCGGTGAGGACTGGCAGGATCTGTTCCTGGAGTTCGAGGACAAGCCGTCCGCCGCGGCCTCGATCGGCCAGGTGCACCGGGCGACCTGGCACGACGGCCGTGAGGTCGCGGTCAAGGTGCAGTACCCGGGCGCGGGCGAGGCCCTCCTGTCCGATCTGAACCAACTGAGCCGGTTCGCCCGCCTTCTCGGTCCCCTGATCCCGGGGATGGACATCAAGCCGCTGATCGCGGAGCTGCGCGACCGTGTGTCCGAGGAGCTCGACTACGGGCTTGAGGCACAGGCGCAGGAGGCGCACGCGGCGGAGTTCGCGGACGATCCGGACGTCGTGGTCCCGGCCGTGGTCCACCAGCGCGAGCAGGTCCTGGTCACCGAGTGGATCGACGGCACACCCCTGTCGACCGTGATAGCGGAGGGCACCCAGGAGCAGCGTGACCGCGCCGGCCAACTGCTCGCCCGGTTCCTCTTCTCGGGTCCCGCCCGCACGGGACTCCTGCACGCTGACCCGCACCCGGGCAACTTCCGTCTCCTGCCGGACGAGAAGAACGGCTGGCGTCTGGGCGTCCTCGACTTCGGCACGGTGGACCGCCTCCCGGACGGGCTGCCCACCCCGATCGGAGACTCCTTGCGCATGACGCTCGACGGCGAGGCAGAAGCGGTCTACGAGCTGCTGTGTACCGAGGGCTTCGTCAAGGAGTCCATAGATCTGGATCCCGACGCGGTGCTCGACTATCTGCTGCCGATCATCGAACCGGCCCAGGTGGACGAGTTCACCTTCACCCGGGGCTGGATGCGCACCCAGGCGGCCCGGGTGGCCGACCCGCGCTCCCCCGCCCACCAGCTGGGCAAGCAGCTCAACCTGCCCCCGGCGTACCTGCTGATCCACCGGGTCACACTGAGCACGATCGGTGTCCTGTGCCAACTGGGCGCCACGGTCCGCCTGCGCGACGAGCTGGAGGAGTGGCTGCCGGGTTTCCTGCCGGAGCAGAAACAAGCCGCGGAGGCGTGAGCGATCACTGACGCGACGGAATAACGGTCGCCGCCCGGAGGTTCTCCACGAAGCCGATACAGGCGGCCGTATGCCTTCCGCTCCGCGGTTCCGAAGTCGACGTTCGCCGGGCCCAACGCACAGCGGGGGCCGGTCCGTTGGACCGGCCCCCGTGAGCGGCTACTGCTTCCGGTTGGCGCCTGCGTGCCGGGCGTCCGCTACTGCATCACGGCCGTGGCGAGCGCGCGGCGAGCCCGCATCGAGGCGCGCTCGGCACGGCGCTGCATCCGCCGGGCCTTCGCCAGGCGCAGGGCCCGGCGCTCCTGCTCGGCCTCGCGCAGGCGCTCGTGCATATGCGCACGGGCCAGGGCTTCTGGAATGAGTTGCATCTCTCGGGTCCTGTTCTGACGCGAGTCGTTCGCGCCGGTGGTGGTGAAGTCTGGAGTCGCGGAGCCCGCGGGCTCGTTGCTGGACGGCTTCATCGAGGCCTGCTTCTTGGGGTCGTGCGTGAGGGGACGGTCGATCGTTCCGACGGTGTTCATGCCGTGACCGGGTTCTTGCGCGGGCGGCCACGCGGCCGCTTGCGGGCCACGACGACACCCTGGACGAACAGCTCGCCACCCCAGACGCCCCAGGGCTCACGCCGCTCCTTGGCCCCGGCGAGGCAGGCCTCGATCAGCGGGCAGGTGCGGCAGAGGGACTTGGCGTACTCGACGTCCGCCGGCGACTCGGCGAAGAAGACCTCCGGGTCGTAGGAGCGGCAGGGGACGGGCACGCCGAGGTTCTCGATGGCGTCGTCGAGCGCGGTGAGCGCGGTGAGCGGGGTCAAGGTGGAGTCCTCCGTGAGGCCGGGCTTGGGGATCGTTTCGGAAGGCGGTACGGACGGGGCGTGCGCTTCGAGTTGCACGGTTCGTCTTCCTCGTCTGGTCGTTCCGGCCGGTTGGCCGGGTGGCGGCTGGTACCGGGTTCTTTTCTTGTCCCGAGGCCCCTTCGCTCCGCCGTCCCCGGTCGGGGACAAACAGAAGGGCCGCGGATCCCGGGTGGGGTTCCGCGGCCCTGAAGGCGCCGGCCTGATCGAAGATCAGGCTGGATCACTCCAGGGATCTGGCCCACGGAAGGCCCACATCGTGTGGTGCTGCTTCGTCTGCTTCAGGGATCCGGCACCGGTGGCCGCCGTAAAGGCATAGGCCTGCGCCTGTGCCACTACTGCTGCTTCCAGTGCCTTGGTCGGTCGCTCATTGCGCTCACGGACGGGAAGACCCGCGAGAGACACAGAGGTGGCCGGCCGGACGGCACGGATGCCGGACAGACCGGTGCTCCGGTTGGAGACGCCGAGAATGCACAGGGAGACGGCCGAGCGATCGGTCAGTTTGACGCTGCTGATGGTGCTGGTGTTGATGCTGATCACTGGACTCGCCTCCTCTCGGCGTCTAGGGGGATCGGTGCGAGCCGATCCGACGGATATTAAGTACAGCACGGAACCGGGGCCTCGGAGAAGGCCGCCGTTCGCGTGCTTAAGAACCTATGGGGATTGCTGGGGCATGCGCAAACTATTTTTTCGACGAGTTGGAATCAGTCACCCTCGCCGACTGCCTCAACTTCCTGACCTGCGCAGAGAGCCAGAACATCGGCACCGTAGCGCTGCAGTTTGCGCGCGATGACCCCTGGGATGCGGGCGAGTTCGGCCGAAGTGGTCGGCTCCGCTTCCGCGATGGCCATCAGGGTCCGGTCGGTGAAGACGCAGAAGTCGGGCTGACCGCTGCGCCGTGCCTGCACGGCCCGCCATGCGCGCAACCGCTCGTACAGCCCCTCGTCCATGTCGGAGGGGCAGTCCTCACACCGCATCAGTTTCATCTCGCCGGCGTCCCGCAGCGTGCGGCCGCAGACGCGGCAACGGGCCGGGGTCCGGCTGGTCGGCCGCGGGGCCACGACGGTCGTACCGCCCGTGAAACCACGCTCGATACCGCCGGAGCCCCCCGCGCCCGCCCTGCCCGTGGTGGCGGCCGATCCGGGGCGCAGGCCGTCGAGGAAGCGGCTGGGGCGCCGGTTCGGGCGCCCGCCGGGCGAGCGGGACAGGGCCCAGGAGACATGGAGGCGCTCCCGCGCCCGCGTGACACCGACATAGAGCAGACGCCTCTCCTCCTCGACCTGCTCGTCGGTCTTGGCGTAGGTGATCGGCATCATGCCCTCGGCGACCCCCACCAGGAAGACGACGTCCCACTCCAGGCCCTTGGCCGAGTGCAGCGAGGCGAGTGTGACGCCCTGAACGGTGGGCGCGTGCTGGGCGCCGGCCCGCTCGTCGAGCTCCGCGACGAGGTCGGCGAGGGTGGCGTCGTGCTTGGCCGCGGCGAAGTCCTGCGCGAGGTTCACCAGCGCGGCCAGCGATTCCCAGCGCTCCCGGACCGCTCCGGACCCGGCCGGGGGCTCACTGGTCCAGCCCTCTCCCGACAGCACGGCCCGCACCTGCGAGGGCAGGTCGACGGTGTCCGCGAGGAGGGAGTCGTTGGCGCCGAAGCGGGCCGCTCCGCGCAGGGCGACCCCGGCCTTGCGCACCTCGGGCCGGTCGAAGAACCGCTCGGCACCACGCAGTTGGTAGGGCACTCCGGCGTCGGCGAGCGCCTGTTCATAGGTCTCCGACTGGGAGTTCGTACGGAACAGCACGGCGATCTCGCTCGCGGGAACGCCGGAGGCGATGAGGTCGCGGATGCGGCGGGCCGCGCCCTCGGCCTCGGCGGGCTCGTCCGTGTACTCGGTGTAGACGGGCTCGGGACCCGGTCCGCGCTGGGAGATCAGCTCCAGACGGTGGTCGGCGGCACGGCCGCGGGCCTGGGCGAGCAGGCCGTTGGCGAGGTGGACGACCTGGGGTGAGGAGCGGTAGTCGCGGACCAGCTTGACGACCGTGGCCCCGGGATGACGGATACGGAAGTCGAGCAGATGGTCGGGGGTTGCGCCCGTGAACGAGTAGATCGTCTGGCTGGCGTCGCCGACGACGCACAGGTCGTCGCGCTCGCCGAGCCACAGCTCCAGCAGACGCTGCTGGAGCGGGCTGACGTCCTGGTACTCGTCGACCACGAAGTGCTGGTACTGGGTGCGGACCTGCTCCGCGATGTCGTGCCGGTCCTGGAGGATACCCACCGTGAGCAGCAGGACGTCCTCGAAGTCGATGACCGCGCGGTCCCGCTTGAGGTCCTCGTACGCCGTGTAGATCTGGGCGATCTCGGCGGGGTCCCGGGGAGCCTCGCGGCCGCACTTGGCCGCCGCCGCGGCGTAGTCGGCGGGGACGGTCCGGGTGACCTTGGACCACTCGATCTCGGCGGCGGCGTCCCGCAGTTCGTTGCGATCGAGACGGATACGGCAGGCCGCCGCGGCGTCCGCGACGATCTGGATCTTGCGGTCGACGATCCTCGGCATGGAGCCTCCGACCGCCTTCGGCCAGAAGTACTGGAGCTGGCGGAGGGCCGCCGAGTGGAACGTACGGGCCTGGACTCCGGCGGCGCCGAGCTGGCGCAGGCGGCCGCGCATCTCGCCGGCGGCGCGGTTGGTGAAGGTGACAGCCAGCACACTGGAGGGCTGCAGCATCCCGGCGCGCACGCCGTAGGCGATGCGGTGGGTGATCGCCCGCGTCTTGCCCGTGCCGGCCCCCGCCAGCACGCACACCGGGCCGTGCAGGGCGGTCGCCACCTCGCGCTGCTCGGGGTCGAGCCCCTCGAGCACCGCGTCGGGGGTGTCCGGAACCTGCGGGAACAGGGTGGAGTGCGTTGCTGCTGTCACCCCGCCATGCTGCCAGGTCCCCGGTGACGGATGCGCACGTTGTCCACAGGCCTGGCCCTGCAGTCGTATTAATGCATTGCGTATCGAGGCAGCCTCTCTCGATCCAGTCCGTATCGATCCAGTCCTTATCGATGCAGTTCGTATCGATGCAGCTCGTATCGCTGCAGTCCGTATTGATGCAGTCCGTATTGATTGATGCGGCAGGCGGCTCACGACGCGATGGGTGTCCCTGCCCCGGGGAGGCGGACCCGGGAGCCGCCCGCACTTCGGGAATGGCGGCCCGCCCGCGTACGTTCACCTCACAGCACTACAGCCCCCGAGCCGTGAAGGAGCGCCAGAGACATGCTGGGCACTGTGACGATGTACAGCACCACGTGGTGCGGCTACTGCCGCCGGCTGAAGAGCCAGATGGACCGCGAGGGCATCGCGTACACCGAGATCAACATCGAGCAGGACCCGGAGTCCGCGGCGTTCGTGGAGAAGGCGAACGGCGGCAACCAGACGGTGCCCACCGTGCTGTTCCCCGACGGTTCGACGCTGACGAACCCTTCGTTGGCTCAGGTCAAGCAGAAGATCGGCGCCTAGCCGACTCCGGTCCTCCGGCCGGCGCGGCGGTGACACGGGCGGTCCCCGAGGTGACTCGGGGACCGCCTTCGTGCTGTCCGATGGCGGTCAGGCGGCGCTGCCCGGCCTCGGCAGGGGCTTGCCGTACCAGAGTTCGATCAGGCGGGCCGCGATCGAGATGCCGTAGGGCGGCAGGACCTCGCCCGACTCGAAGGCGGCCCGCAGCTCCTCGCGGGAGAACCAGCGGGCCTCATGGATCTCGTCGCCGTCGACGGCGATGTCGGTCGAGGTGGCATGGGCCAGGAAGCCGAGCATGAGACTGGACGGGAAGGGCCAGGGCTGGCTGGCGACGTACTCGACCCGGCCGACGGTGATGCCCGCCTCCTCGTGGACCTCGCGCCGCACGGACTGTTCGATGGACTCCCCGGGCTCGACGAAACCGGCGAGGGTCGAGAAGCGGCCTTCGGGCCAGTGCACCTGACGGCCCAGCAGAATGCGGTCCTCGTTGTCCGTGACCGCCATGATCACCGCCGGGTCGGTGCGCGGGTAGTGCTCGGCACCGCAGGCCGGGCAGCGGCGGATGTGCCCGGCCGCCGCGATGACGGTGCGCTCGCCGCAGCGCGAGCAGAAGCGGTGGGTGCGCTGCCAGTTCTCCAGGCCGACCGCGTGCACCATGAGGCCCGCGTCGCGCGGCGACAGCAGCAGGCCCGCCTCCCGCAGGCCCGCCGCGCGCGCGGACTGGTCCATACGGCCGGGGAGCGTGTCCTTCTGGAGCGCGAAATAGCTCACACCCTCGTCGTCCGTACCCAGGAAGTAGCGGTGTGCCTCGGTGAGCGGGGCCTCGAAGGACGGGGTCATGACGAGTTCGGTGGTGCCGTCCTCCGTCTCGTCGATGAGCACCTGGCCGCCGGACACCACGAAGCAGCGCGTCGTGGGATGGCTCCACGCCGCCGCCAGCCATGCCTCGTCAAGCCGGTGGTGGGCGGCCCGGTCGATGCCGCTCGGGGCGGTGAGCGCGATGGGACGGTCTGCGGTGTGCTCGGTCCAGGTGGTCACGGATGCTTCCAACTCCCCCGGGGGAACGGGTGTTTCGGCGGGCGGTTCGTCGG
>NZ_VJZE01000442.1 GCF_009377205.1 Streptomyces phyllanthi
TGCCGTTCATCGCGGTGGCCGAGGCACACGTCCTTCGTTCTCTGCGCTCCCTGGGGCTCCGTATGAGCGAGATCAGGGAGGCGGCCGCCGCCGTACGGGACGCCTTCGACACCCCCTATGGCCTCGTCCTGTCCGAGCAGGAAGCCGCCCGCCTCGCCCCGGCCGTCACCCGGTGGCTCGCGGCGGGCCTTCTGCCCACGCACATCACGGACCACCTCACCGCAGGACTCCCGGGCAGCCTCCTGACCCGCCCGGCCGGCATCCTCGCCTACCGGCTCAAGGAGACTCCCCTTCACCTGCCCGCACCGGCCAGGAGCGCTGAACCCTCAGCCCGCCCGGCGGTCGTGCCCATGCGGAACTGCGACGGCTGCGACCGGGGGTTCCGCACGGCGGAACCCGGCCTCTGCCGGGACTGCCGGTCACAGGACCGACTCCCTGCGGCCGGCTGAGCCGTTGGCTGGGTGTGCGGTCCACCCGCAGGTGGGAGGCTTGGTGTGGCACGATGCGAAACCCGGTGCCAACGGGAGGTGGGGCATGGTCGACAGGTTCAAGGACGGGCTTCTGACGCCCACGGAAACGGCCTCCTACCTTGAGATCCCGCAGTCGACTCTCACCTCGTGGCTGAAGGGCAGGGCCGCCGGAGCACCACTGGTCCACCAGGTCGAGCCGGTGCGGAAGGGGCAGCCTTCGGTGCCGTTCATCGCGGTGGCCGAGGCACACGTCCTTCGTTCTCTGCGCTCCCTGGGGCTCCGTATGAGCGAGATCAGGGAGGCGGCCGCCGCCGTACGGGACGCCTTCGACACCCCCTATGGCCTCGTGTCCAAGCGGATCGCCACGGACGGCGTGGACATCTTCATCGAGCACGGTTGGGGGGATCTCCGCAGAGCGCGCGACGGTCAGGTCCCCATCCAGGAAGTGGTCTCCGACTATCTCCGCTACCTCACCTGGGAGCCGGGCGACGACTTCCCCTCCAGCCTGCGACTGAGGCAGTACCCGGACTCTGTCCCCGTCGTGATCGACCCGAGGTTCGGCCACGGACTCCCTGTCGTGGCCGCCAACCGCGTCACGGTCCAAGCGATCACCGACCTGTGGGAGGCCGGGGAAACCGTCGAGGACATCGCGTACGACTACGACATGACGCCTGAGCAGGTGGACGCGCTCTGCCAGGCAGTGGTGCACCTTGTCGCCTGAGTTCTTCCTCGACCGGAATCTCGGTCGTCGTGTGGCGGAGGGGCTGATGGCCTGCGGGTGGACGGTTCACCGCATCGGGGATGTCTTCCCGGACGATGGACAGGACGTCCCGGACGAGGAGTGGATCACGTACGGTCTCGACCGCTCCTGGGTCCCGCTCTCGAAGGACGGGCGGATCAAGACTCGGGACCTGGAAATCCGGCCCGTTCTGGAGCGTGAGGCAGTGCTGTTCTACCTGGACAACCAGCAGCTGCGCAGTGCCGAGATGGTCGAACGGCTCGACGCGCACCGTGAGGCGATCCACCGGGCAGTGGGCAGGGGTGGTCCCGCGGCCTACGCAGTACGACGCGACCGCATCGAGCGCACCTGGCCCTGAGAGGCAGACGGTCCGGACCTGGTCCGCCCACCACGTGCTCGCGTCCACTTCGCGGCAGGCGTCCACAGGTCGGCCACGATTTCCATCTGCTTGAGGACGAGGTCGACCGCCTCGCGCTCCTCTTCCAGCAGGTGGTCGAGCAGTTCGCCAGCACGGGTGTGCGGGGTCGCGACTGCCTTTGCCTTGCTCGCGCGCTCGGCACTTGAGCCGCCGCACAGAGCTCCCGCCCCCAGCTCACCTCAGCTTCCCAGGCTCAGGGCGCAGTGCCGTCTGCACCGACGCGCAGGTCTTCTCGCATGCCCGCCCGAAGCACTGCAAGGGCATCGTCATAAGTTCGGCGTCGGTCCAGCTACACGGGATCAGTGACCAAGATCGACGGCCACGCCAACGCGGTCGGCCTCGCCGAAGGGCGACGCCCCTGTCACAGTCGGCCCGAGCCCTCGCCCTCCTGGAGCAGCCATTCCCTGACCGAAGGAGCACGGTCGAGGAGCTCGCTGACCTGTGTGCCTTCTTCGCGTGACGTCACCCTCGGCAGTGGGGTGAAGTCGTCGGGAAGCACGTCCAGCAGGCTCATCACACGTTCTCCCGCCCGCAGAGTGATCAACAGCTCGCACCGCAGCTGACGTGGCACGTCCGGGCGGTGGAGCAGGCTGTTCCACAGGGCGGGCCACAGGTAGTGGGTTCCGTCGGGTGCCGCGTTCGCCCGCACCCAGGCTGGGTCCAACCGCTGGTTCAGGCCGAGGTCACACGCCCGCTGCTCCAGCCTGAACAGCGAGGCCTCCAGACGCTGTCGGCGAATCCGGAGATGAGACCAATTGGCTTCTCAGTCCCAGCGACACGCCGTGAAAGCGGTGTGTCGCTGGGACTCGCGAGCCACTCGGCGACCCTACGACGGAGCATTCGCCAACAGCATCCGGAATCCTCCGGTGCCGCCCCTTCCGGCTCTGTCTACATGATCAGGAGCCCGACATCGCGTCCCCGAACATGGGGTCCTCCCCCGGGTTCCCGATGCCCACGGACGACGCGCCGAAGCTCACCGCGCCGGTGGTCGTGACGCCTCCGGTGGCGCCGCGCAGGACCCATACGGCGCCGTCGTCGCTGTTCTCGCCGCCCGCGCCCAGTGACAGATCAGCGCGGCCGTCCTTGTTGTGGTCGGCGAGGTGGATGGCGTCGCCGAACAGGTCCGACGACTCGTTGGCGCCCGGGACGCCCGAGGTGCCCTGGTTGAAGGACTGGGCGCCGGTTGCCGTCAGGCCGGATGCGCCGCCGCGCAGCACCCAGACACTGCCTGCGTGGCTCGCGGAGCCGATGGTCTCGAAGGGCGCGCCGACGGCGAGGTCCGGGTAGTCGTCGCCGTTGACGTCGCCCGCGGCAAGTGTGCCGCCGAACAAGTCCCAGGACTCGTCCGCTCCCGGCACACCCGCGGTGTCCTGGCTGAAGACGGCGCTGCGCGTGGTGTCGACGCCCGCCGCACCGCCGTAGAACACCGTGACGTAGCCGCCGTCCGCCGTCTGGTCCGTGACAGAGGGGGAGTCGGTGCCGACGACCAGGTCGTCGTGCCCGTCGCGGTCGAAGTCGGCCACGGTGAGCGCGCTCGCGTACCCCGGGCCCGCCTCGGTCTGCAGCGTGGGCCCGGTCGAGGCGCCCCGGTAGACGAAGTTGCCCGCGGAGGACCCGACCACCACGTCGTCCGTCCCGTCGTTGTCGAAGTCCCCGGCGGCCAGCTGGACGGCGCCCTTGGGGTACGCGCCGGACTCGATCTGCGTGTCCAAGCGCAGCTTCCCGGCCGCGCCGCCGGACTTGGTGAAGCCGCCCTTGAAGATCCACACGTCCTTGCCGGTGGAACCGACCGCCAGATCGGCCTTCCCGTCGCCGGTGAAGTCACCGACCGCGAGGGACTGGCCGAACCGGTCGTGGCCCGACGCGTTCGGGTCGCTGATCGTCGTGCCGCCCGACAGGCCGGACGAGCCGCCCCACAGGATCGTCACCGAACCGCCGTCGGCATCGCCGCTGACGTCCTCCAGAGGTGTGCCCACGACGAGATCGCCGTAGCCGTCTCTGTTGAGGTCGCCGTGCGCGAGTTCGGTGCCGAAGCGGTCGGAGGTCTCCGAGCTGCCCGGCACGCCGGAGGAACCCTGCGATGTGGTCTTGTGGCGCGCGGCGCTGATACCGCTCGACGAGCCGTAGTTGACGACCACGGCACCCGCCTTCGCCTTCCCGCCCGCGACAGCACCCGGGGCGCCGGTCGCCAGATCGCGGTAGCCGTCGCCGTTGAAGTCGTCGGCTAAGCCCGACCCGGCGGCACTCGCGCCGCCGGGCAGGGTGATGAGCAGGCCACCGGCCAGGGCGGCCGCGACGGCGGTGGCGCCCAGGACGACGGGACGACGGGAGCGCTTGTGATGGGGCCGGGACATGGGTTCCTCTCCAGGACAGACGTGCGGGCCCAGAGAAGGACGTCTGGTGAGCCTGAAGAGTTGCATGGGAAAGGAGAAAAGGAGAGGGGAGGCAGCAGTGCAGCAGTGCAGCAGCGCAGCAGTGCAGCAGCGAAGTACAGCAACCGCGTGAACCGCAGGTGACCTTCCCTGACCCCACCACACCTCACGGGTGCGATTACCAGGGGGCCGACACGACGTCGCCATCGACCAGACTCAAGTAGTGGTCGAGAACCGCCGTACCGAGCAGTGCGGATCCCCGTAGGTCAGGCAGGGCGTCTCGCGGCGGTGATGCGTTGCCGGTGTGCCTCGTACAGCACGGCGGTGGCAGCGTTGGCGGCGTTGAGGGAGCTCGCGGATCCGGTCATCGGAATGCTGACCGTGTGATCACAGAGGTTCCGCCAGGCGTTGCTCAGCCCGGACGTCTCATTGCCGATCAGCAGCAGTACCGGCTGGGTGAAGTCGAAGTCGAAGACATCACAGTCCCCCTTCTCGTCGGTGCCGACCAGAACGACCGGCTGCCCCTCGGTCCGCATCGCGTCGACCCAGGTCATCACGGTGTCGGGCGAGGGCACGCGCACGGTCGGCAGGGCGAAGAGGGAGCCCGTGCTGGCGCGCACCGACTTGGGGTCGTACACATCGGCGGCGTGTCCTGACACGATGAGCCCGTGCGCCCCGAAGGCGTCCGCGGACCGGATGACGCTTCCGACATTCCCCGGGCTCGTCGGCCGGTCGAACAGGACGCCCAAGAAGGCGCTGTCGGCCCGGATCCGGCCGAGGTCGTCGGCCGGCATCTCGACGACAGCGACGACCTCCGGTGCGCTCCCGCTCTTCTCCCCGAGGTCCATCAGCAGGTCAGGCGCCATGGCAATCCGCTCGGCATCCACCGTTCGCAGCAGTTCCTCCGCCCACTGCGACAGCTTCCGCTTGCCGTCATGGATCAGCACCCTGATGGGCCAGCCGTACTCCACGGCCAACGAGATCGGACGAACCCCCTGCACCAGGAACTCACCCGCCCGAGTCCGCTTGTTGCGGTTACTGAGGAGTGACTCCCACTGCTGGAAGCGGGCATTGCGTGCAGTGATCCGCTGGAGTGCCGGCACCTGTCCTCCAAGGCAAGCCGTCAACTATGACGCGCTGAGCCTACGCAAGCGTCCATCCACAGGGTGTGGACGGACAGAATGGCGAGGCACCGGCAGGCGACGTGCCGCCTCCGGTGCCTCCGGTGCCTCCGGGTCTTCCGGTGCCTCCGGGTCTTCCGGTGCTTCTGGTGCTTCTGGTGCTTCCGTAGGTGGGGCTCAGAGGCCGTAGCGGTACTTCACGTGCCGCCAGAAGTCCCGGAACATCCACTTGTCGAACTCGGTGATCTGCGCCGCGCTGCCCGCCTTCATGAGGAAGCAGCACTGGCCCGTGGGGGTCCAGTCGTAGAAGTCGTCGAGGCCGAAGGTGTGGCCGACCTCGTGCAGGTAGATGTGGATGTTCTCCTGGTTCAGGGCGCCCGTGAAGTACTCCTGGCCCAGGCGCTGGCCCCAGTCACCGCCGGCGCCGCCCTGGAAGCCCTTGGTCAGCCAGAGGGACTGGTCGTAGTGGCGGGCCACGCCACCGGGGCAGCGGGAGTAGTTGCCGTCCTGGTGGAAGAAGCGGCCGCAGTCGGGGGCGCACTGGGGGGCGCCGCCACCGTCGAGGATGTTGGTGTAGATGTCGACGGAGTTGTCGGTCCACTGGAGGGTGGAGCGGTTCTTCACCGCCCAGCCGACGATGTTGACCGGGACGTTGGTGTACGGCCAGGCGTTGTGGCCCGTGCCGTTCTCCACCATGGCCGACATCCACTTGCCGAACTGCTTCTTCAGCGCGGCGTGGATACGGTCGCGCAGCGCGGCGGAGACGGGGGCGTCGGACTCCCAGCGGACGCAGTAGTTGATGCTTCCGCGGTTGGCCATGACCTGGTCCCAGCCGTAGTTGCGGAAGCCGTAGAGGTTTCCGTACGTCGACTCGACGTGGTTCCACACCTCGTTCAGGGGCTGGACCAGGTTCGAGGGCGGGTTCCAGTTGTCGGCGGCGGCCGCCACCGGGGCCGCGGCGCGTGCCTCCGCGCGGGGCGCCGTCGTGCCGGCCACGAAGACCAGCGCGGCGAACACCGATAAGACCGTGAGCAGACGTGCGAGGTGCTGGCGCATGGGCGAACTCCTCGTGGTGGGGGGATCGTTCACCTTCAGGTCGCCGCCGCCAGGCGTGGGGTTGCCTTCCGGGCGAAATCCGTACGCAGCACGGGGAGGGCCCGGCCGGGCGGCAGGGCCGAAGGGGGGAGTCGCCCTGCCGCGCGGGATCGGGGCTGGGGAAGGAGCCCGCGATCATCTTTGGGGCCTCGCCGCGGGTGGGGGAAGGCTGTGCGGCGATTGTCCGAAGAACTCTGAATGCCGGGGCGGACGGCCCGTTCGGAGTGAGAGGCTTGGGGGGCTCACGGACCCGGCTCCTCACAGCCCCGCACTGGCTCTGATGAAGCTTTGATGTGGTCCGGATGCTCCTGTGATGACGGTCCTGTTGTCTGTACAGGAAGGCGGCGCCGGGCGGCGGCGCCCCCTGGTGCAAGGACGACGTGTATGACCCTGCAGCCACTTCTTCTCCAGCCGGTCCAGCCAGTTCAGCAGGTCCAGCCGGTCCAGTCAGTCCAGCCGGTTCATCCCGTTCTGCTTCCCGGGTTCGTCGGTCTGCCGGAGTCCGTGAGCCCGATCACCCCGCCCCGTACGTGGGCCGTGCTGGGCGTGCAGGCACTGGGCTGCACCGACCACGCGCTGACCAGGGTGTTCGGCCGGCTCTGCGGAGCGGGTACGCAGATACGGTTGCGCGGCGGCCGGGGCACGGTTCTGGCACCCGCGGGGGACTGGCAGCAGGCGCTGCGTCTCGCTCGGCGGATCCGTGCCGATCTCGGTGACGCGGTCTGGATCTCGGTGACCTGGCGGCCGTACGAGGAACTGGCGCGCGGGGTGCGCGAGGCCGAGGACGTCCTGCGGGTGGTGTGCGCGCTGGGACGGCGACCGGGCGTTCACCAACTCGACGACGTGGCCGTGGAGTTCGCCGTGGCGAGCAATCCCGAGGTGTCCCGTCGGCTGATCGCGCTGATCGAACCCGTCGTCACCCGGCCGGAGTTGCTGCGCACGCTGGAGGCACTGATCGCCGCCGACGGCAACCGGGCCCGGGCCGCGGCCGACCTCATCATCCACCGCAGCACCATCGACTACCGGCTGGGCCGTATCGAGGCCCTGACCGGCCACTCGCCGACCCGGATACACGGTCTCCAGACCCTGTGCACGGCCCTCGCGGCCCACACCCTGGCGGGTGCGGGTGCGGGTGCGGGTGCGGGTGCCCGGAGCGCGGCCGCCTCCGCCGTGTAGGGCCGGCCGGACGGTAAGGAACCCGCGGCTAGCCCAGCGAGCGGCGGGCGCCTGTCCGATGAGCGCCTGGCCGACGCCCCTAGCCAACGAGCTCCCGTCGTCCGCCCCAACGG
>NZ_VJZE01000443.1 GCF_009377205.1 Streptomyces phyllanthi
CCGCCGGGGTCGACCCCGGCGGGCGGCGCGCTGTCATGGGCCCTGACCCGTCTGCCGCGATTCAGCCGTTCTGGCCCGACGGGCGGCGCAGCGCCGGGCGGCGGGCGATGAGGTCCGCCTTGAACGCCGTCCAGCGCTCCGAGGCCGCCCAGACCACACGGACGGTCGACCGCGGGGCCAGGAGAGCACGCAGGCGGGTGGAGCGGCCGGCCTGGTCCCGCAGGGCCTCCTCGATACGGCGGGCGTCATCCGAGAGGCCCGCCGCCGGACGGGGATGCGGGGCGTAGAGCACCTGCTCCACCGCCGCCGCCAGACGGTGCACCGCCGCCGTCGCCTGCTCGTCGAGGTGACCGAGCCGGACGATCCGTGCGGCGGCCTTGCGGGGCGTCTGTGACTCGTCCGGCGCGATTCCGTGGTCCCATGCCGTGTCGGTCACCTCCTGCCACACCGCCAGCGTATGGGCGGCGACGCCCTCCGCCGTCCGGCCGTGCGCACCGAGCCGCACGGACCGTACCCGCATGCGCCACAGCATCGGCAGCAGCGGCAGGGCCGACACCGCGAGCACGCCCAGGGCCACCAACAGGTACAGCCACCACTGCGAGTCGTCGTCGTCCGAAGCCGCCCCAGCATCCGGGGACTCGGTCGCGCACGCATCCGGCCCGGTGCAGCTCTGGCTCTCCGACGGCTCGGCCGACGGCGCCGTGGACGTCGACGCCGAGGGCTGGGACACGTCCGGGAGGCTGCTGCCCTCCGGCGTCTCCGGCTGCGTGTACGACGGCGTGGTACCCCGGTTCGGGGTGGGCTCGAAACGGGTCCAGCCCACGCCCTCGAAGTACAGCTCCGGCCAGGCGTGCGCGTCCCGCAGCCCCACGGTCATCGTCCCGTCCGTCAGCGGCGACCCCGGGGTGAAGCCCACCGCGACCCGTGCCGGTATGCCCAGCGAGCGGGCCATCGACGCCATGGCGAACGAGAAGTGGACGCAGAAGCCCTCCTTGTCACGGAGGAACCGCGCTATCGCGTTCGAGCCGTTGCCCACCTGGACCTGCGTGTCGTACGTGAAACCGCCGCTCACCGCGAAATAGTCCTGGAGCTTGACCGCCCGCTCGTAGGCGTTCGCCGAGCCCGCGGTCACCCGGCGCGCCGTCCGGCTCACCACCGACGGCAACGAGTTCGGCAACTTGGTGAACTCGCGTTTCAGGGCCGGCGAAGGCTCCGGTGCCGTCGCCAGCTGCTGAGCGGTCGGCTGCACGACCAGGCTCCTGACCGTGTATCGCATGCCCCGGGTGTTCTGCCCGTGGTCGCCCACGAGCGTGCGCCCCACGGGCTCGTACCGCCAGTCGCCGTCGATGTCCACACGGGTCGCCGGATACGGCATCGGCAGCCAGTTCTGCTCGTAGTCCTTCTCCGCCGTTATCTCGGTCTCGATCTCGGTGCGCTTGATGTCGGGACCGAGCCCGTTCGGCGTCGGGAGTGTGTCGGGCACGTCCTCGATGCGCCGCTGCGCCGGTGTCCAGGCGGTGCCGTCGAACTCGTCCAGGGAGACGATCCGCAGGTACACGTCCTGCGTCTCGTCGGTGCTGGTGCGATAGGACATGACCTGGCGGTCCTCGTCCACGTTCAGGCTGTCCCGCAGCGACACCACCGGGTTCACCGCCGAGATCGTGCCGCCGCCACCCGCGCCCGCACCGACTCCGGAGCCCGCGGCGTCCAGCAGCCCGCCGTCGAGCGAGGGCATGGCGAGCGGCACCACCAGGGCGATGCCCAGGGCGACCGCGCCGATACGCCGACCGGTACGGATCGGGGCCACCGCGTCGGCCGCGGAGTCCGCCCCCGGACCGCGGGGAGCCCCGCCGAAGACACGGCCCCACTGCGACAGCCGCTCGCGGCCCTCGGCGAGGAGCAGCATCAGATAGCCGACGGCCGCGATCACGAACGACAGCCACTCCAGCTCGTCGGACAGCCCCGCCGCGACCGAGTACAGCGCGAGCAGCGGCAGACCGGCCGGAGCGGCGCTGCGCAGGGTCACCGCGAGCGTGTCCACCGCGAGTCCGATCAGCAGGACACCGCCGACCATCATCAGCCTGATGCCGTCGGTCAGCGGAGCGGGGGTGGTGTACCGCCCGACGTCCTCCGCGCCCGACTGCAGCAGCGTCCCGAAGTGCTGGAACGCCTCCGGCCCCGGGACGAACCCGACGACGGCGTGGTTCCGGGAGAAGACGAACGTGAGCAGCAGCAGCGTCGTCAGCGCCTGCGCGGCCACGGTCAGCGGCCGGGCCAGCGGCACCCGCCGCGTCAGCGCCCCCACCACGCTCTGCAGCCCGAGCAGGAACGCCGCCTGCAGGATCCAGGCCTTCTGCGCGACCAGCGGCAGCAGCGCGCACGCCGCCATCAGGGTGGCGGCCCAGGCGCACAGCGCCAGTCTCGCCCGACCGCTCATGACCATCCCTCCGTACCGCTGCCGCTCCCGGCGGTCACACCCGTGCGCTGCTGGTCCGCCTGACGCCACAGGTCCGTCAGCGACGCGCCCCGTGGCACGCTCAGCGCGGTCCAGCCCGCCTCGTGGAGCATCCGCAGCATCTCCTCGCTCCGGTGCGCCGCCCCCGGGGCGGGGACGTCGGCCGGCTCACGACCCCAGGTGTCACTGTCCAGCAGGAAGGCGACCGCGCCGCCGCTGCGCTGGCGCATCTTGGCGACGATGGCCGCCTGCTCCTCGTCGAGATCGCCGAGGAAGGCCACCAGCAGCCCCTCGTTGCCGCCGCGCATCACGTCGTACGCGCGCGAGAGGCCCGCGCCGTCGGAGTGGTCGATCACCGCGAGCATGTCCATCATCAGTCCCGCCGCGTCGGCGGACTCCTGGCTCCCGCCCGCGAACCCGTCTGCGCCCTCGCCGGGCACGGAGTTACCGGTGTCCGTCAGCAGCCGTACGGAGAAGCCCCGTTCGAGCATGTGCACCAGCACCGACGCCGTGCCGGAGACCGCCCACTCGAAGGCCGAGTCGGGGCCCGCGCCCTCGAAGGCCAGGGCCCGAGTGTCGAGCAGCACCGTGCAGCGGGCCCGCTGCGGCTGCTCCTCACGGCGCACCATCAGCTCGCCGTACCGGGCCGTCGAACGCCAGTGCACCCGGCGCAGGTCGTCGCCGTGCCGGTACCCGCGCGGGATGATGTCGTCCTCTCCGGCCAGCGCCAGCGAACGCTGCCGTCCGTCGCCGTACCCCTTCGCCTCACCGCTCAGCCGCACCGGCGGCAGCGGCTCCACGCGCGGGATGACCGTCAGGGTGTCGTACGTCGAGAAGGACCGCGTCAGCTCGCACATGCCGAACGGATCGGTCAGGCGCAGCTGCAACGGGCCCAGCGGATAGCGTCCGCGCAGGTCGGAACGGACGCGGTACGACACCTCGCGGCGACCGCCCGCCTCCACCCGGTCCAGTACGAACCGCGGGCGCGGACCGAGCACGTACGGCACCCGGTCCTGGAGCATCAGCAGCCCGGTGGGCAGCCGCGAGACATTGTCCATCCGCAGATGGACGCGGGCCTCCGAACCCGCGGGCACGCGCGCGGGGGAGAGGCGGCGGCTGCCCGCGACCCGGTACCGGGTGCGGTACAGCACGGTCGTGCAGACCAGCGGCAGCACGGCCAGCAGCAGGCCGACCCGGAGCAGGTCGCCCTGCCCGAGGACGTACGCGCAGATGGCGGCCGCGATTCCGGCGGCCAGGAAGGAGCGTCCGCGCGTGGTGAGCCCGGCGAACGCCGTGCGCAGGCCGCCCTTGTCCTGCTCCTGGGCGGGCCCGGGCGCCGCGGTGGTCATCCAAGCCTCCGCGGCGGCCGCTGGGGATACGCGGGAACGCCGTGGCCCACGCCGAAGCCGCTCTGCGGCTGGGGCGCCGACGGAACGGGCGTGCGCTGCAGGATCTCGTCCACGACCTGCTCCGCCGTGCGCCGGTTCAGCTGTGCCTGGGCGGTGGGCAGCAGGCGGTGGGCCAGGACGGCGACGGCGAGTGCCTGCACGTCGTCCGGCAGCGCGTACTCCCGGCCGCTCAGTGCCGCGGCGGCCTTCGCCGCGCGCAGCAGATGCAGCGTGGCGCGCGGTGAGGCACCCAGTCTGAGGTCGGGGTGGGTGCGTGTGGCCGCCACCAGGTCCACCGCGTACCGCCGGACCGCTTCCGCGACGTGCACGCCGCGGACCGCCTCGACCAGCTTCACTATCTCGTGCGCGTGCGCCACCGGCTGCAGGTCCTCCAGCGGCGACACACCACCGTGGATGTCGAGCATCTGCAGCTCGGCCTCCGCGCTGGGGTAGCCCACGGAGACCCGGGCCATGAAGCGGTCGCGCTGCGCCTCCGGCAGCGGGTAGGTGCCCTCCATCTCGACAGGGTTCTGCGTCGCCACCACCATGAAGGGGCTCGGCAGCTCGTAGGTCTTGCCGTCGATCGTGACCTGGCGCTCCTCCATGGACTCCAGAAGCGCGGACTGCGTCTTCGGCGAGGCGCGGTTGATCTCGTCGCCGATCACGATCTGCGCGAAGATCGCGCCCGGTTTGAACTCGAAGTCCTTGCGCTGCTGGTCCCAGATGGACACACCCGTGATGTCCGACGGCAGCAGGTCGGGCGTGAACTGGATACGCCGCACCGAGCAGTCGATGGACCGCGCCAGTGCCTTGGCGAGCATGGTCTTGCCCACGCCGGGGACGTCTTCTATCAGAAGATGTCCCTCGGCGAGAAGTACTGTCAGCGAAAGCCGTACGACCTCTGGCTTGCCCTCGATCACTCCCTCGACCGAACTGCGGACTCGCTCCACAGTGCTGGTCAGATCAGTAAGGCTCGCTCGATCGTCATAGGTCGTCACCCGGCCCTCCTCGGCCCGTTCTTTCTCCGGGCCGACGCTCTGCGATGCGGATCGGCCCACCCCGAACACGGACACCACGCGGGAAAAGTTCCGCGTGACGTCACTCCCGCATTCTTGCCGCCGTTACCGTTTCGTGTCACTCGCCTGTGGATAACTGGCCGCGATATGTAGGGGCTTGCGGCCTTTGGGTGCCAGGATGCCAGCAAATTGACAGGTAGCAGGTACCGGGCAGGGCGACCATGAGGGCCGGTTCGACGTCGTTCAGGCCGGATCGACCTCGCGCAGCAGACCCGTCTTGACATCGAACACGAACCCGCGGACATCGTCGGTGTGCAGCAGGAAGGGCGAGGTGCGTACGCGCTGCATCGACTGCCGCACGTCCTGCTCGACGTCCCGGAAGGCCTCCACCGCCCATGACGGGCGCTGGCCGACCTCCATCTCCAGGTCGTGCCGGAACTCCTCGGTGAGGGACTCCAGGCCGCAGCCGGTGTGGTGGATCAGGACCACGCTCCGGGTGCCGAGGGCCCGCTGGCTGATGGTGAGGGAGCGGATCACGTCGTCGGTGACGACTCCTCCCGCGTTGCGGATCGTGTGGCAGTCGCCCAGCGCCAGGCCGAGCGCGTCGTGCAGGTCGAGCCTGGCGTCCATGCAGGCCACGACCGCGACACCGAGGACGGGACGGGCGTCCATCCCGGGGTCGGTGAACGCGGCCGCGTACCGCTCGTTCGCCTCGACGAGGCGGTCGGTGACGGTGTCGCCGGGTATGGCGCCTCCGGGCCCTGCGGGTACCGATGCAGAAGTCGTCATATCCAAGACGGTACTGGTCACGCCGGGTACGGGCCTTGTGTGAGGGACGACAAAGAACGTCATCGGTACTTGTTGTGAGGTAACCCACATGGGTGGAGCATCTGCGCTCGAACGGATGATCACGTCATGCCGTGTCACTCGAACGCGAGGGCGTCGCGACGCGCAGGCCGGTTGATTGACCGCGAGACACCGTGGACTAAAGTGACGCGAAGCGGGAGGCGATGTTCCCCCTGCTGGACTGACATCCCAGGAGATCCGGCGACTGTCCGGTGTCTCCCCGTGTGCGCGGCGCGTACGTACGGCTCGGCCTCCCCCCGCTCCCGGTCGGCTGACACTTCCGGCGCCGGCGGGCCTCCCCCGCACCGGGGGCGGCCTCCGGCGTCCGCCGGGGGAGGACGGGGACCCGGCGGTGCGTACGGCCGCGCCGGACCTGAGAGGGCCCCTTGACCAACAGCCGCCACGTTCCCGTCATGCTCCAGCGATGTCTGGACATGCTGGCCCCGGCCCTCACGGAGCCCGGTGCCGTCGTGGTCGACTGCACTCTGGGTCTCGGCGGCCACAGTGAGGCCCTGCTCACCCGGTTCCCCGAGGCCCGGCTCGTCGCTCTCGACCGCGACAAGGAGGCGCTGCGCCTGGCCGGGGAGCGGCTCGCGCCCTTCGGCGAGCGCGCCACCCTGGTGCACGCCGTCTACGACGAACTCCCCGACGTACTCGACCGCCTCGGCATCGCGCGCGTGCAGGGCGTCCTGTTCGACCTCGGCGTCTCGTCCATGCAACTCGACGAGGCCGAGCGTGGCTTCGCGTACGCCCAGGACGCTCCGCTCGACATGCGCATGGACCAGTCCACCGGCATCAGCGCGGCCGAGGTGCTCAACACCTACCCGGCCGGTGAACTGGTGCGGATCCTGCGGGCGTACGGCGAGGAGAAGCAGGCCAAGCGGATCGTCGCCGCGGTCGTGCGCGAGCGCGAGAAGGAGCCCTTCGACAACAGCGCGCGGCTCGTCGAGCTGATCCGTGACGCTCTGCCGCAGGCCGCCAAGCGCACCGGCGGCAACCCCGCCAAGCGCACCTTCCAGGCGCTGCGCATCGAGGTCAACGGCGAACTCGCCGTCCTGGAGCGGGCGGTTCCCGCAGCCGTGAAGGCGCTGGCCGTCGGTGGCCGGATCGCCGTCCTGTCGTATCACTCGCTCGAAGACCGGCTGGTCAAGCAGGTGTTCACGGCCGGAGCCACCTCCACCGCGCCCCCCGGGCTCCCCATCGTGCCCGAGCGCTACCAGCCCCGGCTCAAGCTGCTCACCCGCGGTGCCGAACTTCCCACCGAGGAGGAGATCGCGGAGAACCGGCGAGCGGCTCCCGCACGGCTGCGGGGGGTTGAGCGCATCCGCGAGGACAGTGAGTGAGTCGTACGAGGAGGAGGGGCGCGTGAGCCGTACGACCGGACTCGCGACGCCGGTGGTGACCCGCGAGGAGGGTGCGTGAGCAAGAAACCCGAACTGAAGGGGCGGGCCGCCCGGCTCGCACGGCTCTTCCCCACGGGCCCGGGACCGGGCCAGGCCGCCCGCACCCCCTTCGTCCTCCTCGTCGTGACCCTCCTGGGCGGCGGACTGATCGGCCTGCTCGTACTGAACTCCGCGCTCAGCGAAGGCTCGTTCAGGCTCGACGACCTCAAGGAGGAGACGAAGAGCCTCACCGACGAGGAGCAGGCGCTCCAGCGGGACGTGGACGCCTACTCGGCCCCCGACGCCCTCCAGCGCCGCGCCCGCGAACTGGGCATGGTCCCCGGCGGCGACCCGGCCTTCCTGAACCCCGACGGCACCGTCAGGGGCGTTCCCAGCCCGGCCGCCCTGCAGTCCTC